>NZ_JAHFUY010000123.1 GCF_023264895.1 Herbiconiux sp. | reverse complement strand
GTGCTCGGTGCTGTGTCGGGAACTGTGCTGCGGGCATCCGCTGACCGGCGGGTGGGCAGGATGCGCGCGCGTCGCATGACGAGCACGCCGCCGTCGGCGTCTTCGGCGAGCACGGGGTAGCGGGCGTCGGCGAGCAGCCAGTAGACGGTGGCGGGCTCGATGCGGCTCGAGAGGGTGTCGTCGGACTCGCGCCGGAGCCCGAGCGAGGAGAGGGACTGGTCGACCGCGATGCTGCCGAGCACGCGGGTGTCGCTCGAGTGCACGCGGGTGCGGGTGCTGCCGGCCGCGCTGCCGGCGGGCGAGACGCGGACGAGGCCGTAGCGACGCTCGCCCTCGCCGATGAGGTAGTCGAGTGCCTGAGGGACGCCCGTGAGCGAGATCTCGCCGAGGAACTCCCGGAGCCCCGTGGCCGTCTCGCCCGAGGCGAGGGCGCGGTCGATCGTCTGCGCCGTGATCCGGTAGCTGCTGGCGAGGCCGCGGTTCTCGATGTCCGCGACGGTGCGGAGGCGGGCGTCGATGGCGGGGCGAAGGGGGCCCGGGGCGATGATGGAGAGGTCGTGCTGCAGGTAGACCCGGTCGACCTCGTCCGGCAGGTCGGCGGCGAGGCCCGAGGGTGCTGCTCCCAGCAGGAGTGCCAGTTCGTCGAGGTGGTCGAGCTCGGCACGCATGGCCGCGTCGGCGGCTGGATAGCGGGCGGCCAGGGACTCGCGGAGTGCGGTGCCGCTCGGCCACGGGCCACCCGCGACGGCATCGGCGAGCAGGGAGCGGAACGGGGTGTCGAGGCTCGCGACCCAGCCGGACACGAGGGCGTGCCAGCGGTCGCGGTGGGCGAGCAGATTCCACTCGTCGGCGAGGGCCGTGGAGAAGAGGAGGTCGCCGTCGAGGTCGACCAGGCCGGCCGCGCGAGCGACCTCCATGAGCGGGGGCACCAGCTCCGGCTCGAGTCCGAGGAGGGCCGAGAGGCGCTTGCTCTCGGCGGCCGGGACGCCACCGCGGGCGAGGGTGCGCACGGGGGCGAGGCGGAGCTGCTGCACGAGCTCGGCGACCGCGGAGATAGCGGTGAAGGCGCGCTCGGCCACCGGCGTGGCCGCCACGGCGTCGGCCGCGGGAGAGGAGACGGGCGGGTCGGCCGCGGCCGCGGGGGCCGGTTCGTCGAGCACGGCGCGGGCCACCTCGGCGACCACGGCGTAGGGGCGGCCGGCTTCATCGCGGAGCGCGAGCTCGCGCTGCTCCCCGCTGTTCCCCGCCGGGGCGGCGAGGCCCTCGAGCTCGTCACGGTCGAGGCGGCGGAGCGCTGCGCGCACCGACACCGGGTCGAGCAGCGCGTCGGCGAGGTCGAAGAAGTCGCGGATCTCCCGCGCCGCGACCGGGCGCGCCGCAAGCAGCGCGATCAGCTGGTCGTCGCTGCGGGCGCTCAGTGAGCGCGCGAGCGTGAGCGGATCGCTCACCGACTCCCGCGAGCGTCGCGGAGACGGCGTCTCATGTTGAGGATGAGGAGGACGAGCATGAGCACGAGGCCGATCGGCAGGCCGATGTAGGGCACGAGGAAGACCGCGGGCCAGACGCCGGAGCTGAAGGACTCGCCGCCCACGCCCACCGCGGTCGCGATGATGATGGCGAGGAACGCGATGATCGACATCCCGATGACGGCCGCGATCATGACCGCCAGGGACCGTTCGATCCGGCTGCTGGCTGTGTTGTCGGCGTCACTCACATCCACAAGGATACGGGCACGGGTAGGCTGGTCAGTGGTCCGAAGAGGTATTCGGGCCGATTACACGAGGAGATTCGCGATGCCAACCGGCAAGGTCAAGTTCTACGACGACGAGAAGGGCTTCGGCTTCATCAGCACCGATGACGGCCAAGAAGTGTTCCTGCACGCGTCGGCCCTGCCCGCGGGTACCACGGTGAAAGCCGGCAGCAAGCTCGAGTTCGGAATCGCCGACGGCAAGCGCGGTGCGCAGGCGCTCTCGGTGCGGGTGCTCGAGGCGCCCCCGAGCCTCGCGAAGATGGCGCGGAAGCCCGCCGACGACATGGCGGTCATCGTGGAGGACCTCGTGAAGGTGCTCGACTCCATCGGTGGGAATCTCAAGCGCGGTCGCTACCCCGACAACGCCCACAGCCGCAAGATCGCCGCTCTGCTGCGCAAGGTCGCAGACGAGCTGGACGCCTAGTGCCGCAGGACGCACCCGAGCTCGGCGCCGTCGACGAGAGCGCTGCCGTCGAGCCCGAGCCCTCGGCCGATGCGGTCGAGGAGGCCGCTGCCGACGAGAGCGCCTCCGATGAGGTGGTTGAAGAGACCGCTGCCGTCGAGCCCGTCACCGACGAGGTGCTGCTCGGGTCGGTGGACTTCGCACGGGCCGCGCTCGTAGGGATCGCTCCGGCGGGCACCGTCGGCGAGCTCGTCGGTTCAGAGGCCCACGAGGACCACGTGCTCAGCCTGTTCTTCGCCTCGACGCTGCCCGGCTACCCCGACTGGCGGTGGACGGTGACGCTCGCACGCGTCGACGAGGAGTCCGAGCCCAACGTGCTCGAGGTGGAGCTGCTGCCGGGCGAGACCTCGCTCGTCGCTCCCGACTGGGTGCCGTGGTCGGAGCGCCTCGCCGAGTACCAGCTTGCCCAGGAGCTCGCGGCGGCGACGGCTGCCGAGGCCGACGACGAGGAGGACGACGACCTCGACGAAGACGACGATGAGGACGACGAAGACGAAGACGAGGACGACGAAGACGAGCAGTCCGAGGACGACGAGGACGAGGACGAGGACGACCTCGATGAGGTGGACCTCGACGACGTGACCGACCTCGACGACCACATCGCCGACGACGACGAACTCGCGGCCGCGGCAGACGAGGACGACTCCGACGAGGACGACGACTCGGACGACGAGGACGACTCGGACGACGAGCTCCCCTCCGAGAGCCGCTGACTCACCCCGCACACGCGGACAACGACGAAGCTCCCGCCCACCGACGCCCAGAAGGGGCCGGAAGGCGGGAGCTTCGTCGTTGTCCGCGCGGAGAGGCTACGAGCCCAGGTTCTCCACGACGTACTCGATCGACGAGATGAGCTGCTTGACGTCGGAGGGCTCGATGGCCACGAAGGTCGCCACGCGCAGCTGGTTGCGGCCGAGCTTGCGGTAGGGCTCGGTGTCGACGATGCCGTTGGAGCGGAGGGCCTTGGCGATGGCCGCGGCGTCGATGGAGTCGTCGAAGTCGATCGTGACGACGACCTGCGAGCGCTCGGACGGCTCGGCGACGAACGGCTGCGCGTACGACACGCTCTCGGCCCAGGTGTAGAGCGCCGACGACGACTCCGCGGTGCGCGCCGAGGCCCACGGCAGGCCGCCGTTGCCGTTGATCCAGGAGACCTGGTTCTCCAGCAGCACAAGCGTGGCGATGGCGGGGGTGTTGAGCGTCTGGTTCAGTCGCGAGTTGTCGACCGCGTTCTTCAGGCTCAGGAACTCGGGGATGTAGCGGCCGGATGACGCGACCGTCTCGATCCGCTCGAGGGCTGCGGGCGACATGAGGGCGAACCAGAGCCCGCCGTCCGACGCGAAGTTCTTCTGCGGGGCGAAGTAGTAGACATCCGTCTCGGTGACGTCGAAGTCAGCGCCGCCCGCGGCGCTCGTCGCGTCGATGACGGTGAGTGCACCCTCGTCGCCGTGCACGCGCTGCACGGGAGCCATGACGCCCGTGCTCGTCTCGTTGTGCGGCCAGGCGTAGACGTCGACGCCCTCGAGCACCTCGATCCGCCCGAGCGTTCCGCCCTCGGACTTCACCACGTGGGGGGCCTCGAGCCACGGAGCCCCGGCTGCGGCGGCGAACTTGGAGCCGAACTCGCCGAACGACAGGTTCTCGGCGCGCTTCTGGATGAGTCCGAAGGATGCTGCGTCCCAGAACGCCGTCGAGCCGCCGTTGCCGAGCACGACCTCGTAGCCCTCGGGCAGCGAGAAGAGCGACGACAGTCCCTCACGCACCGAACCCACGAGGTTCTTCACGGGCGCCTGGCGGTGGCTCGTGCCGAGGAGGGAGGCGCCGCGGGTGACGAGGTCCTCCAGCTGGGCGGGGCGGACCTTGGAAGGGCCGCAGCCGAACCGTCCGTCCACGGGAAGTCGATCGGTGGGAATCGTGATCTCGGCCATGCGGTCCATAGTATCGACGCGCGAACAGCCTCCGTGTCGTGGCGTGACACTAGGCTGGGTTAGGTACGCCTCACAGGGCCTAGGAGTATGCCGTGACTGATTTGATCGACACCACAGAGATGTATCTGCGGACGATTCTCGAACTCGAAGAAGAGAACATCAATCCGCTGCGCGCGCGCATCTCGGAGCGGCTCGGTCACTCCGGGCCCACGGTGTCGCAGACCGTCGGGCGCATGGAGCGCGACGGACTCGTCGTGGTCTCGCTCGATCGGCACCTCGAGCTCACCGAGGTGGGCCGGCGCAAGGCGATCTCCGTGATGCGCAAGCACCGGCTCGCCGAGCGCCTGCTGAGCGACGTCATCGGCCTCGACTGGGAGCTGGTGCACGACGAGGCATGCCGGTGGGAGCATGTGATGAGCGAGCAGGTTGAACTGCGCATCCTCGAGCTGCTCGACCACCCCACGGAGTCGCCCTACGGCAACCCCATCCCCGGCCTCGATGTGCTGGGAGACGAGGCGACGATGCCGTTCACGAAGGGCGTGGTGAACATCGTGACGCTCGTGCACGGAGCCGTGGGCCCCCAGACGAAGACCATCCGTCGTCTCGGCGAACCGGCCCAGGTCGATCCGGAGCTGCTGCTGCAGCTCAAGCAGGCGGGTGTCGTGCCAGGCAACTCGGCGGCCTTCACGGCGGTCGGTTCCTACGTTCTGGTAGAGGTCGAAGGTTTCGACGAGGGACTCGAGCTCCCCAATGAGGTCGCATCCCACATATTTGTTGGGATCTGAGCAAAATCATCCGGGCGAGCGTTACGGAATTGTTAAACAAACCGTCGCTCGAGGTGACATTCGGCTGTGCCTCCCGTATTCTCTAACGAGTCCACCACCCCCTAATGGGTGCGGGACCGGGCCAAGACACCTCGCTTTCCCGCCTCTTGGTCGCAGAACACGCACGCAACTCGGTGTGGACGGGAGCAGTGCCCTAGCTGCGAGAGGTGCCGGAGGAACGTATTTTGGCCCTTGATGGAAACTCGCTCCCTTCGGAGCGGAACCCCGAAGACCCGAACAGACCCGAGACACCCTCCCTGGCATCCGCACTCACCCGCCGGGAGCTCCGTGCGGCAGAGTCGGCCGCAGCTGCGGCGTCGAAGCCGGTCGTGTCCAGTGCTCTGGTGAAGCGTGCGCCCGTGGCGCCGCCGGCCCGCGTGGCCGAGCCCGCTCAGGGCGGCACCCGCGCACCGCGCTCGCGCCCCCGCTTCAAGCGGCCCACGAAGAAGGGCGCCATCAGCACGGTCGTCATGACCTTCGCTGCGGCCCTCGTGGTCACCATGTCGCTCCCCGCCTACGCCTTCGGTGGCGGCGGCAGCTTCGACAGCACGGTCGCCTCCGCCGAGGCCGACCTCAGTGGCTCGCAGACCCTCGTGGTGCCCGACGCGTCGGCCGCCCTCGCGGTCAGCCGCGACAACTACACGGCGCCCACCTCGGCCGAGCTGGCCGCTGCCCGCGAGGCCGCGGCCGCCGCGGTCGCCGCCACCGAGGCCGCCGCCGCTGCGTCGGCCGCGGAGTCGTCGCGTTCCTCCGCCCCGGGTGGCACGTTCGCGGTCAACCCGCCCTCCGGCCCCTACAGCGGTCAGGCCATCGTGGAGTTCGCCAAGCAGTTCGTGGGAGTCGTGCCCTACGGCAGCGGTGCGAGCCCCGACACGAGCTTCGGCTGCGACGGTCTCACCCAGTACGTCTTCGGCGCCTTCGGCATCTACCTGCCGCGCACCGTGAGCAACCAGGCCGCCCTCGGCATCCCGATCGCTCCGGAGGACGCTCAGGCCGGAGACCTCATCGTCTGGCCCATCGGCCACATCGGCATCTACGACGGGGCCGGCAAATCGATCGACTCCCCGGACTGGGGCCGTTACGTCGAGCACCGTCCGCTCTGGGGCAGCTACTACTTCGTGCGGATCGTGTAAACAGCTCGTTACCAGTCCATGAAACGGCGTGCCACCACTGTGTGGCACGCCGTTTCTGTCGTACTCTGAGGCTCTGATCGTCCCCGAGATCATGGAGAGACCGATGAACGACGGCAGGAGCATCCGCACCACGGATCGCCTTCAGCTGCGCGTGCCGCGGCACTCGAACGGACTCAGTCGGTTCCGGATAACCGGATCCCCCTGCAAGGCGCTGTCATCATGACGGCGCCTTTTTTGTTGTCCGCCCGACTCCTCGATCTGAGCCGATCCGCTGTATCGAACACCTGGAAGCCGTCCAGGTCTCTTCGAAAGGGAGAGCATGCGAACACTGGTACTGAACGCAGGATATGAGCCGCTCGGCGTCATCTCGTTCAAGCGGGCGATCGTGCTCGTGCTGAACGACAAGGCGCGAGTGCTGGCGAGCGACGACGCGCACCCCGTGATCGGGATCACGAGCGCCTTCGAGAGGCCCGCCGTCATCCTCCTCACCCGCTACGTGCGGGTGCCGATCAACCGCATGATGCCGGTCTCGCGCCGGGGAGTGCTGCGCCGTGACGGCCAGCGCTGCGGCTACTGCGGCGGATCGGCGACCACCATCGATCATGTGCAGCCGCGCTCGCGCGGGGGCAAGGACACCTGGGAGAACCTCGTGGCCTGCTGCCTGCGCTGCAACAACATCAAGAGCGACCGCACGCCGGAGGAGATGGGCTGGTCGCTGCGCTTCGCCCCGCGGATGCCGCACCAGTCGGGCTGGAGCATCAAGGGCGCCGAGAAGGCCGAGCCGCAGTGGGAGATGTTCCTCGCCACGGCGGCCTGACCGCTAAACTTGCCCGGTCAGCCTCTGTAGCTCAATGGAAGAGCAGTTCCGTCCTAAGGAAAGGGTTGGGGGTTCGAGTCCCTCCAGGGGCACCGTTTTGTCAGATGCTCAGATCCCCGTGATTCTGCGGATCTGGAGCCTTCTGATCTCGCCCCGAAATCGCGATTGCCCACACTTTGCCCACACTCGATCGAGTGCGGTGTCAGTCGGACCAGGCGTGCTCTTCAGGAACCCACGTGCCGGAGGTCCGAACGCCGGAAAGAATGGGATCCAGGCAGGGCCGTGTCGCGTCCAGTGATGCGTCCAGTTCATAGAGCTTGCTTGGGTACTCAGCGAACGTTCGTGCCTGGCGGGGAAACGCGGTCCGCCATTCTTTGGCAGGCGCCTCCATGCGGCTCGGTAGCGTGATCCTCCGCCGACCCGATTCGCGGTCGAGCACTTCCCTGAGGCGAGCGGCATCTATAGGGCCGGCGTCCAGAATCCGGACGATGTCGGCGAGGTCGCGGTAGCGGGTGGAGGGCGAGTCGCCGTCGCTCCCGTGTCGCTCGTACATCGCGCACACCTTATCGGCCAGGTGGTTCTCGAGCGGTGTCGTCGGCACCGACGGCAGATGGGAGAGGGTGTCGTGGTCGATGACCGCGCGGAGGGGCACCTGATCGACGAGAGCGTCGAGGTGACGCCTCTCGGTCAGGTCGACGGTGAATGTGTCAAAGACCTGAGTGCCGAGGAGCGCCTGCACCCTCGCCTTCGCCGTCTTCGTGCCGTAGTCAAATGGGTCTGGCTCGGAGTACGGCTCGACTGCGACCACCACGAAGATGAATGGATCTCGGTCTGCGCCGGAATCGGCGAGCGACCGCAGCTCGGCGCGCACGTCGTCGGTCGAAGTCCACTCGCTCTCGCGGGCAAGGTCGATGTCTTGCGTGAAGCGTCCACCGCCGGTGCGGATGAGCAGTGCGTTCCCGCCGAGAAGGATCCAAGGTGGCTGCGGCTCCGGAGAGAACAATCTGCTCAGGAAGACCGTGAAGATGTACTGCTTGCGGATGACATCCGCGGTCACCCCGCGCCGGCGCGCCTCGTTGTTCAGCTTAGCCTGAAGCGATCGGGCGAGGCTCGCCAGCTGCATCGTTGTGAGCGCCATGTGTTTCCTTGCCAGTGTTGAAGTGCCTTATGAAGCGAGGCGCTCCTCGAGGAATGACAGGAGCGTCTTCGCGCCATCGGGCTCCGCGAGAAGCTTCAGGGCCTGCTTCCGAAATCGGGGAGAGTGAGTAACGGCCGTACGAACTGCGCTGCTGAGCGCAGCAGCCACGTAACCGGGTGCGGCCTCTGCGAGAAGCGCTCGCCCGGAGTCGAAACCGTAGCGTCTGGCATAGGGGGAGAGCGCCTGCGCGAGCTCCTCGACATCGACATCCAGATTCTCGACCGCGGCGGACAAAACTCCGGCGAGGTGGTCGGAATCCAGCAACGACGCAGCGAGGTCGGCGGCTGTGCGCACCACTGTGGTTACCGGAAGCCCGTCGACCACGGTCAAATCGTCGTCGCTCAACTCGGCGCGGTGGAATCGGAGGTCCGGCAGCGTGCTCTGGCGGCGCACCGGTGCAGTGAACTCGTGTGCCGCGGGAACGAGGTCACCAAGACCATGTACGACGGCCGCCGAGGCACCGGAAACGACGACGTCGCCGTTCGCCGAGGCCGCCAGCCACGCCCCACGCAGGTCTTGTAGTCGGTCAGCCCCCGCCGAAGGCAGGGCATAAACTCCGTGGCGGACACGGTGGAGCTTTCCCGAGTCGGTAAGGCGAGTCAGGTCCACGCCCGACAGACCCGATTCGCGAGCCTGAGCAGTCGTTACGAGACCGCGCTGCGTGGAACCGAGCAGTTCGAGAACTTCCAAAGCATCAACAGCACGCATCACCACACCTCACTCACTCATTGCGCTCTAAATATTACACCAAAATGTAATCTTACAAGAATGCAGCGATGAGCGTGGGCTCTCGGATCCCGGCAGCGATCAAAAGACCATTGAGACTTACGGCATTCGTCACGCCAGGTTGCTCGCCCAGGCTTTGCCTACGCTCGCCTCGCGTGCTGTTTCCTGCATTTTGGCGGCGACCATCTCGAGGTCGTCGTCGAACAGGTCCCCGTACGTGTCGAGGGTCATGGCAGCCGAGGCGTGGCCGAGCATCCGCTGAACAGCCTTCACGTTCGCGCCGCTGCTGATTGCGAGCGATGCGGCCGTGTGCCGAAGGTCGTGCGGGGTGAGGGAGGGGAAGTGGGGGTTGGTCTGCTGCGCGCGGCGGACGGCGTTCACGAACCATCCGTCGACGGAGTCCGGCGACTTCATGTGGAAGGTGCCGCCGCCGAACACGAGCTGCGTGGGCCCCTTGTCCGCGCATTGTTCGGCTAGGCCCGCGCTGAGCAGATCTGGGTAGGGCACGGATCGGCGCTCGTGCCCCTTAGTCGTGCCGAGGTGGATGATGGCACCAACCTTCACGGCGTTCTCTTCAACGTTCAGCCGGCGCCGAAGGAAGTTGATGTGCCGCACGCGGAGCGCGGTAGCCTCTCCCCACCGGATGCCCGTGTAGGCGAGGCAGAGCACGAGCGTCGGATGCGCAGACAAGCCGGCGAGAGTGTGCACCTGGTCGTGGCTGAGGTAGACGCGATTCAGCTTCCCTGTCTTGCGGGGCAGCTTCACTCCGCGCGCCAGCTTCCGGAGAAGGCGACGGTCGGTGACGGCCATGTCGAGGATGCCTGCGAGCACGCCGTGTGCCCGGATCACCACGGCGAGCCAGAGCCGGATCAATGTAGTCACCGGCCGCCTTTGACACCGTCACCGAGGCGAGGAACAGCTCGGCCTCGCGTTTGGTCTTGAAACCCCGCTTGTCCGTCTGGGTGTGATCCGGCTTCCGGTACCGCACGCGGTATTGCTTGCCTTACGACGTGCTGTACGGGGTCACGCTGCCTGCCATCTCTAGCCACCTCAACCTTCTCCGCTAATCACGTCGCTACGCGTTATCGTCGCCGTGGTTCGACGCTCATCCGTCCGATCAATTCTGTAATGGACGGGAGACATTGGAGTGGCGCCCGTAGGGGGCATGTTTTCGGTCCCCTGCAGAGCATTTCCGCGTTCGGCTCCATGCTCGTGGGTATTCCATTACCTGTTCCTTGGGCGGGAATAGGTAATGGAACGGTTTGTCCCTCTTCTCGCCTGCGCCACCGCCACCCCCGCGCAGAGCGCGCTTCCCAACCTCCCCCAAACATCGTTGGTGTCTGAGGGAGGTTGGGAAGTAAAAGGGGTGACGGTGGCGCAGGCAAGAAGAGGGTGAGACGGCGGAGAGTATGGCGACAGATGCGAAGGAACGGTGTTGAATGCTCAGGACGGCGTCGTCAGCGTTCGGGATGGGCTGGGTGGGCTGCAAGATCACGAATCGCGATTGGGCGGATATCCGCGCGCATGCTAGATGTCCATCGCAGGGAGGGGAAGAGCTGCGGGAGCGACCGCGCTCGATCCGAAGTCTCTGCTCGACGCATGGGTCTCACGCTCACGGGTGATAGCCGGTCGATGGTCTCGAGTGTCGGCAACGCTCGAATCTGAGGCCGATGCGACGCGGTGGTTTCTAGCGGTCATTGCAACGGCGGGTGATTCTGTGAGGCTAGCAGGGCTCCGAATAGGTCGGCGGGTGAGCGTCCGC
>NZ_JAHFUY010000122.1 GCF_023264895.1 Herbiconiux sp. | reverse complement strand
TTGAGGTTGGCGCCGTCGACGTAGACCTGACCGCCCGCTTCGTGCACGAGACGGCAGATCTCGGTGACCTCGTGCTCGTAGACGCCGTGGGTGGAGGGGTAGGTGATCATGAGGGCCGCGAGATCGGCGCTGTGGGCCTCGATCTTCGCCCGCAGGTCGTCGAGGTCGACGTTGCCGAGCTCGTCGCAGGCCACGACGACCACCTTCATGCCCGCGAGCACGGCCGACGCGGCGTTCGTGCCGTGCGCGCTCGAGGGGATGAGGCACACGGTGCGCGCCTCGTCGCCCCGCGAGCGGTGGTAGCCGCGGATGGCGAGGAGACCGGCGAGCTCGCCCTGGCTGCCCGCGTTCGGCTGCAGCGACACGGAGTCGTACCCCGTGACCTCGGCGAGCCACTGCTCGAGCTGGCGCACGAGCTCGAGGTAGCCTGCCACGTCGGCCTTCGGGGCGAAGGGGTGGATGCCGGCGAACTCGCGCCAGGTCACGGCCTCCATCTCGCTCGCGGCGTTGAGCTTCATGGTGCAGGAGCCGAGCGGGATCATGCCCCGGTCGAGGGCGTAGTCGGCGTCGGCGAGGCGCTTGAGGTAGCGCATCATGCTCGTCTCCGAGCGGTGCGTGTTGAACACCGGATGCGTGAGGTACTCGCTCGAGCGCACGAGGCCATCGGGGATGGACGGCTCGGGGATGGACGGCTCGGCGATGGACGGCTCGGCGCTCCCGGCGCCGAAGGCGTGGGCGAGCTCGAGCAGGTCGCGTTCGATCGTGGTCTCGTCGAGCGCGATCCGCACGGTGTCGTCGTCGACCACACCGATCAGCAGCCCGTGCTCGTGCGCGTCGGCCCCGAGGCCACGCGCTCGGCCGGGCACCCGCACCAGCAGCGTGTCGAAGAAGTCGGCGTGCACGATCTCGTGACCTGCCGACGCGAGCCTCGCGGCGAGGTCCCGTGCCGATCCGTTGACGCCTTCGGCGATGGCGCGGAGCCCTTCGGGACCGTGATAGACCGCGTACATGCCCGCCATCACGGCGAGGAGCACCTGCGCGGTGCAGATGTTCGAGGTGGCCTTCTCCCGGCGTATGTGCTGCTCGCGCGCCTGCAGGCTGAGCCGGTAGGCGGGGTGGCCCGCCGCATCCACGCTCACGCCCACGAGGCGACCGGGGAGCTGACGCTCGAGCCCCGCGCGCACCGCCATGTAGCCTGCGTGCGGGCCGCCGAACCCCATGGGAACGCCGAAGCGCTGGCTCGTGCCGACGGCGACGTCGGCGCCGAGCTCGCCGGGCGAGGTCACGAGCGTGAGGGCGAGCAGATCGGCGGCCACCACGGCGATGCCGCCGGCGGCCTGCACGGTGCCGATCACCTCGGCGGGGTTCCAGAGGCGCCCCGAGGCGCCCGGGTACTGCACGAACACCCCGAACGCGTCGACGTCGGCGCCCGAGAGCGGATGCGACGGGTGGTCGACCGAGTCGAGCACCGTCACGACGATGTCGATCCCCACGGCCTCGGCGCGGTCGCGGAGGAGCGAGATGGTCTGCGGGAACGCGTCGGCGTCGACCAGGAAGCGGTTCGAGCGGCTCTTGGACGCGCGGCGGGCGAGCAGCATGCCCTCCACGGCGGCCGTGGCCTCGTCGAGCATCGACGCGTTCGCGGTGGCGAGACCGGTGAGGTCGGCGACCATGGTCTGGAAGTTGATCAGCGCCTCGAGCCGCCCCTGCGAGATCTCGGGCTGGTAGGGGGTGTACGCCGTGTACCAGCTGGGGTTCTCGAGCACGTTCCGCTTGATCACCGCGGGGGTCACGGTGTCGTAGTAGCCGAGGCCGAGGTAGGAGCGGGACACGCGGTTCTGCCCGGCGAGGGCGCGCAGCTCGGCGACGGCCTCGCGCTCGGTGGCGGCCGGCGGCACGAGGGAGTCGGCGAGCGAGCGGTCCAACTGGATGGCGGTGGGCACGGCGGCGCGCATGAGGTCGGCGGTCGTGTCGTAGCCGATCGTCTGGAGCATGTGCCGCTGAGCCGCGGCGTCCGTGCCGATGTGGCGGGAGGCGAAGAGGTCGGTGCGGCGGGCGGTCTCGGTCAGGCCTTGGGTGCCGGTGCCGGTGCCGGTGCGGCGTGCGGTGTCGGTCATCGGCGATCAGGCCCCGGCGCCCGTGAGCGCACCGTACTCGTCGGCGCTCAGCAGGGTCGGCAGCTCGGTGAACTCGACCTTGATCAGCCAGCCCTCGCCGAGCGGATCGCTGTTGACGAGCTCGGGCGAGTCGACCACGGCGGCGTTCGTCTCCACGACGGTGCCGTCGACGGGAGCGAAGAGCTCGCCCACCGACTTCGTCGACTCGATCTCGCCCACGACGCTGCCGCCGGAGATCTCGGTGCCCGCCTCGGGGAGGTCGAGGTAGACGATGTCGCCGAGCTGGGCCGCGGCGTAGGCGGTGATGCCGATCGTGGCGACGGAGCCCTCGACGAGCACCCACTCGTGCTCGGCGGTGTAGCGGAGGTCGGTGTTCTCGGTCATGTCAGTCCTTCTTCCGGCGGTAGAACGGGAGGGTCGTGGTGCGGTAGCCGAGGCGCGTGCCCCGGATGTCGATGGAGAGCAGATTGCCCGGCTCCTGGAACCCGGGATCGACGTAGGCCAGGGCGATCGGCTTGCCGAGCGTCGGCGAGAGCGCGCCGCTCGTGACCTCGCCGATCGGCGTGGTCGAGTCGTCGGAGGCGTAGACGAGGTAGCCGGCCCTCGCGGCGCGGCGGCCGTCGCCCTCGAGGCCCACCAGCACCCGCGCGTCGGCTCCGGGGCCGCGCTCGAGGGCCTCGCGGCCCACGAAGGCGGGCTTGCCGAGCGCCGGCACCCGGCCGAGCCCGGCCTGCACGGGCTGGGTGTGCAGGCCGAGCTCGTGACCGTAGAGCGGCATGCCCGCCTCGAGGCGGAGCGTGTCGCGGCTCGCGAGCCCCGCCGGCACGAGGCCGAGGGGATCGCCGGCCAGGGAAACGGCCTGCCAGAGCGCCTCGGCCCGGGAGGGCTCGAGGTAGAGCTCGAAGCCGTCCTCCCCGGTGTAGCCGGTGCGGGCGAGCAGCACGGGTGCACCCTCGAACGAGGCCGGGATGGCCCGGTAGTAGCGGAGCGCGTCGATGCCGACGGCGTCGAGGCCCGCGGTCGCCTCGAGGATCGCCCGGGAGGCGGGGCCCTGCACGGCGATGAGAGCGGTGTCGTCGCTCACGTCGGCGAGCTCGAACGGCCCGGCGGATGAGGTCGCCAGCGCGACGCGCTCCTCGAGCGCGGCGGCGACGGGCTCCCGGTTGGAGGCGTTCGCGACCACGAGGAAATCGACGTCGCCGGTGCGGTAGACCACCAGGTCGTCGATGATCCCGCCGTCGTCGGCGAGCAGGAGCGAGTACTTCGCCTGGCCGACCTCGATGGCCGAGAGCTTCCCGGCGAGGGCGACATCGAGGAACGCGGCAGCACCCTCACCCGAGACCCGGAACTCGGCCATGTGCGAGAGGTCGAAGAGCGCGGCGGCCGTGCGCACGGCGTGGTGCTCGGCGAGATCGCTCGAGTAGCGCACCGGCATCTGCCAGCCCGCGAAGTCGGTGAAGGAGGCGCCCGCCGCCGCGTGCACGCTGTGCAGCGGGGAGGATCGGGGTGCGGTCGAGGTCACGAGTTCTCCGTTTCCCCACGAGCGTCACGGCTCGTGGGCGTCGGGAGCGCAGATGCGCTCCGAGAACTCCCCCTCTGTCATCGTGCCTGAGAGTTTCACGACGGCGGGGCCGTCGCTTTCACCGTGGGCGAGCCGCCGTCGAAGCCGCGGACTGCTTTCCAGAGTGGCCAGTTCGACACGGTACGAGGACCTGAGAGATTATCGGGGAGGATTGCTCCTTCGGTGCCGTCGCAGTCGCCTCCGTGGAGGTTCGCGCCGGCTCTCCCGCGTCGGCCTAGTGGCCAGCGGTATTCAGTTGAGGGGTGCTACGCGATCGAGCATAGCGCCGGTCAGCGCCGGTCGTCGCCACCCGCGCGCATCCGGCGCAGCACGAGCACCACGATGGCGGCGAGCACGCCGAGGCCGGCGAGCACGATCAGCACCACGGCCCAGCCGGGGAGGGCCGCTGCCGAGAGGTCGGCGTCGACCGCCGACGCGGCGGCGGAGTCGGAGTCGGACGTCTCGGCTGCGGGCGTCGGTGTCGCGGCACTGCCGGCCTCGTCGACCGGTGCCGGCGACGCGGCCGTGCTGGGCTCGTCGACGGGGGCGCCATCGGGCTCTCCCGCCCAGGGCTCGCCGCAGACGGCCGGATCGGTCAGGCCGTCGTGCGCACCATCCAACGTGGCCGGGGAGTAGTCGAACTCGTACTGCCCCGAGGTGGGGTGGCCGTCGGAGGAGACGACCTGCCAGGTGACCGTGTAGCCACCGGCGTCGCCCAGGGCGATCGGGGTCGTGACCGACGAGTCGGCGATCGCGACGCATCCGCTCTCGTAGTGCATGCCCTCGGCGTCGGTGACCTGCACGGCGAAGCCGTCGGTGGTCTCGCCGATCGCCATCAGCGTGTCGGAGTAGGTGAGCGAGACCGTGCCCGGATCCGTGCTGATCGACTCGCCCGCGGCGGGCGCCGACGACTCGAGGGCGTCGTGCGCCGACGCCCCTGCCGCTGGCACGGTTGCCAGCGCGAGGGCCAGAGCGATGGCGCCGGTCATGGTCAGGGCCGGGGTCAGGAGGCCGGCTGCGCCGGTGCGCGAGGAGCTCACCCCAGCAGGATAGCCGGGACGGGCGGAGCTCACGCCCGGCGGGTGCGGTACTGGTTGACCAGCGGGCAGTCGAACGGGTCCGGAGCCGACAGCCCGACCTTGTTCATGTAGGTGACGACCTGCTTGTGCGCCTCGAAGAACGAGGTCTCGGTGTAGGGGATCTTGTGCGTCTCGCAGTACTCCCGCACGATCGGCCGCACCTTCACGAGGCTCGGGCGGGGCATGTTCGGGAACAGGTGGTGCTCGGTCTGCAGGTCGAGGCCGCCCATGAAGATGGTCATGCCCCAGTTGCCCTTGATGTTGCGCGACGAGAGCACCTGCTTCGAGAGGAAGTCGACCCGCGAACCGGCGGGGAAGACCTTCATGCCCACGTGGTTGGGGGCGAAGGATGCACCCATGTAGAGCCCGAAGACGGCCAGCTGCACACCGAGGAAGGCGAACGCCATGCCGAGGGGCAGGAAGTAGAAGATGACGGCCACGTAGGCCACGAGGCGAACACCGATGAACCACAGCTCGAGCTGACGGCCCTCGACGGGCTTCTTGCCGAAGAGGGTCTTGAACGAGAGGAAGTGGAGGTTCAGGCCCTCGAGCAGGAGGAGCGGGTAGAGCAGCCAGCCCTGCTTGCGGGTGAGCAGTGCCCAGCCGCCCTTGCGGGTCGCGGCGTCTTCCGGGGTGAACGACACGAAGTCGATGTCGATGTCGGGGTCTTTGCCCACGGTGTTCGGGTTGCCGTGGTGGCGGGTGTGCTTCGACATCCACCAGGCGTAGCTCATGCCCACGAACGCGGTCGCGAGCGTGCGGCCGGCGCGGTCGTTGGCCTTGTTCGACTCGAACACCTGACGGTGCGAGGCCTCGTGGGCGAGGAACGCGAACTGCGTGAAGATGAGGCCGAGAGCCCCGGCGATGAGCAGCTGGAACCAGCTGTCGCCGAGCAGCACGAAGCCGGCGGCCGCGCCGCCGAGGGCGAGCAGCAGCGCGCCGAACACCACGTAGTAGAAGGTGCGGCGCTTGCGCAGCAGACCCATGTCTCGCACCGTGGTGAGGAGCTCTGAGTAAGCGGCCGTGGGGTGGGCGGCGCCGGTCTTGCGCGGGAGGGTGGCACGCGGGGAAGTGGAGTTCGAGATGCTCAAAGGCCTGCTCACTGGTATCGAATCGGCTTCACAGCCGCGGTGCTGAGCAATTGCCCTAGAAGATGTCTTCAACCTACGCGGTCAACCTGCGTATCGTCCGCACATCGGCCGGTACCTGCCGGTTAAAAAGAGAAGAACCCGCGCCGCCGAAGCGGACGCGGGTTCTTCGAAGAGGTCGGAGACCTTAGCCGAGGGGGGTGATGTTCTCAGCCTGCAGGCCCTTGCGGCCCTGGGTCACGTCGAACTCGACGCGCTGGTTCTCTTCGAGGTTCTTGTAGCCCGAACCGGTGATGCCGGAGTGGTGGGCGAACACGTCTTCTCCACCGTCATCGGGGGAGATGAAGCCGAAGCCCTTTTCGGAGTTGAACCATTTCACGGTGCCTTGAGGCATTGTTTTCTCTTTTCGAGGTAAGCGGCCCCGCCTGTCGGGGCCTACCGTCGCGGTGCACTTTGTTCCGCTCCTCAGAAAAACAAGCCCTCTCGCTCTCGACAGAAATCGAGGAAGAAGACCCTATTCAAGATTCATGGGTAACACAACAACTGTCTCAAGCTTAGCCGTCAAGTGCGAGATCGGCTACAGTTCTGCGGCATTGCGCCAGAACCTTTAGAATTCAGCGTGCCCACAATCACTCCGCTCAGCATCCCGAGCCCGGATCCGGTGTTCCAGTCGTTCAACATCGGCCCGCTCACGATCCACCTCTACGCCCTCTTCATCCTCGCCGGCATCATCGTGGCGATGCTGATGGTGAACCAGAGGCTCACCAAGCGCGGAGGCGAATCCGGTGTCGTCATCGACATCGTGCTGTTCGCGGTGCCGCTCGGCATCGTGGGAGCCCGGTTCTATCACGTGTTCACGCACATGGGCGACTACTTCTACCCCGGTGCGAACATCTTCAACATCTTCGCGATCTGGGACGGCGGCAACGCCCTCTACGGCTCGCTCATCGGCGGAGCGATCGGCGCGTGGATCGGCTGCCGCTTCGCGGGCATCCGGTTGTGGTCGTTCGCCGACGCTCTCGCGCCCGCGATGCTGGCCGCCCAGGCCATCGGCCGCCTCGGCAACTACGTCAACCACGAGCTGTTCGGCCTGCCGACCACGCTCCCCTGGGGCCTCGAGATCGAGTCGACCAACCCGGCCTTCCCCGCGGGGCTCGCCGAGGGCACGCTGTTCCACCCCCTCTTCCTCTACGAGATCATCTGGAACGTCGCCGGCATCGTGCTGCTGCTCGCCCTGGAGCGCAAGTTCCAGCTCCGCTGGGGCAAGCTGTTCGCCCTCTACCTCGTCTGGTACGGGCTCGGCCGCTCGTGGCTCGAGGCCATCCGCATCGACCCGACCACCGACACCTTCCTCGGCATCCCGGCGAACGTGTGGGCCTCGTTCGTGGCGATCGCACTCGGCATCGTGCTCTTCGTGGTGCAGTCGCGCCGCCACCCCGGCCTCGAGCCGTCGGTGTACACGCCGGGCCGCGGCCCGCGCGAGGTCAAGCCCAAGAAGGGCGCCGTGCCGGCCACCGACACCGCGGCCGAGGGCTCCGACGAGGCTGCCGAGTCCCAGGCCGACGCCGAGGGCGACGCCCTCACCGGCGACGAGCGCTGGACCGAAGAGGAGCTTTCCTCCAGCAAGCCGTAGTGGCACCATGGCGGCATGACGATCATCCGGACGACCCCTGACGGCGAGGCCGAGGGTCTCGTGGCCGAGCTCTATCACGACGACGTGCGGAGCCTCGGGCACGTGGCGACCCACACCCGTGTGATGGCGGTGAACCCGGAGGCCGTGGTCGCGTTCGAGGGGCTCGTGCGCGCCGTCGTGGCGCAGCTGGGCCTCCGCCGCTACGAGCTCGTGACCCTCGCCGCGGCCAAGGGCACCGGATCGGCGCACTGCCGGCTGGCCCACGGCTCCCGGGTGCTGTCGCTCGGGCTCGCCACGGAGGCGGAGCTCGAGGTCGTCGCCCGCGACCATCGCGAGGCGGGGCGCGTCGGCATCCTCTCCCCCGCCGAGGTCGCCATGATGACGTTCGCCGAGACCGTCAGCACGCATCCGGCGGCGATGACGGAGGCGGATTCGACCGCCCTGCGGGAGCACGGCTTCAGCGACCGCGAGATCGTCGACATCACCCTGGCGGCTGCCGTGCGGAACTACTACTCCACGGCGCTCCAGGCGCTCGCGGTCGACGTCGACGTGCCGGAGCAGCTGAGCCCGGGGCTTCGGGCAGCCCTCGTGCCGGGGCTCTAGACCGCCGTCGCGGTGGTGCCGCCCGGCTTGCCTGCGGCGGCCCTCACCTCGTGCGGCAGGTCTTCGAGGCGGCGCCGGTCGCGGATGGCGACGAGCCCGATGCAGGCCACCCAGACGAGCCACGGGAACGTCGCGAGCATGGCCGTGGCCGCTCCCCCGGCGGCGAAGAACGAGTCGGGGCTCGTGCCGCCGAACATCGTGGGCACGCTCAGGAGGTTGAGGGCGGCGACCGCGTAGGCGAGCCAGCCCGTCCACCGCGGGAAGGCCTCCGAGGTGACGATGAGGTAGCCGGAGGCCGCCGCCACGAGGGCGTTGAGCGTGCAGCCGATGGAGCCGAACATGAGGGTGTGACCGACCGTCAGCGCCCGGAGCGACGACGCATCCGGAGCGAGGCCCATGGTGTCGAGGGCCGTGCCGCCCTCCATGGCGTCGCCGACCAGAGTGACCGCGATGAAGAGCAGGCCCGAGGCGAACGCGATGTCGGCGATCCACTGCAGGTCGGGCCGGGTGTGGGTGATGAGCTGGCGGAATCCGCTCAGGAACACGATCAGCGACGCCATGAGGAACGTGTCGATGAGGATCGTGAAGAGGGTCTGGTTGGCGGTGCGCGCCATGAAGTCGGCGAGTGCCGCGCTGTCGTCGAGGGTGGGCCGCGCGCCCACGAGGAGGGCCTGCACGAGGAACTCGACCACCATGAGGCCGGCCACCGCAATGGCCGAGAGGCCCGTCCAGAGCCGCACGTCGGGGTTGAGCCGGCCGTTCTTCACCACGGTGATCATGTGGCGCTGGCGGTGCTGCCGCTGCTCGTGGTGGTGAAAGTTCTGGGTCTCAGGCATCGCGCTTCCCCCGGTGTCTCTCGGCGACGTGTCCCGTCACAGTACCAAGCACGTGCGCCTCGGGCTCTCTCGGAGGCGGGCCGGGTAGCGCCAACTGCGCCAAACCCTCCCCTGTGGCGCAGGTGGCGCTACCCCGGCGAGCGAGATCGTCGTGGGCGCGGCGGTGCTCGACGCGGGCGCGGGCGTCGTCAGTCGCGGGTGCGGCGGAGCTGGGTTCCGGCGATGAGGAGGAGGGCGCCGAGGCCCGCGGCGAAGGCGCTCACGCCGAAGGCGAGCACCGAGGTCATGAGCGAGGTGCGGAGCGAGGCCGCGGTGGCGAGCGACGCGCTCTGGCCGCGCAGGGCGCGCTCCTCGTCGCTGCCGGACTCGACCTGGCGGAGGGCGGCGCTGATGTCGGCGAACGTGCGGCCGCCGGCACCCCGCTCGGCGTTGCCCTTGATCACGAGGGCCTCGACGTAGGCCGTCACGGGGCCCTGCACCGTCCTGCCGGCGAACGCGGGCGCGTTGCCCGGAACCTCGATCTTCTCGTCGCGGAGCTGCTTCGAGATGACGAACCAGGCCCCCGATCCGACGGTCAGGAAGAGCGAGCCCGCGGCCACGGCGAGGCCGCCCACGCGACGGAGGGAGGCGGTGGAGGAGGTCGTCATGCACCCGAGCCTACGCGGCGGCGGTGGGTTCCTCCTGTCCACGCAGAGGACCAGAGCTCCTGGCCCGTCTACAGAGGGCTCACGGGGCGGCCCGGAGCTCCTCGGCCTCGAGGACCAGATCGATCGTCTGACGGAGGAGTCCCCCCATCGATGTCGACCTCAACAGGGTGTACCGGTCGTACTCGCCGAGCGGGGCGATCGCCGCCAGTTGCCATACGGCGGCGACGGGGTCGTCCGAGAGCTCGAGATCGGCATCCGACTGCCGCTCCTCGACGCGGGCGATCGCACGGCGGACGATCGCTTCCGCCTGGGCCCGCAGCGGTGCGAGCGCCTCGGACCACTCCAGCGCCGGCAGCGACGAGAGCTCGGCCCTGGGGTACGGATCCTCGTCGACCCAGCGCTCGACCGTGAACCGCCGGGTCCCGACTCCGACGACGACGAGGTCGTCGGCGCCCGCGGTGGCGCTCACGAGACGAGCCATCGTCCCGACCGAGGCGCGCTGGTCGCCACCCCCGGCCTCGGACCCGCGCTCGATGAGGACGACGCCGAACTCGAACCCCGGTTCGTCCTCGTCGAGAAGCCGCCCGATCATCCTGAGATACCGCGGCTCGAACACCCGGAGCGGGATCGGCACGCCGGGGAACAGAACCGATCCGAGCGGGAACATCGGTGAGGCGGCCATACCCCCAGTGAAGCACCGCCGACGTAGAGTGAACAGGTGCCCCGACCGCGCCCGAAGACCCCAGGACCAGGACAGGAGTCCGTCTGGGACTACCCGCGGCCGCCGCGCGTCGAGCGCGTCACCGCGCCGGTCACGATCCGTCTGGGCGGGCAGCTCATCGCCGAGACCCGAGACGCCGTGCGGGTGCTCGAGACCAGCCATCCGCCGGTCTACTATCTCCCGATCGCGGACTTCGCGGCCGGCTCGCTCGTCGATGCCGACGGCTCGTCGTTCTGCGAGTTCAAGGGCGCCGCACGCTATCTCGACGTCCGGGGCGGAGACGAGGTGCGTTCGGCGTGCGCGTGGAACTACCCGAAGCCGGCGCCGGG
>NZ_JAHFUY010000037.1 GCF_023264895.1 Herbiconiux sp. | reverse complement strand
CACGTCGGCGTATTCCTGGCCGCCGAGGCGGTGGAGCTCGTACATGATCTCGTCGGTCACGGAGCGGAGGATGAACCTGTCTGATTCCAGTCCTTCGAACCTAGAGAAATCTAGTGGCTCGCCGATGACGATGCCAATCCGCCGGATCTTCGGGATCTTGGAGCCGATCGGCATGACCTTCTCGGTGTCGATCATGGCCACGGGGATGATCGGCACGTGCGCCTCGAGCACCATCCGCGCCACACCCGTGCGGCCCCGGTAGAGCTTGGCGTCGGGGCTGCGGGTGCCCTCGGGGTAGATGCCGAGCAGGTCTCCGCGAGCGAGCACCCGGAGACCCGTGTTGAGCGACGCCTCGGAGGCCTTGCCGCCCGCGCGGTCGATCGGGAGCTGGCCCGAGGCGGTGAAGAACAGCTTGACGAAGAAGCCCTTGATGCCCTTGCCGGTGAAGTACTCGCTCTTGGCGAGGAACGAGACCTGCCGGTCGACCACGACGGGGAGGAAGACGGAGTCGCTGAACGAGAGGTGGTTGGAGGCGAGGATGGCGCCGCCCTTGGCCGGGATGTTCTCGAGGCCGATCACCCACGGCCGGAACAGGGTCTTCAGCACGGGGGCGATGAGCAGGTACTTGGCGAGGAAGTAGAACATCAGACCGCCCCGGCGTAGTGGCGGGCGAGGTCGGCGGCACCGACGACCCCCGCGTCGTTGACGAGCTCGGCGATCGCGAACTCGGGTTCGGGATGGTAGCCGCGGGCCGGCAGGTGCTCGAGGAAGGCGGCGCGGATCGGGTCGAGCAGCACGTCACCCGACTGCGCCACTCCCCCGCCGATCACGAAGAGCTGCGGGTCGAGCACGGCCGCGAGGCTCGCACAGGCCTGGCCGAGCCAGCCGCCGAGGGTGCGGACGGCCGACAGGGCTCCCGGATCGCCCGACTGGACCAGTTCGGCGACGTGCAGGCCCGTGAGTCCGCCGTCGCGAGTCCGCAGGGCGGCCAGCTCACGGCCGATGCCCCCGGCATCCGCCAGCTCGCCGGCGATGCGGAGGAGGGCGCGGCCCGATCCGTACTGCTCGATGCAGCCGTGCGCGCCGCAGCCGCAGGGCAGGCCGCCAGGCACCATGCGGAGGTGCCCGAGCTCGGCGCCCGCGCCGAAGCCGCCGCGGAAGAGCCGGTCGCCGCTCACGATGGCACCGCCGACGCCCGTGCCGATGGTGAGGATGACCATGTCGCTCACCAGGCGACCGGCGCCGAAGCGGAACTCGGCCCAGCCGGCCGCGTTGGCGTCGTTCTCCACGATGATGGGCACCTCGAGGCGGCGCTCGAGCTTCTCGCGGAAGGGCTCGTTGCGCCAGCTGATGTTGGGCGCGTAGTAGACGGTCGACTGCGAGGCGTCGATGAAGCCCGCGGCCGCCACGCCCACGGCGGCGATCTGCTCGCCCTTGGCGAGCTCGCCGGCGGTGAGGTGCTGCACCATCTCGACCACGGTGTCCTCGATGAGCTGGGTGT
This sequence comes from Herbiconiux sp., assembly GCF_023264895.1. Taxonomy (GTDB): domain Bacteria; phylum Actinomycetota; class Actinomycetes; order Actinomycetales; family Microbacteriaceae; genus Herbiconiux. The sequence continues at coordinate 41,609 of NZ_JAHFUY010000037.1, read as the reverse complement.
CGGTCGCGCTCGTGGGGCGGCGGTCGTGGGCCACGATCGTGCCGAGCTCATCCACCACGGCGCCGGCGATCTTGGTGCCACCGATGTCGATTCCGATGGCGCGCATGCCGCGATTCCTCTCACCGTGATGGGACGGCGCCAGGAGAAGCCCCGGGCGCACCAAGTAGAGTGTAGATGAAGTGAACTCGACCGGTACCGAAGGAGCTGCCGTGGACCAGTATTTCGTTCCCCCCGTCGTCACCGCCGACCCTCAGGCGAACGCGACCGACCTCTTGATCGAGCGGGTCCGGCTCACCCCGGACGACGCGCTCTTCGCGGTGCCCGAGGGCGCCGGCTGGCGCGACATCACCGCCGCCGAGTTCCTCACCCAGGTGCGCGCCGTCGCCAAGGGCCTGATCGCCGCGGGCATCGAGCCCGGCGACAAGATCGGGCTGATGTGCAAGACGCGCTACGAGTGGACCCTGATCGACTTCGCCACCTGGTTCGCCGGTGCCGTGCTCGTGCCGATCTACGAGACCTCGTCGCCCGCCCAGGTGCAGTGGAACCTCTCCGACTCGGGCGCCACGGCGATCATTGTCGAGACGGCCGACCACTTCTCGAAGTTCGACGAGATCCACCCCGACCTGCCGAACGTCACGCGGGTCTGGCAGGTCGACCTCGGCGACCTCGACAAGCTCGCCTCCTCGGGTGGGGCGGTGTCCGACGACGAGGTCGAGCGCCGCCGCAACCTGGCGGTGGGCAGCGACCTCGCGACCCTGATCTACACGTCGGGCACGACCGGCCGGCCGAAGGGCTGCATCCTCACCCATTCGAACTTCGTGGAGCTCAGCCGCAACGCCGCGGTGGCCATGAAAGACGTCGTGGCGCCGGGCGCCTCCACCCTGCTGTTCATCACGACCGCGCACGTGTTCGCGCGCTTCATCTCGATCCTCTCCGTGCACAGCGGGGTCAAGGTGGGGCACCAGGCCGACACCAAGCAGCTGCTGCCGGCGCTCGGCTCGTTCAAGCCGACGTTCCTGCTCGCGGTGCCGCGCGTGTTCGAGAAGGTCTACAACTCCTCGGAGCAGAAGGCCGAGGGCGGGGGCAAGGGCAAGATCTTCCGCTCGGCCGCGCACGTGGCCGTGGAGCACTCGGAGGCGCTCGACGCCGGGCACGTGCCGCTCGGGCTCAAGCTCAAGTTCAAGCTGTTCGACCGGCTGGTCTACTCGAAGCTCCGTGCGGCCCTCGGCGGGCGCGTGGTGCACGCGGTCTCCGGATCGGCGCCGCTCGGCCACCGGCTGGGGCACTTCTACCGCAGCCTCGGCGTCACGATCCTCGAGGGCTACGGCCTCACCGAGACCACGGCGCCGGCCACCGTCAACCTCACCGACAAGTTCAAGATCGGCACCGTGGGCCCCGCGCTCCCCGGTGTGGGCCTCAAGATCGCCGAGGACGGCGAGATCCACGTCAAGGGCATCAACGTCTTCGGCGGCTACTGGCAGAACGACGAGGCCACGGCCGAGGTGATGGACGGCGAGTGGTTCAAGACGGGCGACATCGGCGCTCTCGACGACGACGGCTTCCTCACCATCACGGGTCGCAAGAAGGAGATCATCGTCACGGCGGGTGGCAAGAACGTGGCTCCGGCTGCGCTCGAGGACCCGATCCGCTCGAACCCGGTGGTCGGTCAGGTCGTCGTGGTCGGTGACCAGCGGCCATTCATCTCGGCCCTCATCACGCTCGACAGCGAGATGCTCCCGGTGTGGCTGAACAACAACGGTCAGGATGCCACGATGACGGTCGCCGAGGCCGCCGAGAACCCGGCGGTGCTGGCCGAGGTGCAGCGCGCGGTCGACGAGGCGAACGCCCTCGTCTCCCGAGCGGAGTCCATCCGCAAGTTCGTCGTGATCACCGACGACTTCACGGAGGCCTCCGGTCACCTCACGCCGAAGCTCACGATCAAGCGCAACGTCATCCTCAAGGACTACGCCCCCATCATCGAGAACATCTACAACGCGGCCCCGGCCACGGAGGGCCAGTCCCTGGTGCACTGACCCTCTTCCATGCAGAAGCGCCCCTCACCTCACGGTGGGGGGCGCTTCTGCGTTGCGGGTCAGCAGGACTTCAGTGCCTCTACCTCGGCGCTGAGCGTCGCCGTCCCGCCGAGCACGATGATCTTCGCCGGCGCCAGCCGCACGATCTCCTGCAGCACCGAGTTCGGCACGCACCCGTTCTTCACGAGGTAGATCGGGCTGCCGTCCCTCCCGGCCACTGGCCCAGCGCTCAGCGCATCTGCGAAGGCGGTCCCGCTCGCCAGATGGACGGATTCCGCAGTGCCCGGAAACCCTTCCTTGTTGATCGAGACCGCAGCCTCGTAGCGATCCACACCGCTGGCTCGGGTCACGGAATACGACTTCGCGAGTAGCGCCTCGAGTTCCGCAGAGACAGACATAGGCCCACCAGCGATGCGCAGCGCTTTGACACCGAGAGCCACGAGCAGCACCGACTCGTCGGCGGTGAGTGAGGCCTGCGAACCACGCACGAGCAGGACTGGGCCCTTGACCTGGATGGCGGCGGAGGACGCGGACAGGGCGTCTGGGAAGTCGGTGCCGGTTGCGATGTATGCCGTCTGGGTCTTGGGGCTACCGAACTGCTTGTCTGCAATCAGAGCACGCGAAACCGCGTAGCGGTCGGCGCCTCCGATTCGCGTGAATGTAACGCCGTCGGGCACGATCGCCTTGAGCGCATCCACCACGATCTCCGCCACCGACGCGGTGCCTCCGACGATCACGACGTGCTTGGGGTTGAGCCGCAGCAGCTCCGCCGACGTGCTCGTGGTGATCGTCGTCGACCGGGAGAGCAGCAACGGCGCCTTCCTCAAGCCCGCGACAGATGCCGCGCTCAAAGCATCAGGGTACTTCTCGCCGCTGGCGACGTAGACGATGTCAGAGCTCGCGAATGAGGCCTCCGACACCTTGACGGCCTGGTCGTAGCGGTCGAGCCCTTCGATGCGCGAGACGGTAGGGGTACTCCGTCGCTCATCGAGCATCGGCACCGCCGATGCGCTCAGAGCGGGCGCAAGAACTGCCACGGCCAGGAGGGCGGCCGCGATGGCGCCGTGATGGAGAGGTCGGAGGTGCCTGGACCGGGTCGCTTTCTCGAATGTGAGGGGTGACCTCTCACCTTCGCGGCGGATCCGGCTCGGGCGTTATGAGCAGTGGGTACTCAGAACCAGGGGGACTCTCGGACCTGGCGCATGGCCTCGCGGCGGGTGGGCTTGTCGAGGCGGTCGAGGTAGAGCAGGCCGTCGAGGTGGTCGGTCTCGTGCTGGAGCGCCTGGGCGAGGACGCCGGTACCGGCGACCTCGACGGGGTTGCCGTCGAGGTCGATGCCGGTCGCACGGGCGAAGGGGTGGCGGCTGGTCTTGAACCAGAGGTCCGGGACCGAGAGGCAGCCCTCGTCGACGAGCTCGGGCTCGCCCGAGACCTCCACGAGCACGGGGTTGATGATGTACCCCACCTCGCCGTCGACGTTGTAGCTGAAGGCGCGGAGGTTCACGCCGATCTGCGACGCGGCGACACCGGCACGGCCGGGCACCTTCACGCTGTCGAGGAGGTCTTCGATGAGGCCCCGCACCCGGTCGTCGATGTCGACGACCGGGTCGGAGACGGTCTTCAGGACGGGATCGCCGAAGATGCGGATCTCACGTACGGTCACTCTGGTGCTGCCTTCGTTCTCGGGTGCGCGCTCAGGCGCCGGGAGTGACGACGACCAGGAGGTCGCCGGCCTCCACCTGCTGGGTGGTCGGGATGGCGAGGCGGGAGACGGTGCCCGCCACGGGGGTGGTGATGGCCGCTTCCATCTTCATGGCCTCGATGGTGGCGACGGCGTCGCCCGCGGCCACGACGGTGCCCTCGGCGACCTTGAGGGTCACGACGCCGGAGAACGGCGCCGCGATCTCGCCCGGCCGCCCCGCATCCGCCTTCTCCGCCGCCTTCGTCTCGACCTTCACGGAGCGGTCGCGCACGTTGACGGGGCGGAGCTGGCCGTTGAGGGTGGTCATGACGGTGCGCATGCCCTTCTCGTCGACCTCGCCGATGGCCTCGAGCCCCACGAACAGGCGCACGCCGGTCGAGATCTCGACGACGTGCTCGACGCCCTGGGTGAGACCGTAGAGGTAGTCGACGGTGTCGACCACGCTGAGGTCGCCGAAGAGGTCGCGCTGCTGCTCGAACGCCGACGTCGGCGCCGGGAACAGCAGCCGGTTCAGCGTCGCCTGGCGCGTGCGCGAGTCACCGGCGAGACCGGTGCGGTCGTCGTCACCGAGCGGGGTCACACCCACGTTTACCGTGCGGCCCTCGAGCACCTTCGAGCGGAACGGTTCGGGCCACCCGCCGGGGAGCTCGCCGAGTTCGCCGGCCATGAACCCGATCACGGAGTCGGGGATGTCGTAGTTGCCCGGGTTCTGCTCGAAGTCGGCCGGGTCGGCCTTCACGGCGGCGAGGTGCAGGGCGAGATCGCCGACGACCTTCGACGACGGTGTGACCTTGGGGATGCGGCCGAGGATCCGGTTCGCCGCGGCGTAGAGGTCTTCGATCAGCTCGAAGTCGTCGGCAAGGCCCAGCGCGATGGCCTGCTGGCGGAGGTTCGAGAGCTGCCCGCCCGGGATCTCGTGCTTGTAGACGCGGCCGGTGGGGCCCGGGAGCCCTGACTCGAAGGGCCGGTAGACCTGGCGCACGGCCTCCCAGTACGGCTCGAGGTCGCTGACGGCGGCGAGCGAGAGGCCGGTGTCGCGCTCGGTGTGGGCCAGGGCGGCGACGAGAGCGGATGCGCTGGGCTGCGAGGTGGTGCCGGCCATCGGCGCGCTCGCGACGTCGACCGCGTCCGCCCCGGCCGCACTCGCGGCGAGGAGCGTGGCGAGCTGGCCGCCGGCGGTGTCGTGGGTGTGCACGTGCACCGGCAGCGCGAACTCGCGGCGGAAGGCCTCGACGAGCCGCGCCGCCGCCGCGGGGCGCAGCAGGCCCGCCATGTCCTTGATGGCGAGCACGTGGGCGCCGGCGTCGACGATCTGCGATGCGAGCCCGAGGTAGTAGTCGAGGGTGTAGAAATCCTCGGCCGGGTCGAGGAGGTCGCCGGTGTAGCAGACCGCGACCTCGGCGAGCGTCGATCCGGTGGCGAGCACCGCGTCGATCGCAGGCCGCATCTGGTTCACGTCGTTGAGGGCGTCGAAGATCCGGAAGATGTCGACCCCGGTCGCGGCGGCCTCCTGCACGAACGCCTCGGTGACCTCGGTCGGGTACGGCGTGTAGCCGACCGTGTTGCGGCCACGGAGCAGCATCTGGATCGCGACGTTCGGCAGCGCCTCCCGCAGCGTCGCGAGGCGCTCCCACGGGTCCTCGCCGAGGAACCTCAGCGCGACGTCGTAGGTGGCACCGCCCCAGGCCTCCACACTCAGCAGTTCGGGCGTGAGCCGGGCCACGTACGGGGCGACGGCCACGAGATCACGGGTCCGCACCCGGGTCGCGAGCAGCGACTGGTGCGCATCCCGCATCGTGGTCTCGGTCACCGCCAGAGAGGTCTGCGCGCGCAGGGCCTCGGCGAAGCCCACGGGCCCGAGCTCGAGCAGCCGCTGCCGCGACCCCGCCGGAGCGGGCGCCTGCAGGTCGACCGCGGGGAGCTTCTGCACCGGATCGACGGACCCCACCCGGGCGCCGTGGGGCTGGTTCACCGTGACGTCGGCGAGCCAGTTCAGGATCTTCGTCCCGCGGTCCTTCGACTGGTGCCCGCCGAGCAGCTGCGGCCGCTCCTCGATGAACGACGTCGACAGGTCACCCGCCATGAAGTCCGGGTCATCGAGCACGCCCTGCAAAAACGGGATGTTCGTCGACACACCCCGGATCCGGAACTCCGCCAGCGCGCGCCGCGCACGACGCACCGCGGCCGGGAAGTCGCGCCCCCGGCAGGTCATCTTCGCGAGCATCGAATCGAAGTGCGGCGAGATCTGCGCCCCCACATCGACCGTCCCGCCATCCAGGCGCACCCCCGCGCCGCCCGGTGACCGGTACGCGGCGATCTTGCCCGTGTCGGGCCGGAACCCCGCCGTCGGATCCTCCGTCGTGATCCGGCACTGCAACGCCGCACCGTGCAGCACGATCCCGTCCTGGGTCAGCCCGAGGTCGGCGAAGGTCGAGCCGGACGCGATGAGCATCTGTGACTGCACCAGATCCACATCGGTGACCTCTTCGGTCACCGTGTGCTCGACCTGGATGCGCGGGTTCATCTCGATGAACACATGCTTCCCGGCACGCTCCCCCACCGTGTCGACCAGGAACTCCACCGTTCCGGCGTTCACGTAGCCGATGGACTTCGCGAACTTGATGGCATCCGCATGCAACGCCGCGCGCAGCTCGTCGCTGATGTTCGGGGCCGGCGCGATCTCGACGACCTTCTGGTTGCGGCGCTGCACCGAGCAGTCCCGCTCATACAGATGGAAGGTCTCCCCCGCACCATCGGCCAGGATCTGCACCTCGATGTGACGCGGCCGGAGCACCGCCTGCTCCAAGAACATCGTCGCGTCACCGAACGCCGAATCGGCCTCCCGCATCGCCGCCTCGAGCGCACCCCGCAGCTCCTCCCGGGTCTCGACCCGGCGCATCCCCCGCCCGCCACCACCGGCGACCGCCTTCGCGAACACCGGGAACCCGATCTCATCCGCCGCCGCGATCAGCACGTCGAGGTCGGTCGTCGCGGGCGACGACGCCAGCACCGGCACCCCGGCCGCGATCGCATGCTCCTTCGCGGTGACCTTGTTCCCCGCCATCTCGAGCACGTGCTCGCCCGGACCGATGAACGTGATCCCGTTCTCGGCGGCCGCTTTCGCCAGCTCCGGGTTCTCCGACAGGAACCCGTAACCCGGGTAGATGGCGTCGGCGCCCGACTCCTTCGCGACCCGGATGATCTCGCTCACGTCGAGGTAGGCGCGCACCGGATGACCGATCTCACCGATCTGATACGCCTCGTCGGCCTTCAGCCGATGCATCGAGTTGCGGTCCTCATACGGGAACACCGCGACCGTCTTCGCGCCCAGCTCATACGCGGCCCGGAACGCCCGGATCGCGATCTCCCCACGGTTCGCCACCAGAATCTTTGTGAACATGAAGACCTTTCGGGTGCACACGCGTACAGCGAACAGTTAGGTTCTCTAAGCCTAGTGAAGGTAACGTTGTCGACTGTGCATGTACTCAGCGTCTCATCCCTCAAGGGAGGCGTGGGCAAGACCACTGTGACGCTCGGGCTCGCGTCCGCAGCGTTCGCCAAGGGCTTGCGCACTCTCGTCGTCGACCTCGACCCCCAGTCCGATGTCTCCACAGGCATGGACATCCGCGTCGCGGGCCACCTCAACGTGGCCGACGTGCTGGCCTCTCCCAAGGAGAAGGTGGTGCGCGCGGCGATCGCCCCCTCGGGGTGGACGAAGGACCGCGGCGGCAAGATCGACGTGCTCATCGGCTCGCCCTCGGCACTCAACTTCGACGGCCCGCACCCCTCGATCCGCGACATCTGGAAGCTCGAAGAGGCCCTCGCCACGGTCGAGAACGAGTACGACCTCGTGCTGATCGACTGCGCCCCCTCGCTCAACGCGCTCACCCGCACCGCCTGGGCGGCCTCCGACCGCGTCTCCGTGGTCACCGAGCCCGGCCTCTTCTCCGTGGCGGCCGCCGATCGCGCGCTGCGGGCCATCGAGGAGATCCGTCGTGGCCTCTCCCCCCGTCTTCAGCCGCTCGGCATCATCGTGAACCGCGTGCGCTCCCAGTCGCTCGAGCACCAGTTCCGCATCAAGGAGCTCCGCGACATGTTCGGCCCGCTCGTGCTGAGCCCCCAGCTCCCCGAGCGCACCTCCCTGCAGCAGGCCCAGGGCGCCGCCAAGCCCCTGCACGTCTGGCCGGGCGAGGGCGCCCAGGAGATGGCCCGCAACTTCGACCTGCTCCTGGAGCGCGTGATGCGCACGGGCCGGGTCGGCGAATACGCTGAACTTAAAGCCTGATCCAGTGCTGCGCGCTGACTCAGGCTGCTACGCCGGTCCCCGCCCGGCGTAGCGCGACATGTTCCGGTGAGGTCGCTTCGCGGCCTCGCCGTCACTCTGGGTCGTCGAAAATGGCCAAACACTTTCAGAACGGGCGAATGAGCGCCACCTGCATCTGAGTGACCTCCGACCAGGTCAACACGCAACGGCACACTCAGTAGTGCTTGCTGGTGGCGCGACCGCCCGGCGAGTCACCACGCAACAGGCCGTACTCGACGACCCAGAGTGACGGCGAGGCCGCGAATCGACCTCACCGGAACACATCGCGCGGCGCCGGGCAGGGACCGGCGACGCCTGAGCAGCCGCGCGAAGCACGGCTGCGAAGCAGCTAGCTCAGACAGCCTTGCGATTGGCGCGGCGCGCCGCCAGCTCGTCAGCCGGGTCGGTGACCACGCTGTCGAGGTCGACGAGGGAGTTCTCGACCTCGCGGAGGACCTTGCCGACGGCGATGCCGAAGACGCCCTGGCCGCGGCTCACGAGGTCGATGACCTCGTCGTTGGAGGTGCAGAGGTAGACGCTCGCGCCGTCGGACATCAGCGTGGTCTGCGCGAGGTCGTTGATGCCGGATTCGCGGAGCTGGTTGATGGCGGTGCGGATCTGCTGCAGCGAGATGCCGGTGTCGAGCAGTCGCTTGACGAGCTTGAGCACCAGGATGTCCCGGAAGCCGTAGAGCCGCTGCGTGCCCGAGCCTGCTGCACCGCGCACGGTGGGCTCGACGAGCGCGGTGCGCGCCCAGTAGTCGAGCTGACGGTAGGTGATGCCGGCGGCGCGGGCCGCTACGGCGCCGCGGTAGCCGTTGGCCCCGTCGAGATCGGGCATGCCGTCGGTGAACAGGAGACCGAGGTCGTACCGGGAGTCGTCGTCCCGGCCCAGGTTGTCATGACCTGTCTCGTTCATCGGGGCCTTCCATCGTGGTGGCACGGGAGACGGATGTCCGTTCCCGCAGTGCTGACCCCACGCTATCGACGTCGACAGTCCGGGGCAACGACATCACCGTTTCGATGCCCGGCGTGTCGCGATCAGGGGCGGATCGTTACCTCACGGCGCGATCTTGCCGAGGGCGGAGCGGATGAGACTGGAGCGCACGATCTCGAGCTGACCTGCGATCTCGAGCGCCATCTCGGCCACTTTCGCGCGACTCGACGGGTCGCGCCGCCTGGCCACGGGCATGAGCGCGCTCTCGATGAGTCCGAGCTCGCGCTCGGCGGCCTGCCGGAACCCGCGGAGGTGCCGCGGCTCGATGCCCGAGCGCTGCAGCTCGACGAGTGCCTTCAGCACCACGAGCGAATCCTCGCCGTAGCTGTCGGCCGGCGAGAGCACGGCGGCGGAGAAGGCGTCCTGCACGAGCATGGGCGTGGCGCCGGCCTCCCGGGTGAGGTCGTCGCGGCTGAGGCGGCGGCCGGTCTGCAGGATGGACGCACCGTTCGCGACCCCCGCGCCGGGCATCGGCGGGTTCAGCCCTGCGTCGACGTCGGCGAGGTACTCCTTGATGACCGCGAGCGGCAGATAGCAGTCGCGCTGCAGGGTGAGGATGAGGCGGAGCCGGCTGAGGTCGTTCTGCGAGAACTTGCGGTAGCCCGAGGGTGTGCGGGCCGGATGCACGAGCCCGCGCTCCTCGAGGAAGCGCAGCTTGGAGGGCGTGAGGTCGGGGAAGTCGGCGGTGAGCTTGGAGAGCACCTGGCCGATGCCGAGCAGCGGCGCCGGAGCAGCTCCGGGCGCCGGGGAAGCGGCCGCCACTACTCTCCCGCTGCGGTCACCACGTCGATGCGCGATGGGTAGAACGTGAGGCGGAACTTGCCGATCTGCACCTCGGCACCGTCTTCGAGCAGTGCCTCGTCGACGCGCACGCCGGCCACGTAGGTGCCGTTGAGCGAGCCGCGGTCGCGCACCGAGAAGGTGTGGCCGTGCCGGGTGAACTCGGCGTGCCGGCGGGAGACCGTGACGTCGTCGAGGAAGATGTCGGCGTTGGGGTGCCGGCCCACCGTGGTGACGGTGGTGTCGAGCAGGAACCGTGCGCCCGTGTTGGGGCCGCGACGCACGATCAGCAGAGCCGATCCCGAGGGGAGGGCTGCGATCGACTCGAGCTCCTCGGTAGTGACACCGCCTTCGAGGGCGGCCAGCTGGGCGGCGAACTCGCCCGTGAGAGACATCGTGGTGTCGGCCCCGGAGGGGGTGACGGGGATGCTCGTGGTGTGATCGTCGTTCTCGTTCATCGTCCGGCTGCCCTCCTTGCTCCCTCCAGCGTAGCCGATCAGGCCGCCGCTCCGAGCCGGGATTTCCCTGTCCCGGCCGTGGGTGTGCCCTACACTTCCCCCATGCTTCCGTTGATCGCGTCGCTCTGGGTCCTGGCGGCGAGCTGCGTCGTCGTCTGGGTGCTCTCGCTCGTCACGCGGGAGTACTCCTGGGTCGACCGGATCTGGTCGGTCATCCCCATCGTGTACGTCTGGATCTTCGCGGGAGCGGCGGGCTTCACCGATCTCAGGCTCGATCTGCTGGCGGCGGTGGTGACCCTGTGGGGCGCCCGGCTCACGTTCAACTTCTCCCGGAAGGGCGGCTACGCGCCCGGTGGCGAGGACTATCGTTGGGCGGTGCTCCGCGGCCGGATGTCGACGGCGCAGTTCCAGGTGTTCAACCTGCTCTTCATCACGATCTACCAGAGCGTGATCCTCTTCCTCATCACGATGCCCGCGTACACGATGTTCGAGAACCGGGCCACGCCGTTCAGCCTGCTCGACCTCGTGCTCGTCGCCGTGTTCCTGCTGTTCCTCGTGGGCGAGACGATCGCCGACGAGCAGCAGTGGCGGTTCCACGAGTGGAAGCGGCGGGAGGCGGCCGCGGGCCGGGAGCCGCGACCCCGCTTCCTGCACACCGGCCTCTTCCGGTTCTCCCGGCATCCGAATTTCTTCTTCGAGCAGGCGCAGTGGTGGGTGGTCTTCTTCTTGGGCGCGAGCGCGGCGGGCTCGGTGCTGCAGTGGACGGTGGCGGGCCCCGTGCTGCTCACCCTGCTGTTCGTCGGCTCCACGATCTTCACCGAGAGCATCACGACGTCGAAGTACCCGGAGTACGCCGAGTACAAGAAGAGGACGTCGGCGCTCGTCCCCTGGTTTCCCGGAAGGAAGAGCGCCGACGTCCCCGTCGGCTAGTTGACTTCGAGCGGGTCGCTGCCGTTGCGGCCCTCGGCCCCACGATCGAGCGACGCGATGCTGGCGATCTCGGCGGCGGAGAGCGAGAAGTCGAGCACGTCGAAGTTCTCGGCCATGCGCTCCTTGTTGTTGCTCTTCGGGATGACGATGTTGCCGACGTCGAGGTGCCAGCGGATGATCGTCTGCGGCACCGACTTGCCGTGGGCCTCGGCGATGGCCGCGAGCTCGGGCGAGTCGTTGATCCTGCCCTGACCGAGCGGGCCCCACGCCTCGATGGCGATGCCCTTCTCGGCGGCGAACGAGCGGAGCTCGGCCTGCTGGAAGTCGACGTGCAGCTCGACCTGGTTGACGGCCGGCACGATCTCGGTCTCGGCGATCAGCCGCTCGAGGTGGTCGATGTTGAAGTTCGAGACGCCGATGGCCTTGGCACGGCCCGACTCGAGGATCTTCTCGAGCGAGCGCCAGGCGTCGAGGTAGGTGTCCTTCTCCGGGGTGGGCCAGTGGATGAGGTAGAGGTCGACGTAGTCGGTGCCGAGCCGCGCGAGGCTCTTGTCGAAGGCGGTGAGCGCGTCGGTCTGGTCGTCGTTCCACAGCTTCGTGGTGATGAAGAGGTCGCCGCGGTCGATGCCGGACTCCTTGACGGCGTGTCCCACGCCCTCCTCGTTGTGGTAGATCTTCGCGGTGTCGAGGTGGCGGTAGCCGACGTCGAGGGCGTCGCGCACGATGCGATTGGTCTTGTCGGGATCGACCTTGAACACGCCGAAGCCGAGCTGGGGGATCTGGGTGCCGTTGTTGAGGCCGACCGTGGGGACTGCGTTTTCCGTCATGTCCTCCAGCCTATTCCGACGTGCCTCCGGGAGGGCGGGAGATCAGTCGTCCTCGTCAGCCACGAGGCTCTGCACGATGAGATCGAGCACGGCCTCCGCGTAGGCGTCGACGGCGCTCTCGGCCTCGAACCGGCGCGAACGGCCGCGGATCAGGGCGGTCACGACGTAGAGCGTGAAGGACTCCTCGCCCGGCTCCCCCGGCAGCTGTTCCGCGGTCAGCGAACGGAAGCCGTCGCGCAGGATCTCGCGCAGCTGATCCTCGCGCGGGAGCCAGAGGGTGTCGGCGAGGTCGACGGAGTCGAGCGCCCACTCCGTCGTGCCGTTGAAGCCGATCAGGGTGCCGGACGGGAACTCGTGCACCTCGGCCGTCATCTCGCTCACGGTGAACACCTCGCCCGCGGCGCCCGACTCCCCCGCCCGCTCGAGCGTCTCGATCACGAAGGCGTCGCCCGAGCGCGGGTGCCAGCGCAGGCCCGCTGTGCGGAGGGCCCTGGCGAGTTCGACGGCGATCATCTGCCCATCATCCCAGCGATCGGCGGACGCGCCGACGCGGAATCGGGGATCGCCCGCTAACGTGGAGGTGATCGGCCTCCCCGATCGTCCCCGATCGAGAGACGGCACCGCAGACAGTGGCAATCGCGCGACGCACCTTCCTGGCGGGGGCCGTCTCGGCCCTCTCGCTCTCGGCGCTCGCGGCCTGCACGCCCGATGCCCCGCGCCCGGTGCCCTCGCCCTCGATCACCCCGACCGAGCTGCCCACGGGCCCCGTGCCGAACCCCGCGGCCTTCGCCCGGAGCGCCTGGGCCGACGACCCGTTCGCCCTCGGCTCCTTCAGCACGACACCCGTGGGAGCCACCCCGGCGTCGCGCACGACGCTCAGGGAGACCGTGGGCAACCGCCTGTTCTTCGCCGGCGAGGCGACCTCGACCGAGTTCGCGGGCACCGTCGTGGGCGCCGCAGCGTCCGGCGAGTCGGTCGCGGCCCGGGTGGCGGCGGTGGCCGATCCCGAGGAGCGCATCGGCATCGTCGGAGCGGGCCTCGCCGGAGCGACGGCGGCACGGATCCTGGCGGAGCAGGGCTTCGAGGTCGTCGTCATCGAGGCGCGGGACCGCGTGGGCGGGCGCATCGACACCCGGGACGACGACGGCTGGCCGTTCCCCGTGGAGCTGGGCTCGGCATCCGTCTCGGCCGACGGGCTCGAGGAGCTGCTGCGCATCAACGACGTGGGCACGATCTCACTCGACGCGTCCCGCCAGGCGCGCACCGCCTCAGGGATCGTCGTGCCGCCGAGCACGGTGGGTCCGGATGCGGTGGCGAAGGCGGTCGCCTGGGCCAGGGCGCAGCCGACCGACACGTCTCTCGCCTCCGCCCTCTCGGCGTCGGGCGCCGACGCGCTGCCCGCCGAGCCGGGCGCCCAGGGCGTGTCACCCGCCGACGAGCTCGTGCACTACCTCGAGACCACGGTGGCGAGCCGCTACGGTTCGAGCCCGTTCGAGCTCTCGGCGAGCTACGGACTCGACCGCACGGGGCTCGTCGACGGGACGGGCCTCGTGGTGGGCGGCCTCGACACCGTGGTGACCGCCTCGCTCGACGATGTCGACGTGCTGCTCTCGAGCACCGTCATCCGGATCTCGCACAACGACGCGGGCGCGAGCGTGCGCCTGGGCACGGGCGAGTCGCTCTCGATGGACCGCGTGGTGGTGACCGTGCCGATCGGGGTGCTGAAGGCCGGCACGATCGAGTTCTCGCCCGAGCTGCCTGCGCCCACCGCCGCCGCCATCGAGGAGCTCGGCATGGGCTCGCTCGAGCAGCTCTGGCTGCGGTTCGACGAGCCGTTCTGGTCGACCGAGGCGACCGTGCTGTCCGTCTTCGACGAGACCTCCGAGATCGCCGAGTGGATCAACCTGCTGCCGGCTACCGGACAGCCGATCCTGATCGGTCTGACGGCTGCGGACGATGTTCCCGTGGTGCTGAAGCAGAGCGATCAGGAGTTCCTGCAGGCGGCTCTGCAGACCCTCGAGCCGTACCTGGATCCCGCTCTGGTCGCGACGCCCTCCCCCACGACGACGCCCACGGGCGACGCCGGCTGAGCAGCACGAGCAGCGCCATCAGCCCGGAGAACAGCCCGAGCGCGATGCCCGAGTAGAGCGCGAACTCGAGCGGTCCGCTCACCTGGGCGGGATCGAGGAAGAAGTAGGGGTACCAGCCCACCTCGGCTCCGCGGATGAGGGTGAAGACGCCCCAGACCACAGGGAAGGCGAGCACGACGGCGACCGTGCGCCAGCGCAGTCGCACCCGGCCCACGCCGATCAGCCAGTCGGCCACCACGAGCGGCGGCAGGTAGAAGTGCAGCACCTGGCTCGGCCAGGGCACGTCGATGCGGTAGTTGTGGCTGCCGGCCTGCGACACGATGAGGCCGAACACGATGCCGGAGACGACGACGTAACAGATGGTCATCGCGCGCAGGCTCACGAGGAATCGGCCGACGACGTGGCCCCGCAGGAGCAGCACGCCCGAGGCGGCGAGCACGACGACGTTCAGGAGGTTGCTCTGGAACGTGAAGTAGCTGAAGTAGTTGACGGTGGAGAACGTGCTGAAGCCGAGGACGTAGTCGAAGTCGAAGACGAGGGCCACGGCACCGATCGCGGCGATCGCGAGTCGCGCGATGCCCACAGCACGTCGCAACCCGGCTCCGATCGTTTTCGTTCCTCTCGAGGGTAGTCGGTTCCATCCGGACCGACCCGCCGCTCCGAACCACCGGTATGGATCCGGACGACTTCGAGCACGTGCGCGTGCCGACGCGGCTCGGATCCGTCGCCGTGCGCTTCCGGCGCTCGGCGACGGACTCCCGGAAGGACGCCGAGGCCCTCGTGCTCCTGCACGGTGCGGCCGGGTCGTGGACGACCTGGCTCCCGCTCCTCGAGGAGGCGATGCGACGACACGTGCTCCCCCGCGACATCGTGCTGCTCGATCTGCCGGGCTGGGGGGAGAGCCCGCTCCCGGCGCACGACCTCTCGGTCGACGGCTACGGGCGGGCCGTCGCGGAGGTGCTGCGCTCCCTCGGCTACGCGCGCTGGCGTGCGGTGGGGCACTCGCTGGGAGGCGTCATCGCACTCCACCTCGCGGCCATCGAGCCGGCCGCGACGCGCGCGGTGGGGCTCGTCTCCCCCACCACCTTCGACGTGGCCGAGGCGTCGAGGCATCCGCTTCGTGGTCTTCACCTCGTGGCTCCCTATGTGGCGCTCCGCGCCGTGATGGCCACGCTGGCCCGCCTGTCGCCCTCCGGCCGGGTCACCGCGGCCCTGCTCGCCGGGCTCCGGCGGCTGCACCTGCTGCGCGCGGTCTTCGCGCCGCTGTTCGCGGAGCCGTCACGGGTCTCCTCCGCCGTGCTCGTGACTCTCGCCGACGAGGTGCGACCCGCCGCGTTCGCCGCGGCCGCGCGTGCGGCGGCCGACTACCAGCCGGCTGAGGCGTGGGCGGACATCAGCTGCCGGGTGGTCTCGGTGCGGGGTTCCCGCGACGTGTTCGTGACCGCGCACGACGACCGGATGCTCGAACGCACCGTGCCGGGAGCGGTCACGCGAGTGCTCGGCCGGGCCGGGCACTTCGGCCACATCGAGGCTCCGGGTGAGGTGCTCGACGCGCTCGGGGCGCACGTGCTCAGGGGCGAGCCGACGCGGAGTGCGTCCTGAGGATGCGGCGCCCGAGCGCGAAGGTGACGACCGCGGCGACGACGCAGCCGACGGCGATGACGAGCAGGGTGGTGAACAGCCCCACGGCGGCCTGCAGGAGCGGGAACGCGAACACGCCGATCGCGGCCCCCGCCTTGCCGGCCGCCGCCGCGAACCCGGCACCCGCGCCCCGGGAGATCGTGTCGAAGGCCACGGTGGGCAGGGCGAAGGTGGTGGAGTTCGGGCCCGCGTTCATGAACAGGTTGAAGGCGGCGAAGCCGAGGAACACGATGCCCAGCTGCAGCGCCGAGTCCTGCGGCAGGAGGAGGCTGAAGGCGAGCACCACGAGTCCCGCCGCCATCACGACGAAGCCGCCGACCTGCATCGTGAGGAGGCCGAGGCGTCGCACGAGCAGGAGGGCGGCGACGAATCCGATCACCAGGAAGACGTCGAGGAAGGCGGCCCCCTCGGTCGAGATGATGTCGGCGCTCACCACCTTGTCGCTGTTGGCGGAGGAGATGGCGATCGACGCGATGATCGTGGGCGTGAAGACGCCGACGCCGTAGGTGGCGATGTCCATGAAGAACCAGGGCACGCTCGTGAGCACGGTCGCACGGCGGAGCGGCTTCGAGAACAGCGACCGCTTCGGGATGTCGCGCGCGGCATCCGCGGGTCGCACGACGCCCGAGATGACGGGGGCCGGCATGGGCAGTGCGGTGGCCTCGCCGCGGGCGAGGGCGGCCGAGGCGATGCCGGCGGGAGTGTCCGCACGCCGGGCGTCCTCGACACGGGTGCTGTCGACACGGGTGCTGTCGGCAGGGTCTGCGGGTGGGGCTTCTTCGAGCAGGACCTCCTCGATCTCGACCCGGCGCCCGGCGAAGACCTGGAGCGAGCGGGCCGCCTCCTCGTAGCGGGCGGTCGAGGCGAGCCAGAGCGGACTCTCCGGGACCCCGCGGCGGAGGATGACGATGACGACGGCCGGCACGACGCCGGCGGCGAGCATCCAGCGCCACGCGTCGGGCGAGGGATCGAGCGTGAGCACGAGCAGCCCCACGAGGGCGCCGAGCAGCTGACCGACGGCCTGGAAGCTGAAGGCGCCGATGAGCAGGCGCTCGCGGAGGCGGCGGGGAGCGATCTCCGAGACGTAGCTCGCGCTGATCGGGTAGTCGGCCCCGATGCCGACCCCCAGCAGGAAGCGGAAGGCGATGAGCCACCAGACGCCGGGGGCGAGGGCGGAGGCGAGGGCGAAGACCACGAAGAGGGCGAGGTCGATGCGGAAGGCGAGCCGGCGGCCGATGCGGTCCGAGAGCGGGCCCATGACCGCCGCACCGAGGATGGCGCCCAGGATGGCGGCCGAGCTGATGAGGCCGGTCTCGAGGGGGCTGGTCGACCACTCCGCCACGATGAGCGGGATGGCGACCCCCATGACGAAGAAGTCGAAGCCGTCGAGCATGATGCCGAGGCACGACAGCAGCCAGACCCGGCGGTGCCCCGCACCGAACCGCAGGCCGTCGAGCAGGTGCTGCATGCGGGTTTCGGCCATGGCTGGATTATGGGCCACGCGGAGGACCGACGCGAGCGGCGCGGATGAATGGCGCGTGAACTCGGTCAGCGAGAGGTCGCGGCCGCGCTCGAAGGCGGGAGCGTGCGGGCGAGGAAGGCCGCTTCGGTGCGGCTCGCCGTGCCGGTCTTGCGGAGCACGTTGGAGACGTGCACGCTCACGGTCTTGGCGCTGATGAAGAGGCGCTCCGCGACCTGCCGGTTGCTGAGGCCCTGGGCGATGAGGTCGAGCACCTGGCGCTCCCGGTCGGTGAGCTCGTCGGGGGTGGAGACCTCGCGGCCTCCGGAGAGCCGCGCGATGCCGAGTCGGCGCTCGAGGTCGTCGACGAAGGCCACCACCTGGTCGAGGCGGATGCGCTCGGCGGCGGCACGGGCACCGGTCGCGGCGAGGCGTGCACCGTCGCGGTCGCCGGTGCTCGCGAGGGCCTCGGCGTGGCGCAGCCGGGCGTAGGGCGCGAGCTGTGCGGGGGCGGTCGGCACCTCGGCGGCCAGGACCGCCGCCGCCCACAGCCCGGGGTCGTCGCCCGTTCCCGCCGGTCCGCCGAGTTCGGCCTCCACCAGGGCCAGGTAGGTGGCGGCCGTCGGCCAGCCGGTGCAGGCGTCGAGCCGCGACCGCAGGAGGCGCTCGAGCGGATCGTCCGCAGGATCGGCGTCAGCGGCGGCGGCGGTGACGGCGACACCGGTATCGGCGCCAGAGGCGTCGGCCGGTGGTGGCTCGACGAGCGCACGAGGGAGTCCCGCGGCGCGGGCCGTGGCGAGCACGCGGGCCGCCGTGGCGGCCAGCGGGAGGTCGTAGGCCGGGAAGGGACGGTGGCCGGGTTCGAGGAGCACCCGGGACTCGAGCCAGGCGGCCTCGATGTCGCCGGTGGCGAGCGCGATCTCGGCGGCCACGGCGGCGAGGCCCAGGCGCGACTGGGTGTCGATGCGCAGCTGGCGGCCGAGCTCGGAGCGCCAGCCGCGCAGGAGCTGGGCCGCGCGGGGAGCATCTCCCGCCCAGAGGGTCGACTGCAGCTTCAGCCGGCGGAGGTGGGCGCTGTAGCCGATGGGCGGGTCGAGGTCGAGCGCGCGGTCGAGCAGCTCGGTGGCCCTGGCGGTCTCGCCCAGACTGAACAGGGGCGCCACCACGTTGGAGGCGAGGGCCGCCCCCGACGTGCGCTCGACGCCGCGGCGGCGCGCGTGCTCCACGCCCGACTCGGCGATGCGCACGGCGTCGGCGAACGCGCCGAGCTGGTTGAAGGCATCCGACTCGTTGACGAGGTGGCGGAGCACGGCCGAGTCGCTGCCCTCGGCGAGGCGACCGGCGAGCGCGAGGTCGCCGAGCCCCTCGTCGATCGAACCGGAGAGCACACGGGAGATGCCGCGGATGTTGGCGGCCACCGACATGCGTGCCCGGGACGACACGGCCTCCGCCTCGGCGAACGCCGCATCGGCGGTGGCGATCGCCTCGTCGAAGCAGGCCTCGAGCATGAGCCTGGCCGAGAGCTCCCCGAGGACGTTCGCCCGCAGCACGCTCGCCGTGATGAGCTCCCCCTCGGCGGGCCGGAGCAGGTCGAGGGCCTCACGCAGGAGCTCGATCGAGCCCGTCTGGCCGAGGTTGGCGAGGAACGAGGCGCGACCCCGGAGCAGGCGCGCTCGGGCCGCCGGCTCGGTCTCGAGGGCGAGCGCCTCGTCGACGAGCGCCACCGCGCGGCCGCTCTCACCCGCGTCGCGGAGCGCATAGGCGGTCTCGGCGAGGAGCTCCACGCGGGTCTGCTCCGCCAGCTCGGCCGCGTCGGCGACCTGATCCCAGAGCTCGAGCGCCCGCTCGCCGAGCTGGGCGGCGGTGATGTTGGCGAACGAGGAGCGGGCGACGCGCATGGCCGAGATCGAGGAGGTGAAGGCGGCTCGCAGGTTGTGCGCCGCCATCCAGTGGTAGGAGACCGCGGAGGCGTCGAAGCTCGACGCGTTCTGCCGCTGCTCGAGCGCCTCGGCGTAGGCGGCGTGGAAGCGCATGCGCTCCCCCGGCAGCAGTTCGTCGTGCACGGCCTCGCGCACGAGCGCGTGCCGGAAGCAGTACGACGTGTCGTCGACCACGAGCACCCTGGCCGCCACGGCCTCGCGCGCGGCGTCGTCGACTCCGGCAGCGTCGATTCCGGACGCGGGAGCGAGCGCGGCCACCGACATCTGCACCGAGGCCAGCAGCTCGTGCTCCACCCGCACCCCGCCGGCGGCGAGCAGCCGCACGAGGCGCTGCGCCGGTTCACCCAGGGTCTCGTAGCGCGCGAGCAGCAGGTCGCGGAGGTTGTCGGGAAGCGAGTCGAGCGAGTCGACGTCGCACCCCACGATCTCCTCGATGAAGAACGGCACGCCGTCGGTGCGGGTGCAGATGGCGTCGAGCCCCGGAGCGTCGAGCGGCCGGCCGAGGAGGGCCGTGGTGAGCTGTCGCACCTGGCGGCGGTTGAGGCGCGGGAGCTCGCGCCGACTCACCCGGCGGTTGCGGTCGAGCTCGGGGATCCAGCCGCGCAGCCCGTGGCCGCGGCGCAGCTCGTCGCTCCGGTAGGTGACCACGAAGAGGATGCGCGCCCGCTCGAGCACGCGGAGCAGGAACTTGAGCAGGCCGAGCGTGGCCTGGTCGGCCCAGTGCAGGTCCTCGATCACGACGACGAGCGGCCGCGCTCCCGCGACGGTCTCGAGGGCGGTCGCGACGGCGTCGAAGAGCCGCTCGGCGCTCTGGCCCGAGCCACGGCTGGGAGCATCGCCGTCGTCCGAGAGCTCGGGCACGAGCACGGCGAGCGCGTCACGCGCCGGACCCGCGGCGTCGAGCAGCGCGCTGCCGCCGATCTCGGCGACGAGCCCGCGCACGGCCGTGACGATGGGAGCGTAGGGCGGAGCGTCGCGATCGAGGTCGACGCACTGTCCGCGGAGCACGAGCGGGGCCGATCCGGCGACCCGCAGGAACTCCGCCACCAGCCGGGTCTTGCCGATCCCGGCCTCACCGCTCACCACGACGGCGCGGGTCGACCCGCCCTCCGCCTCGCGCAGGGCGTCGACGAGGGCCTCGAGGTCGTTCTCGCGCCCGATGAGCGAGGGGCTCGTGGCCTGCATCCCTACATCGTGCCATCAGCGGCCGACAGCCGCCGACGGGCCCGGCGGAGCGGATGCCCGGAGCCGTGGGCCCGGCTCCCGGGTCGCGTCTCCCGCCGGAGCTCGTCGTCCTCGGCCGCGCGCTCCGCGATCACCCGGCGCTGCTCGAGCTCGCGGGCGAACCGCTCCTCCTCGGCCTCGTGCAGCCATCCGAACGAGAATTCGCTGATCATCATGGTGTCCTCCTGGAACGTCGATGACCCGAGACTCCTCTCTAAGGAGGTCTCGGGTCATCGGTAGGGTTCCCTATCTCAGGGCACCACGATCCGGGCCGCGGTCAGTCGGCGAGGAGCAGGTAGAGGGCCTTGCGGGCCTCGTCGATCTTCTCGGTCGCCTTCACGCGCTGCTCGTCGGTGGCCGCGAAGCGGAACTGCTGCACGACCCCCATGAGCTTGGCCACGCTCGCGTGGAACTCGCCGTCGGCGGCCGACTGGCCGGCCGTGGCCTCCCACGCCTTCGCGAGCTCCTCGGCGTGCTCGGCCACGTAGGCCCTGCCCGCCTCGGTGAGCTCGAACTCCGTGCGCTTGCCGTCTCCCGTGGAGGCGATGAGCTCCTCGTCGACGAGCTGCTGCAGCGTGGGGTAGATGGAGCCCGGGCTCGGGCGCCAGACCCCGGCGGTCTTCTCGGCGATGGCCTTGATCAGGCCGTAGCCGTTCGAGGGTGCTTCGGCGAGCAGGGAGAGGATGGCCGAACGCACGTCGCCGCGGTTCGCCCTGCCCCTTCCGCCGGGGCCGCCCGGGCCGAATCCGGGGCCGAAGCCCTGGCCGAAACCGGGACCGAACCCGCCGAAGCCGGGGCCCCCGGATCGGCCGTGGCCGTGGTCACGCGGACCGCGGCCCGCGGAGAAGCCCCGGTCGAAGCCCGCGGGGTGGAAGTGATGGTCGTGCTGGTGGTGATTCTCTGGATGGCGTTTCATGTCGCATCCGCCTTTCTGTCTGAACGATAAGCCAACGATATATCGCTTTGATGGTTCTGTCAATACATCGCCGATATATCGTTCGAGATCGGGCGACCACACCTTAGACTCGCCCCATGCACGAGGAATCCTGGGACCGCACCCCCATCGAACCGCAGAGCGTCAACGCCCCGCTGTCGCGCGCGGCGGTCTTCCTGGTGGTGACGATCGGCGACTCCGCCGAGGCCGCCGCCCGTGCGCGCTCGGTGATCGCCGACATCGGCGGACTCGTGCGCGCGGTGGGCTTCCGCGACCTCGATGCCCACCTCTCGTGCAACGTGGGCATCGGCGCCCGCGCCTGGGAGCGCTTCGGCCAGGAGCAGCGGCCGGCGCAGCTGCGCGAGTTCTTCGAGGTGCGCGGCCCCGTGCACACGGCGCCCTCGACCCCCGGCGACCTGCTGTTCCACATCCGGAGCGAGCGCGGCGACCTCACGTTCGAGCTCGAGCGCCTGCTGCTCGACAAGCTCGGCGACGCGGTCACCGTGGTCGACGAGGTGCAGGGCTTCCGCTACTTCGACGCCCGCGACCTGCTCGGCTTCGTCGACGGCACCGAGAACCCCACGGGCGCCGCCATGGCGCACTGGTCGCTCGTGGGCGAGGAGGATCCGGCCTTCGCGGGCGGGAGCTACGTGGTGGTGCAGAAGTACCTGCACGATCTCACGGCATGGGCTGCACTCGGCACCGAGCAGCAGGAGCGCATCATCGGCCGCACGAAGGCCGACAACGTCGAGCTCGACGACGTGCCGGGCGAGCGCAAGTCGCACAAGGCGCTCAACACCATCACCGACGCCAACGGCGTGGAGCACGACATCCTGCGCGACAACATGCCCTTCGGCCGGCCGGGCGCGGGCGAGTTCGGCACCTACTTCATCGGCTACGCCCGCGAGCTGTGGGTGATCGAGCAGATGCTCCGCCACATGTTCGTGGGTGATCCGATCGGCTCCTACGACCGCATCCTCGACTTCTCGACGGCGGTCACCGGATCGACGTTCTTCGTGCCCTCGAACGACGTGCTCGAAGCGCTCGACGACTGACGGTCAGCGCCCCGCGCGGAACCCGTAGCCGCGGTGCGTGGCGGGCAGGTGCGGCCCGCCCTCCGGGAACAGCCGCTCCCGGAGCGTCGTCGACGGAGCGTCCGGGGCGGCGAGCGGTGCCGCGAGCCCGCGTTCCCGCAGCACCGGCAGCAGCAGCTCGATCAGGTCGTCGTAGGTGCCCGGAGTCAGGTGCGGCTGCACGAGGTAGCCGTCGACCCCGGTCTCGGCCGCGAGCGCCTCGATCTGGTCGGCGACCTCCTCGGGCGACCCCACGAAGACGCTGCCGTTGATGCCGGTGCGCCGGAAGTTCTCGAGGATGTCGCGCACGAGCGGCGCGGGCTTGCCGTCCTTGCCGAGGTAGCGCTCGAGGTTGGACTGCCCCATCTCGGTGCTCGTCTGTGCGATCGGCCGATCGGGGTCGAGCGCCAGCAGGTCGACCCCGGTGTTGCCCGCGTAGATCGCGGCGGCACCCTCGGGGCTCGAGAGCTCGAGCATCTGCGCGTGCTTCGCCCAGGCCTCCTCGCTCGTCGGCGCCGTGATGAACAGCGCGCCCACGAGGATCCGGATCGAGTCGGCCGGTCGGCCTTCGGCCACGGCGCTCTCCCGGATGCCGGTGACGTTCCGAGCGACCGTCGCGGGCTCTCCCCCACCCACGAAGACGGCCTCGGCGTTCCGCCCCGCGAACTGGCGGCCGCGCCCGGATGCGCCGGCCTGCACGAGCAGCGGCGTGCGCTGCGGCGACGGCGGCAGGTTCAGGATGCCGTCGGTGCGGAAATAGGGCCCGTCGTGGTGCACGAGATGCACCTTATCGGGGTCGGCGTAGACGCCGGTCTCCTTGTCGCGGACGAGCGCGTCATCCTCCCAGGAGCCCTCCCAGAGCGTGAGGTTCACGTCGACGTAGTCGTCGGCCATGTCGTAGCGCAGATCATGCGAGATGAGCTCCTTGCCCATGAGCGCCGCCGCGGTGGCACCGGATGATCCGGTGACGATGTTCCAGCCCACGCGCCCGTCGGTGAAGTGGTCGAGGGTCGCGAAGCGGCGGGCGTTGGCGGCCGGTGCCTCGACCGTGGTGGAGGTCGTCACGATGAAGCCGAGCCGCCGGGTGACCGCCGCGAGGGCCGACACGAGAGGCATGGGGTCGCCCTGCGGCACGCCGCGCCCCTCGCGCACGGCGGCCTCGAGCAGCTCCCCGTCGAGGGCGGGGAAGCCGTAGCTGTCGGCGAGGAAGAGGAAGTCGAGCCCGGCGGCGTCGAACTTCTCGGCCAGCGCCGTCCAGTGCGAGAGCCTCGTGAACTCCGCCGACGTGTCGTCGGGGTGCTGCCACGCCGACCCCACGGTGCCGTTCGGGCCGATGTACTGGAAGATGCCGAAGCTCAGTGCCGCCATGCTGCAGTTATCCCACACCCAGTTTTCGGGGGTGTTTCGGCCGTGGGTCGCGGAGCGCTCACGGCAGCAGGACCCCGCCGTCGCTTCGAGGATCGGCTCCCGCCGAGAGGGTTCCGTCGGCCGCCCGCCTCGCGATCATCGAGTGCCCCGCGTCGGAGTCGTGCACCGAGCCCGCCACGATCCGCAGGCGCCCTCGCTCGAGTTCACTGCGGGTGCCGTCGTCGAGATCGGCCTCGACCATCACGTAGTCGTTGGTCGTCCCCTTGTCGAGACCTCCCACGATGAAGCGCGGGGCGCTGACCGCGGTGGCCGGATCGGCCCCCTCGAGCACCCGCAGCACGAGCTGGGTGTGGATCTGCGACTGCGCCTTGCCGCCCATCGTGCCGTGCGCGGCGACCGCACCCTCGGCATCCCGCACGATCACCGGCAGCAGCGTGTGCGCCGGGCGCTTGCCCGCAGCCACCCGGTTCGGGGCGCCCTCCTGCAGCGTGAAGAAGGCCGCGCGGTTGTGCAGCACGAGCCCCGTCGTGGGTTCGAGCAGCAGCGATCCGAACGAGTGGAAGACCGACTGGATGAGCGAGATCGCCGTGCCGTCGTCGGCGATGGCGGCCACGGCCACCGTGTCGCCACCCGGCCGCGGGGTCACCGCCGAGACGGCGCGCTCCCCCGTGCGGGCACTGGTGACGGCCTGTTCCGCGGCCTCGGCCAGGCCGTCGGGAGACAGCACCCCCTGCACGTCGACGTCGACGACGAGCGGATCGGCGAGCTCGGCGTCGCGCAGCACGTCGCCGCTGTGGAAGAGCTCGGCGAGCACCGCGGCGTCGAGGCCCGTGATGCCCGCGGGTGAGAGCACCTCAGCGGCACCGAGGGTGCGGAGCATCGTGTAGCCCTGGGAGTTCGGGCCCGCGGTCGACACGTGCAGTCCGTCGACGGAGAGCCCGATCGGCTCCTCCAGCCGCACCGTGTGCGCCGCCAGGTCGGCCTCCGTCACGGGCACCCCGAGCTCGGCGAAGCCCTGCGCGAGGGTCTGCGCGACCTCACCGGTGTAGTAGGAGCGGAGGCCGTCACGGGCGAGGGCTTCGAGGGTCGCGGCGAGCGCCGGCTGCCGCACCAGGGTGCCGGCGGCGGCGGGGAGATCGCCGTCGAAGAAGATCGCTCGCATGCCGGGGTCGGCGGCGAGGCCCTCCCGGTCGACCTGGAGTGCCTTCGCGAGCCCGGGGCTCACCACCATGCCGTCGCGGGCCAGCGCGATCGCCGGGGCGAGCACCTGGGCGGCCGACAGGGCTCCCCAGCGCTCGAGGAGCTCGGCCCATCCCGCCACGACTCCCGGCACCGAGACGGTGAGCGGACCTGCGACGGGCATCGTGGCGACCCCGTCGAAGAGCTCCTCGACCGGCCGCGCGGAGCCGTAGGCGCCGGAGGCGTTGACGCAGGTCTCGACCCCGTCGGGCGTCCGCACGAGGGCGATCAGGTCTCCCCCGGCGCTGCACATGTGCGGGTAGACGACGGTGAGCACGGCGGCCGCGGCGACGGCCGCGTCGATCGCCGTGCCGCCCTCGGCCACGATGCGCCGCGCGGCGTCGACGGCGTCGAGGTGCGGGGCCGCGAGGGCCACGCCGGGGGTCGCCGCAGGCGCGAGGGAGGAGGGGTTCATGGTGGTCTTCCGTGAATCGAGGTGAGAGGGAGGAGGCGGGCCGCGGCGTCGTCAGGGCGAGGATCGCCCGAAGTACGCGGCGTGCAGGCTCTCGTCGTCGGCCATGGCGGCGGCGCTGCCGCCGCCCGAGAGGGTGCCCGTCTCCATCAGGTAGCCGCGGTGGGCGATGGAGAGCGCCATGCGGGCGTTCTGCTCGACGAGGAGCACGCTCGTGCCCTGCGCGTTGACATCGGCGATGAGCTCGAACATCTGCTTGACCACGAGCGGCGCGAGCCCCATGGAGGGCTCGTCGAGCATGAGCAGCTTCGGGTGCCGCACGAGGGCCCGCGAGATGGCGAGCATCTGCTGCTCGCCGCCGGACAGCGTGGCCGCCACCTGGTGCGCGCGTTCCTTCAGCACGGGGAAGAGCTCGTAGATGCGCTCGAGCTCGTTCTTCAGGTGGTGCCTGCTCCCCCAGGTGGCGATCTGCAGGTTCTCGAGCACGCTCATCCGGCCGAAGAGGTGCCGGCCCTCCGGCACGAGGCAGAGCCCCGAGCGCACGCGGGACTCGGTGCTCGATCCCGAGACCGTGCGGCCGGCGAACGCCACGGTGCCCTCCGACTTCGCGAGCCCGGCGACGGCGCGCAGGAGGCTCGACTTGCCGGCACCGTTGGCGCCCACGATGACGACGAGCTCGGAGTCGTCGACGTGCAGCGATGCCCCGGTCACGGCCCGCACGGCGCCGTAGCGCACGCCGAGCCCGTCCACGGTCAAGAGGCTCATGCGTCGCTCCCCAGGTAGGCCTCGAGCACGGCGGGGTTCCGCCGCACCTCGTCGGGGGTGCCCGTGGCGATGACCTCGCCGTGGTCGAGCACCACGATGCGGTCCGAGACGCTCATCAGCAGGTCCATGTCGTGCTCGATGAGCACCACGTCGGTGCCGGAGTCCCTGATCGCGGTGATCAGCGAGGCCAGTGCCTTCGTCTCGGACTCGTTCATGCCGGCGGCGGGCTCGTCGAGCAGCAGCAGCTTCGGCCTCGTCATGAGCGCGCGGGCGATCTCGACGCGCCGCTGCGAGTCGTAGCTGAGGGTCGAGGTCCGCCTCGTCCGCTCGTCCCAGACCCCGGCGAACTCGAGCACCGATCCCGCCTCGGTGAGCGCGCGCGCCTCGTCGTGCCGGTGCCGGGGCAGCCGCAGCGCGAAGGCGGGCACCCAGCCGCGGAGCCGCTCGTGTGCTCCCACCAGCAGGTTCTCGAGCACCGTCATCTGCCAGAACAGCCGCACGGTCTGGAAGGTGCGGGCCACGCCCTTCACGCTGACCCGATCCGAGTCGAGGCCGTCGATCCGGTCCCCACGGAAGGTGATGCTGCCGCGGGAGGGCTTCGTGACCCCGGAGAGCACGTTCAGGAGCGTCGACTTGCCCGCCCCGTTGGGGCCCATCAGGCCCAGGATCTCGCCCCGCCGCACCTCGAAGCTCACCGAGCCGAGTGCGGTGAGGCCGCCGAAGGTGCGGCCGACCGCGTCGACCACGAGCACGGGAGCGCCCGCCTCGACCGGGTCGGGTTCGCCGACCTCGGCCGCTGTCCTCGGCGCCGGCCGCTCCGGGTCGCCCCCCGAGCGTGTGAGCTTGAGCTTCCGGGAGACGATGCCGCCCGGCCGCACGATCATGAGCACCACGACGATCAGTGCGAGGAACCCGGTGCGGAACTCAGGGTGCTCCTGCACGATCGTCCAGTCGCGAGCGATCGCCTGGAAGAAGATCCAGAGCGTCGCCCCCACGACCGGCCCCCAGAAGGTGCCGGCACCGCCGAGGATCACGAGGCTCAGCACGATGAAGTTGTCTTCGAGCGTGAAGCTGTCGGGGTTGATGAACTGCTGCATGTGCGCGAAGAACACCCCCGTGACTCCGGCGATCGAGGCGCCGCAGACGTAGGCGAGCAGCTTGTAGCGCCGGGTGCGGATGCCCATCGAGGAGGCGACGAGCTCGTCCTCCCTGATCGCCACCCAAGCGCGGCCGACGGGCGAGGCCACGACGCCGGCGAGGGCCACCAGGATGACGACGACCATCACGAGCACCACGTAGTAGTTGGCCGACGGCGACGTGAGCTCGAGGTCGCCGATCGCGAACGGCGGGATGCCCCGGATGCCGACGGAGCCGCCGGTGAGGCCGATCCAGTTGATGGAGACCAGCCGCACGATCTCCCCGAAGGCGAGCGTCATGATGGCGAGGTAGTCCCCGCGGGCCCGCAGCGTGGGATAGCCGAGGATGCAGCCGGCGATGCCGGCGAGCACGAGCGCGCCGACGAGACTGATCGGGAACAGCCACCACAGGGTGTCGGGGTCGAACCCGAGCTGGTTCACGAACAGCTGCACGGTGAGGATGGCGGTCGTGTACGCCCCCACGATGAAGAAGGCGATGAAGCCGAGGTCGAGCAGGCCCGTGAGTCCCACGAGGATGTTGAGCCCGCTCGCGAGAGCGATGTAGATCAGCGCGAGGGCGGCGACCCGCACCCAGCGGTCGCCGGGCAGGATGAAGGGCAGCAGCACGGCCACGATGGCGAGCACCGCGGGGATCGCGAGGCGGGTCAGGCGGGGCAGCGCCCGGGAGGATTTGACGATCATGGTCACACCTTCTGCACTTCGCGGCGGCCGAGGATGCCCTGGGGCCGGAGCCACAGGATGAGCACGAGCACGCCGAAGGCGATCACGTCGCGGTAGGCGGCGCCCTCGGGCACGTAGGCGGCGGCGAGCTCCTCGGTGAGGCCGATCACGAGACCGCCCACGAAGGCGCCCGGGATGCTGCCGATGCCGCCGAGCACCGCGGCCACGAGGGCCTTGAGCCCCGGGATGAAGCCCATGCCCGCGGCGGCGAAGCCGTACTTCTGGGAGTAGAGGATGCCGGCGAGGGCTGCCATCACCGAGCCGAGCACGAAGGTGGTGGAGATGACCTTGTCGACGCCGATGCCCATCAGCCTGGCCGCGTCGCGATCCTGCGCGGTGGCGCGGATGGCGCGGCCGATCGGGGTGAACTTCACGAGGGCCCAGAAGGCTCCCGTCGCCACGATCGCCACCGAGAAGATCACGATGTCGATGGGCTGGATGCGGGCACCGAGCACCTCGAACGCCTCGCCGAGGTCCGGAGCGGGCACGGGAGACTGGGACGCCCCGAACAGGAACGTCCCCACCGCCCGCAGCAGCATCGACACCGCGATCGCCGTGATGAGCATCGAGAGGATGGGGGCGTTCCGGAGCGGCTTGTAGGCGATCCGCTCCACCAGGAGGCCCACGACCGCCCCTACGACGAGGCCGACGCCGATGGCCGCCCACTGCGGCAGCGCCGGGCCGGCGAAGTCGGCGCCCGCGATCTGGGTGTTCGCGGCCGCGGCCACGAGCGCACCGAACGCGCCGAACATGAAGACCTCGCCGAACGCGAAGTTGACCATGCCGAGCACGCCGTAGACGACGCTGAAGGAGACGGCCAGCAGGCCGTAGATCCCTCCGACGGCGAGGCCGTTGATGAGTACCTGGGTCATGGGGAGGCTTTCCTCGGGGTGGAGATGAACGGGGGCGGCCGGGTGTGTGGGGGCACCCGGCCGCTGTCCGGTGCTGCTGTCCGGTGGCTGCTACTCGGCCGCGGCCACGAACTCGCCGCCGTCGACCTGCAGGAAGATCAGCTCGCCGAGCCGGTCGCCGCCGTCGTCGAAGGTGATGTCGCCCGTGACCCCGCCGAAGCCCTCGATCGAGGCCAGGGCCTCGGCCACGGCGGCGCGGTCGGTGGAACCCGCCTCAGTGATGGCCTCGGCGACCACCATGGTGGCGTCGTAGGCGAGCGCGGCCCACGAGCTCGGCTCCTTGTCGAACTTCGCGGTGAAGGCGTCGATGAACGCCGAGGAGGCGTCGGTGCCCGCCGCGGCCGAGAAGGCCGAGTAGACGGTCATGCCCTCGACGGCGTCGCCGCCGAGCGAGACGAGGTCGGGGCTCACGGCGCCGTCGGTGCCGTAGATCGGCAGGTCGGATCCGCTCGTGCGCAGCTGCGTCGCGATCTTGGCGGCCTCGGTGTAGAAGCCGCCGATGAAGATCGCATCCGGCTCGTCGGCCAGCGCGGTGTTCACGATCGTGCCGAAGTCGACGGCACCGAGCTGGTAGGCCTGGGAGCTCGTGACCTCGCCGCCGGCCTCCTCGAAGGCGGTGCTGAAGGCCTCGGAGACGCCCTGGCCGTAGTCGTCCTGCTGGTAGAGCACGGCGACCTTCTCCACGCCGCCGTCGGCGACGTGCGCCCCCATCTCGGCGCCCTGGTAGGCGTCGGTGAAGACGTCGCGGAAGAACACGTCGCTCGCACCGGTGAGCTCGGGCGAGGTCACGGCGGAGGCCACGATCGGCAGACCGCAGCTGTCGTAGACGGGGAGGGCCGAGAGCGCGACGCTCGAGAAGCTGTAGCCGAGCACCGCGGCGATGGCGGTGTCGTCGCAGAACTGCTGGGCGACCACGGGGCCGTTGGCGGGCGATCCCTCGTCGTCGGCCGAGACGATCTTCACCTGGCGGCCGTCGATGCCTCCCTCGTCGTTGAGCTCCTCCACGGCGAGGTCGACGCCCTCGCGCATCTCGAGGCCGTAGCTGGCGAAGTCGCCGGTGAGCGTGGCCGTGTAGCCGAGGGCGATCTCGCCCTCCGCGTCGCCGGATCCGGAGTCGGAGCTCGCGCTGCTGGAGCAGGCCGCGAGCGTGAGCGAGAGCGCGGCGACGGCGGCGAGGGAAGCCGCCGTGGTGGTGCGTCGGATCATGTCAATCAACCGTTTCTATAGTGAGGACGTTCTCGAAGCAGTGGTTGCCGGCGAGGGCCGCGACGCCGATGGTGGCGCGCCCGCCGAGGCCGGCCTCCTCCCCGAAGAGCTCGAGGAAGAGGTCTGTGGCACCGCTGGAGATGAGGTGGACATCGGTGAACCCGGGTGCGACGGCGACGTAGTTCAGCGAACCGACGAGGCTCTTCACCCGATCGAGGCTGCCGAGGGCCAGCCGGATGGTGGCGAGGCAGTTGAGGGCGGTGAGGCGTGCGGCCTCGTAGCCCTCGTCGACCGTGACCTCGGCGCCAAGGCGGCCCGCGTGGAGCGCGGCGCCCTCGTGGCCGGGGGCGTCTTCGACGTGACCGGAGAGGAACAGCAGGTTCCCGGTCCTGTGGAAGGCCTTCATCGAGCCGTACGAGAGGCCGTGATAGGGCACGGCCGAGTAGTCCGGAACAGCGAGGCCGAGTTCGGCGGCGCGGGATTCGAACGACACGGATGCTCCTCGGGTCTGGTGCGGGGTGGTGGTTGCTAAATCGTGACAGCAGGGGTCAGGCGAAGCAACCGACGGGCGGAGGATTTACGTGGTGGAAACATGAGGTAACCTGCGGAATCGGTTGTCGCATCGAGGCGGAGGTGCCGTTCCCCGCAGGATTCCGCGCCGAATCGACCTCCGTCGGGGGCACTCCTTGGCTCGACCCGTGTTTCGGCTTTGTGGCCGCTGTGTAAAAAGATCCCGGATGGCATCCGATCGGTTTGACAGGGCTTCTCGGCGCTTCCCATCATCAGAGGGCATCCCCCCTCAACGCGATACGGAGACACCCATGTTTCATCTCGGCTGGTTCGTCGGCAACGGCTACAGCGTGCAGTCCTGGAACCGCGACTGGGCCGGCACCGACAACGAGGACTGGTACTCACCGGCGCTCTACTCCGACGCGGCGCGGGCCCTCGAGCGAGCCGCCTTCGACTTCATGGTGTTCCAGGACGGCCTGATGGTGCCCGACATCTTCGGCGGCAGCATGGAGGCCGACCTGAAGTTCGCCCAGGAGATCCCGCGCTCGGACCCCACGGCCATGGTCGCGATCCTCTCCCAGGTCACGAAGGACCTCGGCTACATCCCCACCATCTCGACCTCGTTCTACCCGCCCTTCATGGCGGCCAGGATGCTCACGACCCTCGATCAGCTCTCCGGCGGCCACGCGGGCGGCAACCTCGTGACCTCGGCGAGCGACCGTGCGGCCCAGAACTTCGGCTTCGACAACCACCACGCTCACGACCTGCGCTACGAGATGGCCGAGGAGTGGGCCGATCTCGTGACGCAGCTCTGGGACTCGTGGGAGCCCGGATCCGTGATCATGGACACCGAGAAGCACGTCTTCGCCGACTACACCAAGGTGCACCCGATCGAGTTCGAGGGCCGCTTCTACTCCTCCCGCGGCCCGCTCAACACGCCTCCGGGGCCTCAGGGCCGCCCCGTCATCTCGCAGGCGGGCGGCTCCCCCGCCGGCCGCGAGTTCGGCGCGCGCTTCGCCGACGTGATCTTCTGCGTTCCCAACGGCCTCGACTCGATGAGGGCCTACCGCGAGGACATCCACCGCCGGATGGAGAAGTACGGCCGTGAGCCCGGCGAGTGCAAGATCCTGTTCATGGTCGATCCCGTCATCGGCGAGACCGATCAGGTGGCCCGCGACATCGCTGCGGCCCGCGCCGACGCCAAGCGGAGCGACGCCTACGTGGAGGAGCACCTCTCGGTGATGTCGTACTTCAGCGGCATCGACTTCGCCGCCTTCGACCTCGACCAGCCGATGCCCGACCTCGACGGCAAGGTCAACGCCCAGCAGAGCACGATGGCGCGCTACCAGAAGGATGCCGCAGGCAAGACCCTGCGCGAGCTCGTGATCGAGCACAACATGGTGGCCACGATCGACCTCGTCGGCAGCCCCGCCACGGTGGCCGCGAAGATGGGCGAGGTCATGGAGGAGGTGGGCGGAGACGGGTTCCTGCTCTCGGGCCCGCTCAACCGCAAGAACCTCGCCGAGATCACCGACGGCCTCGTGCCCGAGCTGAAGCGGCTCGGGCTCACCCGGCCGCGCTACACGAAGCAGACCCTGCGGGAGAACCTGCGCGAGTTCTGATCGCGGGTCAGCCGGTCGCTGGTCAGACGGTCGCGGGAGCGGCGCCTCGACCGAGGGTCGAGGCCCGCGCCCGCAGATCGATCGTGAACGCCTCCTGCACCTCCTCGGCGGCCGGGCCGGGGTCGCCGAGGGCCTGCAGCAGCAGGGCGGCGCAGCGCACGCCGAAGTCGCGGGCGTGCAGGTCGATCGCGGTCACGGGCGGGTCGCACATCTCCATGGCGAGGCTGTCGGCGTAGGCCGTGACGAGCACGTCGTCGCCCACCGAGAGCCCGAGGGCCCTGACCGCCGACACCGCGCCGACCGCCGATCCGTCGGGGGCCGAGATGATGGCATCCGGAGTAGCGCTCGCACTGAGGAGCCCCGTCGTGATGCGGCGCACGTCGTCGGGGGTCGCGCGACGGGTGGACTCCTCCACGAGCGGCTGGATCGCCTGCTCGGCGCACCAGGCGAGGTAGGAGGCGCGCACCTCCCGGGCCCACGCCGTGGTCGTGGGCGGCGCCAGGAGGGCCGGACGCCGCGCTCCCCGCTCGAGCAGGTGGTCGAGGATCGCGCGCATGCCCGAGGCGTGGTCGGAGTACACCGTTCCCCACGGCCGGTCCGCGCCGGCGGGCGTGATCTCGCCGCTCACCACAGGCATCCGGCTCGCCAGGATGCTGCGGACGGAGTCGTCGTCGTCCGGCGGGTCGATGAGGATGAAGCCGTCGACGTGGGCCCGGCCGGCGTCGCGGGCACGACCGCCCGGCACGATCGTGACCGAGAGCGAGCTCGCGGCCGCCACCTCGACCACGCCGAAGAGGAAGTTCATGTAGTAGGCCAGCCCGTTGGTGCTCTCGGGCAGGTAGATGCCGATGGCGCCGGCCTTGGCCCGGCGGAGGTTGCGGGCGCCGATGTTCACCGCGTAGTCGAGCTCGGCCGCGATGCGGCGCACCCGCTCGCGCGTCTCATCCGACAGCCGGCCCGTGCCGGTGAGGGCGAACGAGACCGTGGCCCGCGAGACGCCGGCGACCCGCGCGACGTCTTCGAGGGTGGTCGGCCTGGAGCGGTTCACGCTGCGACGCTACCAGCATGCCGCGACGAGCATGGAGCTCGGATAGGCCTGAGCCCGGACGAGCACGATCCCGGACGAGCACTATCCCGGAAACGACGAAGGCCGCCCGGAGGCGGCCTTCTGTGTGGTGGACCTCCGTAGAGAGTTCGAGAACCCCTGCCCGGCCTTGAAAACGGTGGCTTCTCGCAGGTCGCGCGGGGTCTACCGACGGGATCGGAGGCCGTTGGAGCCGTCTGTGGTGGACTCGCGGGGCCGGATGGTGCGAGCGGTTGGGATGACTCAAACCTTTCTGAGCCCAGCGCAGGTGGACAAGCTGGTGGCCCTGTACGAGGCGGGCGCAACACTCGTGGAGTTGGGCGAGCGGTTCAGCATTCATCGCCGCACCGCGGCGGCGCACCTGCTCCGCCGGTCGGTCCCGATCCGCCGGCGCGGCCTTGATGAGTGTCACCTCGCCGAAGCGGTCGAGCTATACGACGGAGGCCTGACGCTGTTGGAGGTGGGGTTGCGGTTCGGGGTCAGCCAGCAGGCGGTGCGTCGTGCGCTTGAGGCCCAGGGAGTCGCGATCCGTCCGAGCGGCCGTCGTGTTCGAGCGACGGTGTGATGCGCCTCTTCAGTCGTTCTCCTGCGTGAGCACGTACGCCTGCTTAAAGGCGTCTTCGAGTTTCGGTCTCAGGTCGGAGAGGAATCGTCGACCGACCGCGTTGAGGGGTAAATGTTCACCGAGAAGCGCAAGGCGGGTGGCGATGATCTTGTGGCTGACGCCGCCCGGCATGGAGAGGTGAGTCTTCGCGTAGTCATCCACGGCCTTTGCGATTGTCGTGTTGTTCGCCAGTGCACCCGAGGGGATGCTCTTGTCCTGCTCGGCCAGGAACTCGTTGACTGTGTGCAGATACGTCGCACGATCCACGAGGTCTTCGATCGCTTTTCCTTTCGGCAGTTGGAAGACGTGACCCTTGGGCACTCCGGCTGCGACGAGCTGCTTCTTCTTGTCGTTGCCCGACTTATCTCCGTCCACGAGGAACGTGGTGATGAGCGCTACGGAGCTGATTGCCCGTGGGGCTGAGAGATTCGAGAGCCCGAACGCTACCTGGAAGTCCAGTTGCGATCCGTCTGTGGCGTTCCTGAGCAGTGTAGGGAGCAGGATCATCTCGCTTACTCCCTCCGCCAGCACGGCTCGCCGGAACGCCGAGAACGCAGCGGCTTCGGCGCCCATCGCGAACAGCAGGTGGGAGAAGCCGGGCTCCTCTTTCGTCCAGAAGTTGTTCTCAAGAGTGCTGATGGCTAGGTCGTCGGGCCGGCGCGCCACCACCCTGATGCCGGTTCCGAGGTCGAGTGGCAGGCAGCCGGGAGAATGCGTCGTGTAGATGACCTTGTGGACTTGCAGTTCTCGCGTCAGCACGCGCACGAGGTCGGCCTGGGCATCGTAGTGGAGGTTGCGTTCGGCCTCATCGATCATGAGGACGGGAGGGATCTCCAGGTCGGCGGCGATCAGGAAGCACACAAGGCCAAGGAACGTGCGCAACCCGTCACTTCGTTCGGCGATCGGAGTCACGGTGAAGTCCGGGCTGTCCAGCTCGTGGATGTTGACTTCGAGAATCCCACCTTGGTTCAGTGCGAGTTCAATCGTCAGCTTCGACTGAGTCCACATCGGTTCGAGACGTGAACTCAGTATCTCGTTCATGCGGCGTCCCAGCGTCCGCATCGTCGCAGGATCGCCGCTGGCTATGGCGCTCCATACTTCCTCGGCGGTAGTGCCTGCGACGGTCAGAAGGTTCCGAAGCGGGGCTGGTGGTTGTGAACGCACCGCTTCGTCACTCAGGTTGTATGACTCAGCCAGGTCACGGTCGTCGTCACTGAACAGAACGAACTTCGGGACCCTCGTGGCGAGTAGACCTCGCATGCTGTCGACCGGATCGGCAAGTTCACCTGCCTCAGCGGCCGCTTGGAGGAGCGGGATGGCCTTCTCCGCGTTCCGGCGAATCTTTGTGAGCTTTGCCGAACGCACATCGATCTGGCTGATCTGGTCGATCACCGCCTGAAGGCGGGTGAGCGCCTCTTGGCCGCGAGCAACCCGTTCCATATTCCAGTCCGAGTCATCCGGATCGACAGCCGCTTGGGCTTCACGGACGACAGCTTCGAGGTCGTCTACATCGTGTTCGTCAAGCAGGGCAACGGAGTCAGCGCGCGCGAGCTCGACCTTTGACAAGGCGTCGAAGGCGTTCGCGAACGGGAGGCGGTTCCGGCCAACTGTCGTGGAGAGTCCAGTGACGTGCCCGCCATCCTTGCGTCGGGAGAACCGGAACTGGGTTACCGTCTTGGCATCTATCGGTCCACTGGGGTCGATGTTGAGGCTGCGTAGAGCTTCGAGGTCGTCAGGGTCGAGCCTGTAGAGTGCGCGCACGACGAGGGCGCCCGAGTCTGGCCGCGTCCGGCGATTCTGCTCACGCAGAGACAGCGCAGGATCATCGCGATCGTCGTCCGTCAGCCACGCCAATCCTTGGAGGACGCTGCTCTTGCCGGACTCATTGGGGCCGATGAACGCGATCGTGTGACCGTCGACGTTGCACGAGGCCTGATCGAGGCGCTTGTAGCCGTTGAACTCGATGGTCGACAACCGCATCGGTGTCGCTCCTCTCGTTCACCTCGACACAAACTCATCGTGTCACGCGGCGAGCAGGGAGAGACGTCTGCCACGCCGCGGGCAAGCGTCGGCCCGAGGGAGGTGACCGCCCGAGGGTTACTCGTCGTGCCCCGTGAGGCGACTGTCACCGTCGGAGGACGGAGGTTCCCTGAAACGGCTTGACCGCCGGACGAGCAGGAATGCGGTGTCGGGCGATGGCTTCCTGGGTCCGGGCACGGATCAGGAGGATGAGGCTGACCGGTCCCATGATGATGAACTTCATCGCGTTCCACACCGCCCACAACACGACCAGATGCAGCCAGCCTGGGGCGCCGGCGGCGAGGGCGTTGGTGCAGATGCTCGCGATCAGCAGGTAGGGAACGGCGAGGAGCATCGTGGGGATGCCCCACTTCAAGTTGCGTCGGCGGCGGATCGCGTCGAGCAGCCGATTGGTCGGCATGTAGCGGCGCAGGTAGTAGCGGGTGTGGGCGCTGAGCGTCCAGATCATGCGGATCATGGCGGGCCTCTCGTCACACGTGTCTCTCCGTCGAGGAGGCAGTACGTGTATGAGCGCCCAAGCTGGGCCGTCCCGAAGGACCTGCAATCGAGGAGGACCTGCCTCGGCCTCCACTGTACGCCCGCGCGCCGACAGACGTAACCCCGCGCTATCTCATCCGCGGGGGTCCGACGCCGCGGGAAGGAAGCGATGCCGTGGGCCTGCTGGTGCGTGTGGCAGGGCGATGAGGTGGGTTCCTGAAACAGGTGCCTCTGCCTGTTGGAGGTGCAGGCCGATCATGTTGACGAGTGTCGCGGCGACGGCAGCGAGGTCCGCGGCCGAGCCGTGGAACGTGGGTACTGAGCATCCTCTGGTGGGGATCAGTTCGTCGCCTTCGGCTGCGTCCTCCCAGAGCGGGTGGTACAGCTCCAACTCACCATCGGCCACTACCGAGCGGCCTGCCTGGTCGTCAAGCTCAGACGGCGTACAGGCGGCACCGGGCGCGCAGATGTTGGCGATACCGAGCGATCCCGTCCTGGCGTCGGTGGCGATCTGGGCGATGAGGGCCTTGCGGGCTTCGCCGGCGAGGGTGTCAAGGTAGGTAGCGATGCTGTGACTGACGGTGGCGTCGATGATGAGGTCCGCGGCGAGAGAAACGGCTGGATCGGGGACGCTTCCTTCTGCGACGGTGACGGTCAGGTCGTCGCGGATCGCGCGGAGGCGTATGGCGAGGGCATCGGCCTTCGTCTGGCCGATGTCGGCTTCGGTGTAATTCTGTCGCACAAGCAGTCCGCCGGTGACGGTGCCGGGGTCGCAGACGGTGATGGCGCTGGCTCCGGCGCGTGCGATGAACTCGGCGAGCCATGAGCCCAGGCCACCGCAGCCCCAGATGTGAACAGTCTTTCCTTGAAAGCCGTTGACGGGACGGTTGTCGTCGCGCCGGGTCGTGACCTCTTGCCGTTCGTCGGACATGTTGCACCATTCGATCGGGATGTCGGCGTTGATGATCGCGGGATCGAGGTTGACCGCGGTGCCGTGCTTCTTGGCGAGGCGTCGCAAGGCGTCGGCGGTAGTTGCGGGAAGGCGTCCGCCGAGAAGATGGTGCGCTCCCCCTGCGGGGTGCGGCACAGCAAGCACGAAGTACTGCTCCGTACCGTCAGGGTTTCGTAGAGCACTGGCGAGCAGCGAGGTAAGGAACGCAGGCGACTGCGGCGAGACCTCTGGTGGTCGCCCTTCGGCGCGGTCAAGGTGCGGGTCGTCCAGGAGCGTCAGGAACAGCGCGAAGGTGGATGCCGCGCCGAATGGAAGGTCGCTCGCGAGGACAAAGACGGGTGTGCGGTGTCCGTCGCGGTCGGTCGAGTAGGTGAGGTCGTAGCGGTGCGGTGAGCGGGCGACGAGCCGAGCGATCTGCTGCCGCTTCGGCGGACCAGGTTCGCGGACGACGATGGTGGGTGTGTCGTCAGCGTGGTGGAGCACTCCTCCGACAGCGTGGTACATCGCGGTCGAGGGATCGAATGCTCCGCCGGCGGCATCGGTGAGCCAGTCCCACAGTCGGCTGAGAAATCCGGCCATCCCGGCGGACGGCCGCCACTCGCGGGAAGGGTCGAGATAGATGCAGAGCCGCTGCCCTTGGAGGACGTGCGGGAAACCGAGGAAGCGTGTGTGGTCAACCTCGGCGCTCGGGGGCGCAAACAGCGAGGGGCGAATCTTGACGATGAACTCCTCGTCTTCTCCAAGTTCCAGCCCGCCGGGGCGGTGAGGGATATCTGCGGTGTGGAGCCGGAGTCGGAGGATGGCGTCGCCGTCAGAGTCGAGCCGAGGCTGCTGGACTATCCGCACGTCGTGGGGGCGCTCCCTGGCGAGTGACCTCAACTCGTCAACGAGATGCTTCTGCCAGGCCGAAAGCGTGGCCCGGTTGCGTCGGCTCATCCCGCGCGGCCCGACCGCCCCACCGTGGAAGCGGCCGCGGGAGCTGCTGCCGGGAACTTCGCGCTGTTGGACGAGGTGGCCGGGGCCTTGAATCCGTCACCGAAAATGCCCTGCCAAAGCTCGATGCTGCGCTCCTTGTTCTCCTCTTCGTACGCTTCCTCGATTTCGGCGGCGTGGACATGGATGCGGTCTCGGAAGTAGCTGTAGGTCGACTGCTCCCACCGATGGTCGAAGGTGACCCCGGACCCGGACGGGTCTGGAATGGAGGGCTTGATCGGGCGCGCCTGGAGCCAGGCGTCGAGGTCCTTCACGAGGTGCAGGAGGGTGGTCGGGACGTCGCTGTAGTAGCCGGGGTCGAGCAGCGTGCGCAGCTCGGTGACCTGCTCGCCGAGCAGTGTCGTCAGGAGGATCGACCGTGTGCCGGTGAAGGAGTTTTTGTGGTCGCGCAGGTACTTCATCAGCCGGATGACCTTGCGGAGGTTGCCCTTCGCGAGCGTGTCCTTGTCCTTCATCCAGTCCGTGAAGCCCTGGGGGTCGGTCTGCTCCCAGTCGTTGTCGTCGCGGTTGACGATGACTTCGCGACCATCGGCGAGGTTGAGGTGCGGCACGATGTCGAGGTGCATGGAGTTCGCGTAGACGAGTCGGACGCAACGGCACTTGCGTGAGTGCGGCATGTTGCCGTAGGTGCTGTGACGGTGCAGGGCCGCGTAGACCTCCTCGATGTACTTCTTGGGATCGTCGGACCAGTCCGCGTTCTCGCTCATGTCGAGCATGAAGTCCGCGTCGAACTCGTTGCTGCCCACCGGGTTGATGATGGTCTTGTGCGCCCACGAGCCCTGGGGCGTCTTGCCGAGGATCAGGCGCCCGATCTGTTCGTCGGCCTTCAACGCCTGGTAGACCGCCTCGACGCGAGAGTCGAGCGAGTCGAGCTTCACCTGGCTGAGGTTGACGGTGTCCTTGAGCAGGACGTTGAAGTAGTCAGTGAGTTTCATCGGGAGACCTCCGTGGTCGACGTGCTGGTCGGGTCGCCGCGGTGTCGGTCTCCGATCAACGGTGTGTAGTCGGCCGCGCGATGATCTGCGAACCGCGCGGTGTAGACGGGGCTGAGCTCGCGGCTCACGGACGCGGCGAGGCCGACGACATCGCTCGGGTCTGCCGAGTCGAGTGCGTACAGTCCGCCCGGCACGAGAGCATCGAACCTCGTGAAAGCGGACTCGCCGATCAGATGCTCAGCGATGCCCTGTCCGCCACGGCTGCCGGCGGTGAGGATCAGTGGCGCGATCGGCTTCGCCCAGTTGAACAGCCCGCCGCGGTCGAGGCGCTTGGGGTGGTTTGTGAGCTGGTCGATGGTGCCGACGTTGAGCACCCTGATCGAGGCGAGCGGTACGTCGAGCATGCTCACGGCCTCGGCGATCGCGACGACAGAGGGGTTGTTCGCCCACACGCCGCCGTCGATGAGGCGGTGCCCATCGACACGCGCGGCAGGGAAGTAGAGCGGTGCCGCCGAGGTTGCCATCGCGATGTCCACCATCGGGATGCGCCAGTCTCGGACGAGCCGTGTGTGGTGCGGCGTCTTGAAGATGTGCACGGAGCCTCGTTGCACGTCCCAGGCCGGGATGATTAACCGCTTCGCGCTGTCTCCCAGCAGCCCTTCGCCAAGCACCTTCGTCAAGGCGGTACGCAGCGCATCGCCGTCGTAGATGGGTGCAGTGAGTTGCCGAGGTCGCCGCCACAGTCGCCGGCGCACGGCCGGGAAGACCGCCTCGACCAGTTCTTCGTAGTGCGCCACGATCTCGCTCGGGGTGAGACCGGCACCCAAC
Source organism: Herbiconiux sp. (assembly GCF_023264895.1). Lineage (GTDB taxonomy): Bacteria > Actinomycetota > Actinomycetes > Actinomycetales > Microbacteriaceae > Herbiconiux. Next base: position 1,396 of record NZ_JAHFUY010000037.1, on the reverse strand, counting down.
CCGAGCGCGACGATCCCACCCGCCGACGTGCCGGCGATCAAGTCGAACGAGTCCCTGATGCTGACGCCGAGGTCCTGTTCCAGCCGCGCGAGCACGTGAGCGGTGAACAGTGCCTTGGCTCCCCCGCCATCAAGGGCGAGAATCTGGAAACGATCGGACGGCGGCCTGGTCGGCTCGTCTGTCGCCGACAAGTGGTCCTGGTGGCCGAGCACCTCGAGCGGCCCGGACGGCGTTTCGCCGCCGGTGCCCGTCGAATTTGCGCGAACTACACCCATGTAAGTATCCTACGCTGGGGCACCGACACTCCTTCGGGCTCGAAGATCGGGCTGCTTCGACGGAAACGGCATCGAACCGCAGAGGACGTTGTCATCCGCCCTTGGCGCGCTGAACCGTGTGCCCAGTCGGACACTAGAGATTCTTCTTCAGCCACTCGTTCACGTCCGAGGGAATACTGTGGGTGGCCCAGGATTGGCCGGTGACCGTCACGACGACGATGTCGTCGTTCGCGTCGACGTGCTTCTTGGCTCCGTCTCGAAGCTGCGCCGCTGTCAGGGATGTCTTCACGAAGAAGCTGCTCTTGAGGGGTTTCGCCCAGCTCTGGTGCGACTTCAAGTAGTCGATGAGCTTGGTGTAGTCCTGTCCCGCCTTGTTGAGGTCGTAGTTGACCCAGTGAACTGCCATGCCGTCCTCCTGCTGTACTCGAATCGGTTCTGTACGGCACGCCCGCTGCCGCAGTGTTGGGCCAGCGACACCACGGCGCCGCCGGCCACGAAGTCACTTCTCGTTGCGGACGCCCTTGTGCTGCTTGGGGCTGCCGTTGAGGATGCGACCGGTACCGGCGTCGCGCTTGAACCACGTCGTGCCACGCTTGAACTCGCTGCGACTCTTCACGGCACCGACGCGGTGTCCTCGTCCGGTGTTCTTAGCCATCTCCTTCACCTCCATTCCGACAGCCCAGGTCCGAGTCAGCGGGGGCTCTCACTGGGTAGTCGAGATAGGGCCGTGCGGAGTTAGCGTCAGGAGCGACAGTCCACGCAGAGGCCGTCGACGACGAGATGTGGTTGGAACTGGAGAAAGCACTCAGTGCAGACCACTTCACGCTTGGCGTCTCGCTCGCAGCGGCAATCGCCGCAACGAGGGCAGAACGGCTGGCCACAGTTCGAGCACGGGTACCCTCGCCGCTCGAACGTCGTCCCACAACATGAGCCAGTGAGCAGCGGACGGCTGTCGAAGTCGCGCTGGATGGGCGCATGGAACTGCTCAACATTCCAGAGGTCTAGGGCGTGTCTGACAAAGGTTGAGGGGATCGGTTGAGACGCTGGAGCGGTGACGCGGTTTCGGTTGCTTACGGATGCTCAGTGGTCTCTGATCGATGGGATGTTGCCGAGGCCGACGG
>NZ_JAHFUY010000121.1 GCF_023264895.1 Herbiconiux sp. | reverse complement strand
ACGGCCAGATCATGACTGATGAACAGCAGCCCCGAGCCCTGCGCCTTGATGGTCTCGAACAGCCCCAGGATCTGCGCCTGCACGGTGCTGTCGAGCGCCGTCGTGGGCTCGTCGGCGATCACGAGGGCCGGCGAGGCCGCCAGCGCGGAGGCGATCAGCGCTCGCTGCCGCAGTCCGCCCGACAGCTCGCCCGACCGCTGCCGCATCCGCGAGCGCGGCTCCGGCATGCCGACCGACTCGAGCAGCTCCTCCACTCTGGCCCGCCTCCCGGCCTCCGACAGCGTCGTGTGCAGCCGCAGCGCGTCGGCGATCTCCCGCCCGATCGGGCGGAGCGGATCGAGCGACACGAGCGCGTCCTGCACCACGAGCCCGATCCGCCCGCCCCGCACGCGGCGCCAGGCGGCAGCGGATGCGCCGAGCATCGAGGTGCCGTCGACCTCGAGGGCGTCGGCGGTCACCCACGATCCCGGGCCCACGAGCCCCACGAGCGCGCGTGCGGTGACCGACTTGCCCGATCCGGATTCGCCGACGATGGCCAGGGAGCGCCCGGCCCGCACCTCGAACGAGACCCCGTCGACCACGGCGGGCCCGCGCTCGGAGACCCCGCCCCGCAGACTCCGCCTCCCCCTGCCGAACCCCACCCGCAGCCCCTCGACCCGCACGAGCACGTCGCCGACCCGGTCCGCCACCGGAGGATCCGTGGGCTGGTTCGCCGCAACGGAGGACTCGCCCACTGCCGTCGACTCGAACTTCCTCCGCAAGTCGTCCGTCATCGCGGCCCCCTCCTCTGCAGCGCCCGCCCGAGCACCGTGGTGGCGGCCGCGCTCAGCACGATCGCGAGCCCGGGGAAGAACGTCAGCCACCACGCGGTCGCGAGGTAGTTCTTGCCGGCGAACAGCATCGCCCCCCATTCCGCGGCGGGCGGTTCGGCCCCGAGCCCCAGGTAGCTGAGCGCGGCCGCCCAGACGATGGCCTGCCCGACTCCGAGCGTCACGAGCACGAACACGGGCACGACCGCATTGGGCAGGATGTGCTGCCCCAGGATGCGGGTGCGCGAGCGACCGAGCACCACGGCCGCCTCGACGTAGGGGGAGGAGGCGACGGATCGGGTCTGCGCGCGGATGATGCGCGCGTAGCCCGGCGCCGTCGCGAGCCCCACGGCGATGGTCGAGGTCACGACTCCCGGGCCGTAGACGGTGATCACGAGAAGCGCGAGCAGCAGCCCGGGGAACGCGAACAGCACCTCGAGCAGCCGGCTCACCCCGAAGTCCACGATCCGCCCGCCGAGCGCCGCCGCGAGCCCGAGCACGAGCGCGAGTGCGATGCCGATGGCGGTGGCGGCCACGCCGATCACGAGCGACGGCGCCGCCCCGTGCACGACGCGCGTGTAGATGTCGCGCCCCGACTCGTCGGTGCCGAACGGATGCCCCCACTGCGGTGCGACGAACGCCTCGGCCGGATCGATGGCGAGCGGGTCGCCGGGAGCGAGCAGCCACGGCGCCACGGCGGCCACGAGCAGCACCCCGAGGAACGCGATCGCGACCCACTGCGCGGCCCCGAGCATCCGACCGCCGCTGCCGCCGCTGCCGCCGCTGCCTCCGCGCGTGCGCCTCCCCGCCTTGCCTCCGATCAGCGCGGTCACGAGACCCGCTCCAGCTCCCGCTCGCGCACCGCGAGCCGCGGATCGGCGACACGGGAGACCGCATCCGTCAGCACCGTCATGATCACGTAGCCGAGCGCGACGACGAGCACGACCCCGATCACGAGCGGCACGTCGCGGAGCTGCACCGCGTTCAGCAGCGTGCGCCCGAGCCCGGGCCTCGCGAAGATCGTCTCGACCACCACGGCTCCCGAGATCAGCCACCCGAACGCCCAGCCCGAGAGCGCGATGCCGGGGAGCGCCCCGTGCCGCAGCACGTGCCGCCACCGCACGCCGCTCTCGCCCTCGCCGCGGGCGAGGGCCGAGAGCACGAACGGCGCGTCGAGCGCATCGAGCACCGACTCGCGCATGACCTGCCCGAGGAACCCGGCGAGCGGCAGCGCGAGCGTCAGCACCGGCAGCACGAGCCCCTCGGGCCCCTGCGTCGAGACGGCGGGGAGCCACCGCAGCGTCGTGCTGAAGATCAGCACGAGCACGGTCGCGAGCCAGAAGTGCGGCACGGCGGCCGCCACGATCTCGAGCCCCGAGCCGACCACGCCGGCCACCCGCCCGCCCCGCGTCGACCACACCGCGAGTCCGAGCGCGATCGCCCAGGCCACCGCGAGCGCGAGCACGGCGAGGAGGAGCGTGCCGCCGATCTGCGCCCCGATCACCTCGGAGACCGGGGTGCGCAGCGAGTACGACGACCCCAGGTCACCGCCGAGGAGCCGCGAGAGGTAGAGCCCGTACTGCGCCCAGATCGACTGGTCGAGCCCGTACTCGGCCCGCACCGCTGCGAGCGCCTCAGCACTCGCCTGAGAACCGGGGCCGCCAAGGATGGCCTGTGCCGGGTCGCCCGGGATGAGCCGCAGCCCGAAGAACGTCAGCGTGGCGGCGGCCCACAGCACGAACACCCCGCCGAGCACCCGCAGCCCGATCCGCCCGGCCCGCCGGAGCGGAGGAAACCCGCCTTTGCTGCCGGCAGCGGAGGAACTTCGCCCCGGGTCCTCACCGATCATCCTCCGAAGCCCGCGCGGTCCGCGCCTACTCCTGCACCCACGCGTCGCCGAAGTATGGGATCTGCAGCGTCGGCAGCAGCGACAGCCCCTGCACGTCGGTGGAGTAGCCGATCTTCGTCAGGTGGTCGTAGAGCGGCAGCACGTAGGCGCCCTCGGCGAGGATCTGCTGCGCCTCCTCGTAGAGCGCGGCCCGCTCGGCGGGGTCGGACGTCTGCCCGGCCTCGGTGAGCGCCGCGTCGAGCTCGGGGATGTCGACGTGCGAGTGGTTCGGGTGGTAGCCGCTCGGAGCGGGCTGGATGTTGTCGGAGTGGTAGAGGATGCGCAGCACGTCGGGCGAGTTCTTGGTGTAGATCGCGCTCGTGACCCCGAAGTCCCACTCGGCGAGGGCGCCGTACCAGCTCGACAGGTCGAGCGGGCGCAGCTGCACGTCGAAGCCGACGGCCTTCGTGGTGGCCTGGATCTGCTCGAAGAGCGAGACCTCGGCCGGGATGGACTGGTTGGTCGAGATCGGGAAGTCGACCGTGAGACGCTTGCCGTCCTTCACCCGATAGCCCTCTGCATCTCGCGAGGTCCAGCCCGCCTCGTCGAGCAGCTTGTTGGCGAGGTCGGAGTCGATCGCGTACTCGCTCTCGAACGAGGCGCCGAACGGCGTCGACGACGACAGTACTGAGTAGGAGCGGTCGACCGTGCCGAAGAAGAGGCTCTCGATGCCGGGGTTCACGTCGGCCGAGTGGATGAAGGCCTTCCGCACGCGCTCGTCGTCGAAGGGTGCGTAGCCGGAGTTGAGCTCGAGCCGGATGGACGCGCCGGGCAGGGCTCCCGTGAGCACGTCGAAGTCACCGCCGGTCGCGGCGGCCTCCTGCACGGCCACGACGTTGTCGGGCTGCATCTCGTCGATCACGTCGACCTCGCCCGACTGCAGTGCGGCGAAGCGCGTGGCGGGGTCGGGGATGAAGCGCCAGACGATCTCGTCGAGGTAGGCGGGGCCATCGTTGGCTGCCCCCTCCGGCGCCGAGTTCCAGTCCTCGTTGCGGGTGAGGGTCACGTGGTCCTGCTGCACCCACTCGGTGAACACGAACGCCCCGGTGCCGATGGGGCCCGCGCAGTTCTCGTCCATGCCGCGCGCGAGCCCGGCCGGAGACTCCATCGCGAGCCAGGTCTGCGCGAGCGACTCCTGCAGCGCGCTGTCGGGCTCGGAGAGCGTGAAGCGCGCGGTCGTGGGGTCGACGGCGGTGACCTCGGTCACCTTGCCGAGCGCGAGGATGGCGGTCGACGACGCCGTCTCCGGATCCTTCATGTGCTCGACGTTCGCCACGACGGCCGAGGCGTCGAACGGCGTGCCGTCGGTGAACGTGACGTCGTCGCGGAGGGCCACGTCGACCGTGAGCCCGTCGTCAGACACCGTGGCGCCGGTCGCGAGCCACGGCACGATCTCGCCCTCCTCGTTCTGCGAGAACAGCGACTCGAGCACGTTCGTGCCCACGAGGGCCTGCGGCATGTTGCCGCCCACGTGCGGATCGAGGCAGGTGGGCTCGCCGAAACCGGTGGCGTAGGTGAGCGTGCCCCCGGCTGCGGGGGTCGAGGGGGTCTCGGCGGGCTCGGCGGCGGAGCAGCCGGCGAGCACGAGAGCGGAGGCGGCGGTGAGCGCGAGGAGCGCGGCAGGGCGACGATGCATGGCATTATTGTACGCGATCTATTTATTGCTTCTGCACACCACGGCGAAAGGAGCGGACGATGGCCGGACGACCCCGCGCATCCTCCCAGGGCATGCTCGAGGAGGCTGCCTCCGAGCTCTTCCTCGAACAGGGCTACGCGAAGACCACGATCGAGCAGATCACCCAGCGCGCCGGTGTGAGCCGCAACACCTTCTTCAACTACTTCGGCCAGAAGAGCGAGCTGCTCTGGGTCGAGCTCGACGCGAGCCTGAGAGCGCTCACGGATGCGCTGGGTGCGGCGAGCGACGCCACACCGCCCCTCGAGGCGGTGGAGCAGGCCCTCCTCGCCACCGCCGCCGCCTTCCCCGCCGGCCGCGCGCCGCTCGTGCTCACGCAGCACGAGACGATGGGCATCGACGACGAGCTGAGGGCGGCGGGCCTCGCGCGGGCGCTGCAGCACGCCGACGCGATCGAGCTCTTCCTCAGCTGCCGGCTCACGGGCCAGGATGCCGCGCTCCGCTCCCGCGCCGTCGCGCTCGCCGTGGTGGGGGCGGCGGCCGCCGCCGTGGGGCGCTGGGCCGCCGACGGCCCCACCCGCGATCCGCTCGCCGACTACGTGGCCCGCGCGGTGCATCCCGTGCTCACCGGCTTCGCGATCGGCTAGAATCGGGAGCAGTATGGCGATGAACCGGCGATCACCGGGGAGCCTTCGGAGGAACGGTGAGCGGGCCCTCGGCCCGGGAGCTCAGTAGAACCGAACGGGTCGGGCCCGTCACAGCCTAAGAACGAGCGGCCGGCCGTGGTGACACGGCGGGTCAGCGAGGTGGTACCGCGGTGAGGGGCAGCAGCCCGCAGCCGTCCTCGTGGAACAGGCAGCACACCGACACGGCCCGTCCAGGAGCATCATGACGTACCCCAAAGATCCCGACGAGTTCTCCTCCGTCGTCCCCTCGCCGAGCTTCCCCGAGGTGGAGAAGGGGGTGCTCGCCTTCTGGAAGGGCGACGACACCTTCCGCGCCTCGATCGCGAACCGCGAGGGCTCCGACGAGTGGGTGTTCTACGACGGCCCGCCGTTCGCGAACGGACTGCCGCACTACGGGCACCTCCTCACCGGCTACGCGAAGGACGTCTTCCCGCGCTTCCAGACCATGCGCGGCAAGAAGGTCGACCGTCGCTTCGGCTGGGACACCCACGGCCTCCCCGCCGAGCTCGAGGCGATGAAGCAGCTCGGCATCACCGAGAAGAGCCAGATCGAGGAGATGGGCGTCGAGGTCTTCAACGACGCGAGCCGTCGCTCGGTGCTGCAGTACACGTGGGAGTGGCAGGAGTACGTCACCCGCCAGGCCCGCTGGGTCGACTTCGACAACGACTACAAGACGCTCGACACGACCTTCATGGAGAGCGTGCTCTGGGCCTTCAAGCAGCTGCACACGAAGGGCCTCGCCTACGAGGGCTACCGCGTGCTGCCCTACTGCTGGAAGGACGAGACGCCGCTCTCGAACCACGAGCTCCGGATGGACGACGACGTCTACAAGATGCGTCAGGACCAGACGGTCACGGTGACGTTCCCGCTCGTCGGATCGCGCGCCGAGTCGCTCGGCCTCACCGCCGTGCGCGCCCTGGCGTGGACGACGACGCCCTGGACCCTGCCCACCAACATGGCGCTCGCGGTGGGCCCCGGCATCGAGTACGCCGTGGTGCCCGCGGGCCCGAACGGCACCGCCGACACCGAGGTGGCCAGGGAGACGTCGGAGGCCACGGCCGCAAGCCCCGGAACGGGGACCGGATCGCTCACCGTGCTCGGCGCCGAGTACCTGCTCGCCACCGACCTCGTGGGCAACTACGCGAAGGATCTCGGCTACGACTCCGCCGACGACGCGCGCGCCGCGATCACCCGCACCGTCACCGGCCGCGAGCTCGAGGGCGTGGCCTACGACCGCCTCTGGGACTACTACGCCGACACCGAGAAGTACGGCACCGAGAACGCCTGGCAGATCCTCGTGGCCGACTACGTCTCGACCACCGACGGCACCGGCATCGTGCATCAGGCCCCCGCCTACGGCGAGGAGGACCAGAAGGTCTGCGAGGCCGCGGGCATCCCCGTCATCATCTCGGTCGACGACGGCGGCCGCTTCCTCTCGGCCGTCAAGGAGGTCGAGGGCCTGCAGGTCTTCGACGCCAACAAGCCGCTCACCCAGCTGCTGAGAGCTCAGGGCCGGCTCCTCCGCCAGGCCAGCTACGAGCACAGCTACCCGCACTGCTGGCGTTGCCGCAACCCGCTCATCTACAAGGCGGTGTCGAGCTGGTTCGTGCGTGTCACGACCATCCGCGACCGCATGGAGGAGCTCAACCAGCAGATCGAGTGGGTGCCCGAGAACGTCAAGGACGGGCAGTTCGGCAAGTGGGTCTCCGGTGCCCGCGACTGGTCGATCTCGCGCAACCGCTACTGGGGCTCGCCCATCCCGATCTGGAAGAGCGACGACCCGGAGTACCCGCGGGTCGACGTCTACGGCTCGCTTGCCGAGCTCGAGGCCGACTTCGGCCGCCTGCCGCTGAACCGCGACGGCGAGCCGGATCTGCACCGTCCCTTCATCGACGAGCTCACCCGGCCGAACCCCGACGACCCCACCGGGCGCTCCACCATGCGCCGCATCGAGGACGTCTTCGACGTCTGGTTCGACTCCGGATCGATGCCGTTCGCGCAGGTGCACTACCCGTTCGAGAACGAGGACTGGTTCCGCACCCACAGCCCCGCCGACTTCATCGTGGAGTACATCGGGCAGACCCGCGGCTGGTTCTACGTCATGCACGTGCTCTCGACCGCGCTGTTCGACCGCCCCGCCTTCTCCAACGTCGTGAGCCACGGCATCGTGCTCGGCTCCGACGGCCAGAAGATGTCGAAGTCGCTCCGCAACTACCCCGACGTCTCCGAGGTCTTCGACCGCGACGGCTCGGATGCGATGCGCTGGTTCCTCATGTCGTCGTCCGTCCTCCGTGGCGGCAACCTCGTCGTCACCGAGGAGGGCATCCGCCAGGGCGTCCGGGAGGTGCTCCTGCCCCTCTGGAGCACCTACTACTTCTTCACCCTGTACGCCAACAGTGCGAAGGAGGGTGGCTACGACGCCCAGTGGCGGACGGACTCCACCGATGTACTCGACCGGTACCTGCTCGCGAAGACGCGGGAGCTGGTGCAGTCGGTGACCGCCGACCTCGAGGCTCTGGATGCGACGCTCGCCGCCGCGAAGCTCCGCGACTTCGCCGACGTGCTCACCAACTGGTACGTGCGCCGCTCCCGCGACCGCTTCTGGTCGGGCGAGGACACGCAGGCCTTCGACACCCTCTACACGGTGCTCGAGACCTTCACCCGCGTGGCCGCCCCGCTCCTCCCGCTCGTCTCCGACGCCGTCTGGAAGGGCCTCACCGGCGGTCGCAGCGTGCACCTCACCGACTGGCCCGACGAGAACGACTACCCGGCCGACGCCGGGCTCGTGCACACCATGGACCAGGTGCGCTCCATCTCGTCGACCGTGCTGTCGCTCCGCAAGCTCAACGGCCTCCGCGTGCGCCTGCCGCTCGCGAAGCTCACGGTCGTCACCGACGGCGCCGAGTCGCTCGCGCAGTTCGAGGGCATCCTCCGCGACGAGCTCAACGTGAAGCACGTCGAGACCGTCGCCCTCGCCGAGAGCTCGGCGGCCGACTACGGCCTCTCCTCGCGGCTCAGCGTGAACGCCAGGGTCGCAGGCCCCCGTCTCGGCAAGAACGTGCAGAAGGCCATCCAGGCGGCGCGTTCGAACGGCTGGTCGGTCGAGCACGGCGTCGTCACCGCGGGCGGCATCGAGCTGCTCGAAGGCGAGTACGAGCTCACCCTCGAGGCCTCGGGAGACGCCGCCGAGACCGGTGCGGTCGGTGTGGCCCTGCTGCCGCGCGGCGGCTTCGTGCTGCTCGACACCCGGATCACGCCCGAGCTCGAGGCGGAGGGCTTCGCGCGCGACGCCATCCGCGCCGTGCAGGACGCCCGCAAGTCGGCCGGCTTCGACGTGAGCGACCGGATCGTGCTCGACCTCGTGCTCTTCTCCGACGCCGACGCCGAAGCGCTGTGGAGCGCATCCGGAGCGGTCGACATCGCGGGGGAGACCCTCGCCACGAGCTTCGCCGTGCACGCTCCCGCCTCCGCGCCCTCGATCACCGCGAACCGCGAGGCGCTCCCCTCGGAGTGGCTCGGCGGCATCACCGCGGCGGCCCCCGAGCACTTCGTCCGCATCCCCGCGGGCAAGTACGCCAACCAGGACGATCTGCTGATCGCCGTGAGCCGGAAGACGGTGACCCAGGATGTCTGACAGCTTCTTCGGCGGAGACTTCGGCCCGCCCGCTGACGACCCGGACGACGCCGACGGCCGGAACGGCGGAGGCCCGGACGGCGAGGGAGGCGAGCAGCCGGACGAGTTCGGCCGCGTCGGCCTCGACGCCCCGGACGAGTTCCTCGAGCAGGGCGACGCCGTCTACGCGGCGCTCCTCGCCCGCCTCGGCGAGTCCTCGCCCGAGCCGCGGCTCTCGGCCACGCGCCGGGTCGTGGAGCTCCTCGGCGACCCGCAGCGCGCCTACCCGGTCATCCACATCACCGGCACCAACGGCAAGACCTCGACCAGCCGCATCGTCGAGAGCATCCTGCGCGCCCACGGCCTCCGCACCGGCCTCTTCACGAGCCCGCACCTCGAGCGCCTGAACGAGCGCATGATGATCGACGGCGTGCCGATCTCCAACGAGGCCCTCGCGGCCAACTGGAGCGACATCGAGCCCTTCCTCGAGCTCGTCGACGCCGAGCTCGAGGCCGCCGGTGAAGCGCGGCTGACCTTCTTCGAGGCCCTCTCGGTGCTCGCCTTCGCCTCGTTCGCCGACGCCCCCGTCGACGTCGCGGTGATCGAGGTCGGCATGGGCGGCGAGTGGGACTCCACCAACGTCGCCGACGGCCAGGTGGCGGTCATCACGCCCATCTCGCTCGACCACACGGCGCGGCTCGGCAACACCGTCGCCGAGATCGCCCGCACGAAGTCCGGCATCGTGAAGCCCGCCTCCCAGGTGGTCACGGCCCAGCAGCCCGCGGAGGCACTCACCGAGCTCGCCCGTGCCGCCGAGCTCACCGAGTCGACCTTCGCGGTCGAGGGGGAGGCGTTCCGCCTGCTCGAGTCGAAGGTGGCCGTGGGCGGCCAGCTCGTCTCCGTGCAGGGGCTCGCCGGAACCTACCGCGACATCTTCCTGCCGCTCTACGGCGCTCACCAGGGCCACAACGCCGCCGTCGCGGTGGCCGCGGTCGAGTCGTTCCTCGGCGGAGGCACCCAGGCCATCGCCGACGACGTCGTCACCGAGGGCTTCGCCACCGCCACCTCGCCCGGCCGCCTGCAGCTCGTCGGCATCGAGCCCACCGTGCTCGTCGACGCGGCCCACAACCCGGGCGGGGCCGCCGCTCTGGCCGCTGCGGTGGGGGAGTACTTCACCTTCGATCGGGTCGTGGCCGTCATCGCCGTGCTCGAGGACAAGGACGTGGCGGGCATCGTGCGCGCCCTCGATCCGGTCGTCACCGAGTTCGTGATCACGAGCTCCTCGAGCGACCGGGCGATCGACCCCGACGAGCTCGCCTCCATCGTGGTCGGCATCGCGGGGGCCGACCGGGTGCTCGTGGAGCCGCGGCTCGAGGACGCCCTCGACGCCGCCCGCGACTCGGCATCCGGATCGGAGAAGGGCGCGGTTCTCGTCACGGGCTCGATCACCCTCGTGGGCGAGGTCATCACCCTTGCCGCGGCCGAGGGGTGGAAGGGCGAGGAGAAGTGAGGGGCGGCTCCGTCCGGCAGAGCCTCGCCTCGATCATCCTGACCTTCGAGGCGGTCGTGATGTTCTTCGCGGCGCTCGTGATCTTCGGGCTCAAGGCGCTGCCGGCCCCGCTCGCCCTCGGCGGCGGCGCGGCCGTGTGCGTGCTGCTGCTGCTGAACGTCGTGCTGCTGCGGTTCCGCTGGGGCTACGCCCTCGGCTGGGTGCTGCAGGGCGTCATCGTGGCGGCCTGCTTCCTCGTGCCGACCCTCGCCATCATCGCGGCGATCTTCATCGGGCTCTGGATCTACTCCATGATCAAGGGCGCCCAGATCGACCGCGAGAAGGCCGCCTGGGCGGCCGCGCAGGCCGAAGCGGAGTAGGGCGCACGCCGAATCGGAGTAGTCGGCCGCGCCCGCTAGGGTGAATGCCGTCAGTCAACCTGGAAGGACCAACGTGACCACGTACGTCGAAGAAACCCTCGTCCTCGTGAAGCCGGACGGCGTCGCCCGCAACCTCACCGGCGAGATCCTCCGCCGCATCGAGGCCAAGGGCTACCAGCTCGTCGACCTCAAGATGATCGAGCCCGACCGTGAGCTGCTCGCCGCGCACTACGAGGAGCACCTCGGCAAGCCCTTCTACGAGCC
>NZ_JAHFUY010000120.1 GCF_023264895.1 Herbiconiux sp. | reverse complement strand
CGCCGACTTGGCACATCTTGTGTCAAGTGGGGGACCGCGATCGACGAGGAGACCCGCATGACCACCACCACCGCCTGGGCCGGCGACGCCGCCACCGCCCTCCCCGCCGACGGCTACGCCGGCACCCTCGTCGGGCGCGTCTGGAACCCGGCGGTCGCAGGGCCGAGCCCCGTCCTCATCCGCGACGACGGCGTCTTCGACCTCAGCGCCACCTTCCCCACCGTGAGCGCCCTCGCCGAGGAGGCCCACCCGGCCGCGGCCGCCCGCGCCGCCGCCGAGGGCGCACCCCGGCTCGGAAGCTTCGACGAGCTCTACGCCAACACCGCCGCCGCCACGTCGGAGGCCGGCCGCGACACCGAGAGCCCGTGGCTCCTCGCCCCCGTCGACCTGCAGACCCTCAAGGCCGCCGGCGTCACCTTCGCGGTCTCCATGATCGAGCGCGTCATCGAGGAGCGCGTCAAGGGCGACGCGGATGCAGCCGCGAAGATGCGCGACAGCATCCTGGCCGAGATCGGCACCGACCTGCGCGAGGTCAAGCCCGGATCCGAGGCCGCCATCGCCCTCAAGCAGTACCTCGTGGGCGAGGGTCTCTGGAGCCAGTACCTCGAGGTCGGCATCGGCCCCGACGCCGAGATCTTCACCAAGGGCCCGACCCTCTCGGCGATGGGCACGGCCACCCAGGTCGGCGTGCTCTCGACCTCGCACTGGAACAACCCCGAACCCGAGGTCGCCCTCCTCGTGAGCTCGACCGGCCGCATCGTGGGCGCGACCCTCGGCAACGACGTGAACCTCCGCGACGTCGAGGGCCGCTCGGCCCTGCTGCTGCCGAAGGCGAAGGACAACAACGCCTCCTGCGCACTCGGCCCGTTCATCCGTCTCTTCGACGAAGAGCAGACGACGCCCGAGGCATCCGCGACGTCCGACGCATCCGGCACCACCCCCTTCACGCTCGACACCGTCCGCGCCATGACGGTCACGCTCCGGATCGACGGCACCGACGGCTTCCACCTCGACGGCAGCTCCGAGATGTCGCAGATCAGCCGCGACCCGGTCGACCTCGTGGGCCAGCTCGTCGGTCCCCACCACCAGTACCCCGACGGCGCCCTGCTCATGCTCGGCACCATGTTCGCCCCTATCGTCGACCGTGACGAGCCGGACCGCGGCTTCACCCATCACACCGGCGACATCGTGCGGATCTCGTCGGCCGAACTGGGTAGTCTGGTGAACCAGGTCGAACAGAGCGAGAGGTGCGAGCCGTGGGTATTCGGAATCGGCTCGCTCATGAAGAACCTGGCGAGCCGGAACCTGCTGTGATCCCGCCGCGGGTGGCACCGTCGAGGCGTTCGACCAACACGGTCACGCTCGAAGACGTGGCGCGCCACGCGGGGGTCTCGCCGCAGACCGTCTCGCGTTCCATCCGCAGCCCCGAGCTCGTCTCCGAGTTCACCCTCGAGCGCGTGCGCTCCTCCATCGCCGAGACCGGCTACGTGCCCAACCTCGCGGCGTCGAACCTCGCGTCGAACCGCAGCATGACGGTCGCGGCCATCATCCCCGCCATCTCGGCGTCGGTGTTCGCGGATGCGCTGCACGGGCTCGAGGAGGTGCTCGCCACCGAGGGCTACCAGCTCTTCATCGGCTCGACCGGATATCGGCCGGCGCACGAGGAGGCGCTCGTGCGCGCGTTCCTCGGCCGCCGCCCCGACGGCATCTTCATCGTCGGAACGAGCCACTCGCCGAACACCGACCACCTGCTCCGCGAGTCGAAGGTTCCCGTGGTCGAGGCCTGGGACCTCAGCGACAACCCCGTCGACAGCGTCGTGGGCTTCTCGAACCGGGAGGCCATCCGCGCGGTCGTGGAGTTCGCCGTCGAGCGCGGGTACTCCCACCCCACGTTCGCGGGCTCGCTGCAGCGCGGTGACTTCCGTGCCGCGGCCCGGCGCGCGAGCTTCGAGGAGTCGGTGGCGGCGCTCCTGCCCGGCGAACCCGTGCGGGTCGTCGACTCCGGAACCTCCACGGTCGACTACGAGACGGGCCGGCGGCTTCTGGATGAGACGCTCCGGGCGCATCCGGAGACCGACGTGCTCATGTTCGCCTCCGACGTCTTCGCGGCGGGCGCCCTGCTCGAGTGCGCGCGCCGGGGCCTCCGGGTGCCGGAGGACATCGCGATCACGGGCTTCGGAGACTTCGAGATCGGCCGTCACCTCGTGCCGACCCTCACCACGGTGGCTGTGCCCAACCGGCAGATCGGCACCGTGGCCGGCGAGCTGCTGCTCGCCCGCATGACCCACCGCTCGGCCGACACCCAGGCCATCGACCTCGGCTTCTCCGTGGTGGCGCGCGAGAGCGCGTAGTAGCCGCCGCCCGCCCCGCCCGCCCCACCGTCCGCCCAGCCTCCACTCCACGTCACCCCGCCCCCCTAATCTCTCGAACCCACTCGCCGCCCCCCACCCCGCCCACCTGGCCCCTCCCCACTCAGCCACCCGCGAACCGCCCCCCCACCCCACCAGCCGCCCGACCCCCACCCATCCGCCGACTTGACACAAGATGCGCGAATAACCGCCCACTTGGCACAACTTGTGTCAAGTCACCCACACCGAAGGACATGAAAATGCTGACCACCACAGATCCGCGCACCGGTGTTAGCGCTGCCACCGACCTCAAGCCCACGACCCCCGAGGGCGTCGACACCATCGCCCGCTGGGCCGAGGGCGCGGCGCACGAGCTGCAGAGCCGCGGCCGCGAGTTCCGCGCGCAGCTCCTCGACGCCATGGCCGCCGCCGTGCTCGAGTCCCGCGACGAGCTCGTCGCCACCGCCGATGCCGAGACCGGCCTCGGCATCGCCCGCCTCACCGGCGAGTCCGGCCGCAGCGCCTTCCAGTTCGAGCTGTTCGCCGAGGCCGTCCGCGAGGGCTCGTTCGTCGAGGCCGCCATCGACCACGCCGGCGACACCCCGCTCGGCCCGGGCCCCGACGTCCGCCGCATGCTCGTCTCCATCGGCCCCGTCGCCGTCTTCGGCTCGAGCAACTTCCCCTTCGCCTTCTCGGTGCTCGGCGGCGACGTCGCCTCGGCCATCGCCGCCGGCTCGCCCGTGGTCGTGAAGGCGCACGGATCGCATCCGCTCACCTCGAAGCTCTCCTACGAGGTCCTGCAGCGCGCCGCGGATGCCGTGGGCGCCCCCCGAGGCACCTTCGGAATCGTCTACGGTCAGGAGGCGGGCGTCGAGCTCGTCAAGCACCCCGCCATCAAGGCCGCGGGCTTCACCGGATCGCTCGGCGCGGCCTCGGCCCTGCAGAAGGCGATCGACACCCGCCCCGATCCCATCCCCTTCTTCGGCGAGCTCTCGAGCATCAACCCGCTCGTGGTGTCGCCCGGTGCGGCGGCGGCACGCGGCGACGAGATCGCCTCGGGCCTCTTCACCTCCTACACCGGATCCGCAGGCCAGCTCTGCACGAAGCCCGGCATCGCCTTCGTGCCGGCGGATGCCACGGGGCAGTCGATCGTCGACGCCCTGGCCGACCTCACCAGGGTCGCGCCGGCGCAGGTGCTGCTGAATGGGCGCATCCGGGGCTCGTTCGACGACATCGAGGGGCGTCTCACGGCGGCCGGGGCGTCGGAGATCGCGCGTGGAGTCGACGCTCCGGCCGACGCGCCCGAGGGCTTCAGCGTGGCGCCCACCCTGCTCGAGACCCAGGCCTCCACCCTCGACGAGTCGATCGCCGAGGAGTGCTTCGGTCCGCTCATCGTGGTGGCGCGCTACAGCTCGCTCGACGAGGTGCGCGAGGCGTTCGGCCGCATCCCGCAGTCGCTCACGGCCACGCTGCACGTCGAGGAGGCGGAGGCCGACGTCGTCGCCTCCCTCACGCCGACCCTCTCGGCGAACGCCGGACGCGTCGTGTTCAACGGCTACCCCACGGGCGTGCGCGTCACGTGGGCGCAGCAGCACGGCGGGCCGTGGCCGTCGACGAACTCGCAGCACACCTCGGTGGGCGTCACTGCGGTGCGGCGGTTCCTGCGGCCGATCGCGTGGCAGAACGCGCCGGAGGCGGCGCTGCCGGAGGAGCTCCGCGACGCGTACACGGGCGTCCCGCGCCGCGTCGACGGCGTGCTGCACCTCGCGGGCTGAGCCATCGCGTCGGCTCTTCCCGGAGGAAGCTCGGGCCCTCTGTCGGCAACGGAGGATGTTTCACCGCTCTCGAGCGGTGGCTTCCTCCGTTGCGGCTAGAAGAGGGAGGCCAGCCGGTCGAGGTCCTCCTGCACCTGGCGGGCGTCGGCGGCGAAGTCTGCGTCGCTCATGCCGGTGCGCTGGAAGAGGGTGAAGACCACCTCGCTGCCCCCGTCGTTCGGCACCACCCGCACGGGGTTGCGGGTGACGGAGCCGTCCGGGAAGACGACGTCGTGGTCGAGCACCCCGGCGTCGAGCGGTCCGAGGAACCGCACCTCGACCTCGCCCATGGGGGAGTCGGTCACCCACCGCCCGTCGTCCTGCTGCCGGATGCCCGCGCTCAGCCCTGCGGCCCACCGTGGCAGCTGAGCGGGATCACCCGCCATCGCCACCACCGCCTCGGGTGCCGCGTCGATCGCCGTCGTGAGGTGCCGCACGTTCCACGTCATGCCTCGACGCTACGCCCTCCTCGAGCGCTGCGGCCCGCTGGCGGCGCCGTCGCCGCTGCCGCTGTCGTCGCGCCCGCTGCCGCTGTCACCGCCGCTGTCACCGCCTCCGGCACCCCCTCCAGCACCGCCGTCGTCGTTGCCGCTATTGCCGTGGCCGTCGCCCCTTCTGTCGCCGGCGCCGACGCCGTTGCCGCTGTCGTCGCTACGGCCGTCGCGTCCGCAGTCGCCGTCGCCGCCGATGTTGATGCCGCTGTCGCCGTCAGGCCGCGGCCACGTCGTCGTCCTGGCCTCACTCCTCCACAGGGCGGTCGCCGTCCGGCAGTTCCCGACGGCGGCGGATGCGGATGGGCCCCCGGGCGCCGGCGAGGTCGACCACTTCGCCACCCTGCGTGATGTCCACCTCGCCCCGTTCCACCAGCCGCTGGGCCGCCTGCCGAGCGGGCTCCATGAGCGGCCGCCAGTCGTCGGGGTCGGCACCGCCCACGGCCCGCGCCGCATCGGAGGGGCAGATCGTCGAGGTGGGCGCCCGCTTCGCGGCAGCTCGAGGATGGCGGCCTCGAGCCGTGCTTCGTTGCCGTCGTCGTCGTCGCCGTCAGTCCCGGTCATGGCGGTCCTTCCCCTCAGGTGCCGACGCGACGACCTCGGTGCGCTCAGCATCCGGATGTGCGTCGAGCTCCGCCAGGGCCGCCAAAGCGTCGCGCGCCCGCGTGATCCGGTCGGGCACCGGTTCGTCCCACCAGGCGGGCCCGCGTTCGCCGAGGCCGTGCTTCGCGAGGCCGACGCGCGTGCGGGAGGCGGCCACCGCATCCGGATCGCCGCGTCGCTTGGCGGCTCCCACACCGGATCGGCCCCGGCCGAGGTGCGACTTCAGCTGCTCCACCACGTCGGCCGGCAGCTCAGGATCGGCGCGCCGCCACCGCCGCCCGCCGACCACCAGCCAGCGCTCGTCGTCGGAGGGGCTCTCCGGGGGTCCCGCCGATCCGGTGTCGCTTGCTGCCATCGCACCCACCCTCCGTCCGGTCCTGCACATCCGCCCTCGACGCTACGCCCGTCCACCACCTCCCGCCGCCGCTCGTCCACGACCACCCGGCCTGCCATGCTGGGGTGATGCCTGACCAGGATCCGCCCATCGAGCTCACCGTCGAACGCGTGCGCACCGATGCCGGTCGTGGCGGCACGGCGCTCTCGACCCGGGTCACGAAGGTGGTCACGCGAGAGGGCGAGCGGGCGGAGGCGGCCCACCGAGGGCACGACTTCGTGCTCATCGCGGGGGTCGGGGTCGCGGCCACGTACTTCGAGTTCCTCGCGCCCACGCTCGCGCAGCATGGCGACGTCTACGCTCTCGACCTGCCGGGCTTCGCGGGCCTGCGCCGCCCCGAGGAGCAGCCCACCGCGGCCTTCTTCGCCGACCAGGTCGAGCGCGTGCTCGAGCACTACGGCCTCGAGAACCCGGTGCTGATCGGCCACTCCATGGGAACCCAGGTCGTCACCGAGGTGCTCGTGCGGCATCCGGAGTTCACCCACGGCGTGCTCGTCAGCCCCGTCATCAACGAGGCGGAGCGTGCGGTCGCCGTGCAGGGCATCCGCTTCGCGCAGTCGGCGGTGCACGAGAACCTGCATCTCATGCTCACGGCGCTGTCGTCGTACATCCTCTGCGGCGTCGTCTACTTCCTCACGGTGCTGCCGCACATGCTGCGCTACCGGCTGAGCGAGCGGATCGGGTCCGTCGAGGCCCACCTGCTCCTCATCCGCGGGCAGCACGATCGCACCTCGCCGCGGCGCTTCCACTCGAGCCTCGCTCGTGCGGCGCGGAAGGCGGCCGCGGTGCGCACCTGGGAGATCGAGGGCGCGGCCCACTCCATCATCAATGCCCACGCCATCGGCGTCGCCGAGCTCACCCTCGACCACCTGGCCGGCGCCCTCGCCCGCCGTGGTCGCATGCCGTCCCGCGAGGCCGAGGTGCCGCCCCCGCGCGTGACCGACCTCGCCATGGTGCTCGGCGCCACGGGCAGCCGCATCGCGGAGTGGGTGAGCGCCCTCCGCGGCGACGACGCAGGCGTGGCCCGGGCGAAGTCCGCCCACGCCAAGATCCTCTGGCGCGCTTTCGCTCCCGCTCGCTCCCGCTGAGGCCCGCGCGCGGCCCGCGTCCCGGAGGCCCGCGCACCGCCCGCGTCTCCGGAAGGACTCGTACGGCCCGCGTCTCTGGAGGCCCGCGCGCGCTGAGCCCGACATTCGCTGACGTCCCGCCCTTCTACGTGATCCCGTGCTTGGCACCCCTCGCATCCACTTGGCAGTAGATGCGCCTAAGACGCGCGACTTGGCACATCTTGTGTCAAGTGGGCGAGGCGGCCGAGGCGTCTAGCCGTCGGCGGTCACTCCACTTGACAGTAGATGCGCTCAAAACTGCCGACTTGGCACATCTTGTGTCAAGTCGCGAGGCGGTCGAACGTCCTCACCCTCCCCAGCGGATCCACTTGACAGTAGGTGCGCTCAAAACGGGCGACTTGACACATCTTGTGTCAAGTGGGAGCGGTGGCGGGGCCGTCGGCGTTCGGGAGCGCACACGTGCGGCGTTCCGGGCTGCTCAGGCGGGCGGAGGGGAGGAGGGGTGCGGTTTCGAACCCGGAGCGGGGGCGGAAGCGGGGTCGGGTCAAGGAGCCGCGGGGGCGGAGGCGAGAGGCGGCGGGGGCGGCGCGATGATCATGGGGGGCGCCTTCGAGACCAGGAGCCAGGCCGGGAGGACCGCGAGGCACATGAGGGGGAGGAGGGCGATGCTGCCGGTGACGATCACCGCCAGGAAGAGCGCGATCCAGCCGTCGCGGCTGATGGCGAGCACGAGGCCGAGCACCCCCGCCGCCACGCACAGCGTGAGCGGCACGCCGGGCAGCACGAGGTTCGCGAGGATGCCGGCCGCCACCCCGATGAACACCGCCGGGAAGATGTGCCCCCCACGGAAGCCCGCCGCCGCAGCCACCGCCAGCGCCACGAGCTTGACCGCGATGATCAGCAGCACCTGCCCCGTGCCGTACGCCGACCGCGTCTCGAGCAGCTCCGCCATCTGCGCGAGCCCCTTGAAGAGCGTCAGCGGCCCGCCGATCGCACCGAGCACTCCGAGCACCATGCCGCCCAGCGTGATGTAGAGCACGGGGTTGCCGATGCGGTGGAACAGCGGATGCAGCATCCGGAACAGCAGGATGCACCCGATCCCGGCGAGTGCCGCCACCGACGCGATGCCCGCCGCGCTCAGGATGTCGATGGGCGCCACCGTGTCGTAGACCGGGAGTCCGAGCTCGAACGTCGGATGCGCGAGCAGCGTCATGGTGAGCGACCCCGCTCCGGCGGCCACGAGCGGCAGGAACAGCCTGTCCCACAGCTCGCCGCCGGTCGGCAGCGCCGCCACGACCCCGGTGAGGATGAGCGCCGCCGCCACGGGCGTGCCGAACAGCGCGCCCACCGTGCCGGCCGCGGCGAGCATGACCGTGAGCTGCGGAGGCACCTTCGGCAGGAACCGCGCCATGATCGCCACGAAGAGCCCGGAGTTGATGGCGATGATGGGGCTCTCCGGCCCGAGGCTCACGCCGCCCGCGAGCCCGAGCACGGCGACGAGGGCGAGCGAGGGCAGCGCCTTCAGCGGCTGCGGGGCCGAGATGAGGTCGGTCGCGGCGGAGTCCCGCCCGCCGTGGCCGGGCACGAACCGCACCACGAGGCCGATCGCGAGCCCGGTGAGGCTCAGCACGGCGAAGATGAACCAGCCGCTCGAGGGATCGAGCCCGACCGCCGCGGGGAGCGACGACCAGATGCCGTGCTCGAGCAGCTCCGAGAGCTCGTCGAGCGCGAACAGCACGAGCGCCGAGAGGACGCCGATGAGCAGCGCCGGCACCGCGAGGATCAGCTGCCGCCGCGTGGTGGGTGCACCTGCCCCAGGCCCAGCGCCCGAGGCCGCACCGGCACCCGAATCCGCACCGCCGGCGCCACCCGCGCTCCCACCCGCCATGCCGCCCCCTGCCCTCCGATGGTCACCAGTATGGCGTCAGGCAGCATCCGTTGTCAGCGTCGAGCCCGAACCGGAAGGCGCGACGTCACCGCTTCTCGAGGTCGTCGGCGGGTGCGTCGCTCTCGTCACCGAGCTCGGCGGTCGAGTCGGTCGAGTCCGGCGCGTCCGCCGCGTCCGTCGAATCCCCACCAGGCGTATCGAGATCGGGCCCGTCGGCGGGCCTCTCGACCCGCGCGAACTCGTCGACGAGCAGCGTGTCGCTCAGGAAGTGCCCCGTGCGATACGCCGCCCTCCCCGCCATGTGCGCCGACGCGGGCGCCGTGAGCCCCTGGAAGAACACGATCGCCACCGCGAGGGTCACCGTGCCCACCGACGGGTTCGTCACGGCCACGTCGGCCACGATCGCGATGAGTCCGAGGATCTGCGGCTTCGTGGCCGCGTGCAGCCGCGACAGCACGTCGGGGAAGCGCACGAGGCCCACCCCCGCCGCGAAGCACATGAGGGCCGAGAGCAGCACGAGCACCGCCGTGATGGCGTCCCGCACGCCGAAGCCGTCGGCGCCGAATCCCAGGTCGAGGCTCATGTGTCATCCCTCGACGAGAGGAAGCGGGCCACGCTCACCGAGCCCACGATGCCGAACAGGGCGAGCCCGAGCATCACCGGCAGGGTGTCGGTGTGCCGGTTCACGGCCATCTCGGCGCCGAGCGCGCACATCACCGTGGCCACGAGCACGTCGGATGCGATGATCCGGTCGAGCGCCGACGGCCCCTTGATGATGCGCCAGATGGCTCCGATGGCGCCGACGGCCATGAGGAGACCGGCGATCGCGATGACGATGATCATGAGGTGCTCCCTCCCGTCTGCTCCCGGTAGTCGCTGTCCTTCTCCGGCGGCGCCGTCGGTTCGGCGCCGGCGGCGATCGCCTCCTCCGACTTCTTCAGGCGGGCGAGGTCGTCGTACGACCCGGCGGCCAGGATGAGCCGCCGCTCGGTGGCGAGCACCGCCCGGCGGAGGAACGGCAGGTCGTCGACGGATGCGACGTTGAGCGAGTGCAGGTAGAGCGTGGCGTTCTCGCGGTCGATGTCGAGCACGATCGAGCCGGGCACGAGGGCGACGGCCTCGGCCGTGAAGGTCATGACGAGGTCGGATCGGGTGCGGAGCGGCACGGCGATGATGGCGTTCGAGGGCGTGTAGCGGGGCTTCAGGGCCACCCACGCGATCTGCAGCGAGGCCACCACGATGTCGGCGAGCAGCTTGACGAGGAAGAGCAGCGCGCGCCACGGGTTGACCCGCCCGCTCAGCCGCACGGCGGGCAGGTAGAACACCGACGACACGACCATGGCCAGCACGACCCCCGTGGCGAGGGCGAGCCAGGTGAACTGGCCCCAGAGCAGCATCCAGAGCAGCACGAGCCCGAGGAACGGCACGAGCCCGCTCGCGATGCGCGCCCGGATCGCGCGGGGCCGGCGCGGGCTCACGGCGCACCCTCCGGAGCAGTGCCGTCTGAGCTTCCCTTCGGGGCAGTGCCGTCTGAGCTTCCCTTCGGGAAGACCGAGTCGACGTAGTTCGACGGCGTAGCCACGTTCCCCGCGGCCCGCTGCGCGAGATCGAACAGCGGTCCGGCGAACACGGTCAGGCAGAGCGTCAGCGCCACGAGCCCGGTCGTCGCCCCCACCATGAGCTTCGAGGTGCTGAGCGTCGTGCCGGTCGCGGTGGCGACGCCGGTGGCCGAGCCGTTCTGCTGCTCGGGGCTCTCCTGCAGCGACTCCATGAGGGGGGACTCGTAGCCCTCCACGTCCTCCTTGGGCCGCCAGAACGCCATGTTCCACACGCGCATGAGGGCGTAGAGGGTGAGGAGCGACGTGACGGTTCCGGCGCCGATCATGACGTAGACGAGCGGGCTCGGGCTCGCGGCTCCGGCCTCGAACAGCCCGAGCTTGCCGAGGAATCCGGAGAACGGTGGGATGCCGCCGAGGTTGAGCGCGCCGAGGAAGAACAGGATCGCCACGAAGGGCGCCTTCTTGAGCAGCCCGCCGAGGTGCGTGATCGACGTCGACGTGCCCACCCGCTCGATCAGCCCCACCACGAGGAAGAGCGCGGTCTGCACCATGATGTGGTGCACGATGTAGTAGATCGTGGCTCCGGTGGCGAGCTCGGTGCCGATGGCCACGCCGAAGATC
>NZ_JAHFUY010000036.1 GCF_023264895.1 Herbiconiux sp. | reverse complement strand
GCGCCACCCCGGCCCGCGGCGAGGTGCGGGTGGCCGGCCGGCCGCTCCGCCTCGGCAGCCCCCGGCGCGCCATCGCGGCCGGCATCGGCTACGTGCCGGACGACCGCCGCCGCGAGGCCCTGCTGCCGCCGCGGAGCGTGGCCGAGAACATCAGCTTCGCCTGGCTCGAGACGATCACCCGGTTCGGCTTCGTGAGGGTCGCCGCCGAGCGCCGCGACGTCTCGCAGGTGGTGACCGACTACGGCGTGAAGACCTCCTCGCTCGACAAGCGCATCACACTGCTCTCGGGCGGCAACCAGCAGAAGGCCATCCTCGGCCGCACCTTCGCGAGGGGCTGCCCCGTCTACGTGCTCAACGAACCCACCCGCGGGGTCGACGTCGGTTCGAAGAGCGCGATCTACGGCTACATCCAGGCCCTCGCCGAGAAGGGCGCCGCCGTGGTGCTGATCTCCTCCGAGCTGCCCGAGCTGATCGGCCTCTCGGATCGCGTGGCCGTGTTCCACCATGGCGGCATCCGCGCCGTCGTCTCGGGCGACGACCTCACCGAGGAGGTGCTCGGGGCCTGGGCCGTGAGCGGCGCGCGGCCGGGCGACCACCCGTCGGCCGCCATCTCCACCGACACGGCCACCGGCACCGATACCTCCACCAGCACCGATACCCCCACCAGCACCGACACCCCCACCAGCGCAGACACCCCCACCAGCGCCGTCGCCGGCGCGGGAAGGACACGATGAACCAGTCCACAGCGGAGCGCACCGACCTGAAGGCGGCGCCCCCGGCCCGCCGACCGGTGCTCTCGCGCATCGCGGCCGCCACCGGCCCGGCGACCGGCGCGATCGCCGGCATCGTCATCCTCACGGTCGTCCTCGCCCTCACCCAGCCGGTGTTCCTCACCTGGGGCAACATCACCAACCTCGTGGGTGCCAACAGCGTCACGCTCGTGCTCGCTCTCGGCGCCACTTTCGTGCTGCTCGCGGGCGGCCTCGACCTCTCGATCGTGGCCGCGAGCGCCGCCACGGGCATGGTGTTTGGGCTCATGCTGCAGAGCGGCGCCGACGCCCTCCCGGCCATCGCCGTCACGCTCCTCGCCGGCCTCGTCTTCGGGCTGCTCAACGGCGTGCTCACGAGCTACGCGCGGATCCCGTTCCTCGTGGTGACCCTCGGCACGGCCTCGCTCTTCGCGAGCATCGCGCTGCTGCTGAACGACGGCAAGACCATCAACGTCTTCGACTTCCCGGGCTTCGCCTTCGTGAACGACTTCGTGCTGGGGCAGGCGTTCGGCATCCCCTTCATCCTGATGTTCGACATCGTGCTCGTGGTCATCACCGCGGTGGTGCTGCGCTACACCAAGTTCGGCCGGGGAATCTACGCCGTGGGCTCGAACGCCGAGGCGGCGCGCCTGAACGGCATCAACGTGCGCCTCACCACGATGCTCGTGTACGTGATCGTGGGCTTCACCGCCGCGCTCGCCTCGCTCGTGCAGGTGGGCAGGCTCGCCGGGGCGGCACCGACCTTCGACGCCACGCTGCTGCTCACGGTCATCGCCGCCGTGCTGATCGGCGGCACCGCCTACACCGGCGGCGAGGGCGGCGTGGGCGGAACGGTGCTCGGCGTGCTCTTCCTCGGTGTGATCCAGAACGGGCTGACCCTCACGAGCGTCTCCTCCTTCTGGCGGGGCGCGGTCAACGGGATCGTGCTCATCCTCGCCGTCGCGCTGGGCGTGGCGCGACAGTACGGCTGGCTGCGATTCGGGCGGAAAGGACGATGACGATGACCGACACGCACACCCTCACCCAGAACGACCCCACCCAGGGCGGTGCCCCGCGCGGCGCCGATCGGCAGCTGCAGGACGAGATCGTCAAGGCGGTCTGCGACGCCCTGCTGCCCGCGCTCGAGCCACCGGCCGACGCCCTCGGCGACCCCGTGCTCGAGGCCTACTACCGCGACGGCGCCGTCGCGCGGGGCATCGACGTGGCCGTGGCCGCCGCCGTGCCCACGCTCGACGCGACGCTCCGCCGCGCGATCGCGGGACTCGCCGAGCACCTCGCGGCCGCCGGCTTCCTCGACGCGGGCGCAGATGCAGGTGCAGACGCAGATGCCGATGCCGGGCGCCGGATCGAGCTGCTCCGCGCGGCCGGAGACGCCTCGCTCACCCACCGCAACGCGGTGCGCCAGCTCAAGAGCATGGCGATGGGCACCTTCGTGAACGCGGTCGACGAGAGCGGCACGAACCCCGTCTGGCCCGCCATCGGCTACGGCCCGCTCACCTATCGCCCCGCCACACCGGGCGAGACGCCGAAGAACCTCCGGGTCGAGACCCCGCAGCCGGGCGACGAGGTCGTACTCACCGCCGACGTGGTCGTGGTGGGCTCGGGTGCCGGCGGCGGCGTGATCGCCGCGCGTGCCGCGGAGGCCGGTCTCTCGGTCATCGTGCTCGACGCCGGCCCGCACGTGGTCGACGCCAAGCGCACCCAGCACGGTGCCGAAGGCGGACCGCTGTTCCTCGGCCGCGGGGGCCTGTTCTCCGAGACCGGGCAGATGGGCATCCTCGCCGGCTCGGCGGTGGGCGGCGGCACCCTCATCAACTCGATGGTGAGCCTGCGGCCGCCGCAGAAGATCCGTGAGCTGTGGGCGAGCGAGGGCCTCGAGGGCCTCGACGGCCCGGAGTTCGACGCGCTCCTCGACCGGGTCTGGAGCCGCCTCGGCGTGAACACCGAGGCCTCGCACCACAACGCCAACACCCGCGCCATGATCACCGGCCTCGCCGAGCTCGGCTACCGCCACGAGCGGCTGCCGCGCAACTTCGTGGCCGACGGCGTGAGCGAGTTCTGCCCGTTCTGCGCCGAGGGCTGCACCCACCAGCAGGGCTACCGCGCCTCGACCGTGGTGACCTACCTCGACGACGCCGTCGCCTCGGGCGCCCGCATCTTCGCCGGGGCCTGGGTCGACCGGGTGATCGCGGCCGACGGCCGGGCATCCGGCGTGGTCGGCAGCATCGAGACCGCCGACGGCCCCCGTCCGCTCCGCGTCGACGCCCCCACCGTGGTCGTGGCCGCCGGCGGCATCGAGTCGCCGGCGCTCCTTCTGCGCTCGGGCATCGGCGGACCGGCGGTGGGGCGGAACCTGCGCCTGCACCCGGCCTGGATCGTGACCGGCGTCTACGACGAGGCCATCGAGGCCTGGCACGGCCAGATCCAGTCGGCCGTGAGCTTCGACCTCACCGAGGTGGTCGACGGCGAGGGATTCCTCGTGGAGTCGCTCTCGCTCAACATCGGCAGCTGGGCGGGGCTCAGCCCCCTCGCCGACGGGCGCACCGCTCGCGACCGGATGCGCTCCTTCGACCGCTACGCCACCTGGCACGGCGTGGCGCACGACCACGGGGCCGGTCGGATCGTGCTCGACGAGGAGGGCCGCGCTGCCCTGATCTGGGATCTCGACGACGACATCGACTACCGCGTGGGCGTGCGCGCCCACCAGGAGCTCGCCCGCATGCACCGGGCCGCGGGCGCGAAGGAGATCTTCACCTTCCTCTGGCGCGACCTGCGCTGGCGTGACGGCGAGGACTTCGAGGCGTTCCTCGAGGCGCTCGCCGCGGAGCCGCCGCGCGACCACCTCGCGATGTCGGCGCACCAGATGGGCTCGTGCCGACTCGGCTCCGACCCCGCCGTCTCGGTGGCCGACGGCCGCGGGCAGCTGCACGACGTGGCCGGGGTGTGGATCGGAGACGCCTCGGCGCTGCCGACGGCGCCCGGGGTGAACCCGATGATCACCGTCATGGCGGTCGCCGAGCGCACGGCGGAGGCGCTCGTCGGCACGGCCGCGCCCGCAACGACGGCGGCGGCGACGGCTCACGCCTCGGCTCGAGAGGCCGACTGACCCGGGCCGGCCCCCTCCCCACCCCTCCCCACCAGCCCCTCCTCGGGCTCCCGTGCATCCGCACGCCCGAAAACAGCCCGAGGAGCCCCCGCATCACCCCGAAAGCACCAATCAACACATCCTGAAGAGAGGTCGTTCGACATGAAGTCCAAGACAACCGTCGCCGTCGCGGCGCTGATCCCCGCAGCCCTCCTGCTCGCCGCGTGCAGCGGTGGCACCACCGACGCGGCCGGGGGAGGCGACGACTCCGGCGCCTGGAGCCTCGGCTACTCCACGCCGGTCGGCGCCCAGCCCGGCCAGCAGCAGATCGCCGAGACCATCGGGTCGGCAACGACCGAGCTCGGCTGGAGCAACGAGATCCTCGACGCGAACCTCTCGGTCGACAAGCAGGTCTCCGACGTGCAGACCATGCTGCAGCTCGGCGTCAACGCGATCGGCCTCTGGGCGCTCGACTCGAACGCTCTGCGGAGCGCCTACGCGCAGGCCGCGAGCCAGGACGTCAAGCTCATCGGCCTCAACAGCGAGGCCGAGGAGTTCGACGGCACCGTCTCGTGGCAGACCCACGTGTGCCTCGACGGCGGGCCGAGCGACCAGACCGCCGAGTACATCGCCTCGGCCAAGCCCGACGCCGAGGTCATCGTGATCGGCGGGCCGCCCGTCGCCTCGATCACCGCCACCGTCGAGTGCTTCACGAAGGCCGCCGAGGCCGCCGGCATCACGATCGTGAACCAGACCGACAACACCGCCGACGACAGCGCGACGGCGGCCTCCATCGTCTCCGACCTGCTGCTGCAGTACCCGGACGTCGACGCGATCTGGTCGTACAACGACGCCTCCGCGCTCGGCGCCTCCTCGGCCATCACCCAGGCCGGCGGCACCATCTACAACGGATCGAACGACGGCGTCATCACGATCGGCATCAACGGCGACGCGGATGCCATCCAGGCCGTCGAGCAGGGCCGGCTCACCGGCACCTGGGACCCGAACCCGCCGGCGACCGGCTGGGCGATGGTGAAGGCCGCTGAGCTGCTGAAGGACGGCGAGCCCGCCGACCTGATCGTGGAGGCCACCTTCTGGACGGGCGAGAACCTGGCCGACTACGTCGCTCCCGAGGACCGCGTCTACACGCTCGACACCATCCCGCTGGTCGAGTAGCGCGACCCCCGCAGCACGGTTCCACAGATCCACAGATCCACAGTTCCACCGATCCACAGTTCCACCTGAAGAAAGGCGACGACGGCATGAGCGCACCCACCCGGCTCCTGATCGGCGGCCGATGGGCCGACGCGAGCGACGGAGGCACGAGGGAGACCCTCGACCCCGCCACCGGGCTCGTGATCGGCACGGCGGCCGAGGCCACTCGTGACGACGTCGACGACGCGGTGCGTGCCGCGCGGGAGGCCTTCCGGTCTCCCGCGTGGCGCGGCCTCACCCCGGATGCCAGGGGCCGGCTGCTCTGGCGCGTCGCCGAGCTCATCGAGCTCCACGCCGACGAGCTCGCCGCGCTCGAGGTGGCCGACTCCGGCCAGCCCATCGGCATGGCCCGCGATGTCAACGTGCCGCTCGGCGCCCAGGTATTCCGCTACTACGCGGGCTACGCCACGAAGCTGGAGGGGAAGACCTCCCAGGTCTCCATCCCCGGCCAGCTCACCTACACGCTGCGGGAGCCGATCGGCGTCACCGCTCTCATCACTCCCTGGAACGTGCCCTTCGCCATCGCGGCCTGGAAGCTCGCGCCGGCCCTCGCCACCGGCAACGTGGCCATCCTGAAGCCGGCTGAGCAGACCCCGCTCTCGACGGTGCGGCTCGCCGAGCTGTGCGAGGAGGCCGGCATCCCTCCCGGTGTCGTGAGCCTGCTGACCGGCGGACCCGAGGTCGGCAAGGCCCTCGTGGCCCACCGCGGTGTGGGCAAGGTCTCGTTCACCGGATCGACCGAGGTGGGGCAGGAGATCGTGCGCTCCTCCGCCGGCAACCTCAAGCGGGTGTCGCTCGAGCTCGGCGGCAAGGCGCCGAGCATCGTCGCAGCCGACGCCGACATCGACGCCGCCGTGCAGGGGAACCTGCAGGGTGCGGCGTTCAACTCGGGTCAGGCCTGCGGCGCCTACACGCGCTTCTACGTGCACGAGTCCCGGCTGGCGGAGTTCTCGGAGAAGATCGCCGCAGCAGCCGAGCAGCTCGTGATCGGCCCCGGCAGCAACCCCGACACGGTGCTCGGACCGCTCATCTCGGAGGAGCAGCTCGAGAAGGTGCACAGCGCGGTGCAGGCCGCCGTCGCCGGAGGGGCCACGCTCCTCACGGGGGGATCGCGTGCGGACGGCGAGCTCGCCTCCGGCTGCTTCTACCGCCCCACCGTGCTCACCGGCGTGACCGACGACATGGCGGTGGCGCGCGACGAGCTCTTCGGGCCCGTCGTCCCGATCTTCGGCTTCAGCGACCTCGACGAGGCGATCGAGCGCGCCAACGACTCCGACTACGGACTCGCGAGCGTGGTCTGGACGAGCGATCTCCGCACCGCGCACCGGGTGGGAGCCGAGGTGCGGGCCGGCACCGTGTTCGTCAACCAGCTCCCCCTGATCGACCCGGCTGCCCCCTGGGGCGGGATCGGCCTGAGCGGGTGGGGGCGGGAGATGGGCTCCTACGCCATCGACGCCTTCACCGAGACGAAGAGCGTCTTCGTTAATCTCACCTGAGGCCGGACGGACCGCACATGCTCGATTCCGCATATATCGTCGGAGCGGCCGAGACGCCGTACACCCGGCACCCGACGCCCGGCGTCAGCACCTCGGGTCTGCTCGTGCAGGCCGCCCGCGAGGCCGTCGCCGCGGCCGGGCTCCGCTGGTTTGACGTCGACGGGCTCGGGGTGTCGAGCTTCACGCTCGGTCCCGACCACGCCGTCGACCTCGCCTGGCGTGCAGGCCTCGGCCCTCTGAGCTGGCTCATGGAGGACACCAACGGCGGCGCGAGCGCCCTCAACATGCTGCAGCACGCCGAACTCGCCATCCGCTCGGGACAGGCCTCGACCATCGTGCTCGTCTCGGGCGACCGGATGGACGCCGCCGCGTTCCGGATGCTCGTGGAGCACTACAACCGCGCCACCGAGGAGCACCTCGCACCGCTCCCGCTCACGGGCCCGAACGCGCTGTTCGCGCTGCTCACCCAGCGGCAGATGACGGCGCTCGGACTCTCGCGGCGCGACTACGGGCACATCGCGACCGCTCAGCGCGCGTGGGCCGGGCTGAACCCGGGTGCGGTGTACCGCGCGCCGCTGAGTCTCGAGGAGTACCTCGATGCACCCCTCGTGGCGCCGCCGCTCGGCAGGTACGACTGCGTGCCGCCCGTGAGCGGGGCGGATGCCATCGTGCTGACCGCAGGGCCCGCCGGCTCTGCCGGCTCCGCCGGGACCGGAGCGGGCGCTGCCGGCCGGCCCGTGCGGGTGCTCGCCGTGGAGACCAGCATCGGGATCGACGACCAGGATGCCGACGGGCTCACCACCGGACTCGTGCAGGCCGCGCCGCGCGCCTGGGAGCGCTCCGGACTCGGAGCCTCGGACATGGACGTGCTCAGCGTCTACGACGACTATCCCGCGATGGCGCTCGCGCAGCTCATCGACCTCGGCGCGATCGCCGCGGAGGACGCCCAGCGCGACCTGGCCGAGCGGATCGGCACCCGGCGTCTGCCCGTGAACACCGCGGGCGGCCAGCTCTCGGCCGGGCAGGCGGGAGCGGCTGCGGGAATGCACGGTGTCGTGGAGACCTACCGCCAGCTCGCCGGCATCGCGGGAGAGCGGCAGGTCGACGACGCCCGGTTCGGGGTCGTGACCGGCTACGGCATGGTGCTGTACCGCTACGGGGCCTGCGCGAACGTGGCGGTTCTGGAGGGAGTGCGATGAGCGGCCCCGCCTTCTTCCAGCGCTGCACGGCGTGCTCCACCGTCTTCTTCCCGCCCCGGCTCGCCTGCCGTGCGTGCGGTGGAGCGGCGTTCGAGCAGGTCGAGGCCGGACCGGGTGTCGTGGAGGAGGTCACGGAGCTCCCCGACGGGCTCCGCATCGCCTCGGTGCGGGCCCGCGGGGTGCCCGTGGTCTGCTCGACGTCCTCGGAATCCTCGGCGGTCGAGGTCGGCTCCTCCGTGGCGCTCGTCGACTCGCCTCCCGAGCAGGGGGGCCAGCCCGCGCACCCGGTCCACGCCGTCCACCTGCCCGGCTCCGCCCGCGTGGAGCCCGCCGCATTCTTCACCACCACTCACATCGAGAACGAGGGAACCCCATGACCCGCATCCCCCAACTGGACCGCCCGCTCGCCGACTGCACCATCCCGGCCATGCTCCAGCGCCGTGCCGACGAGATGCCCGACGACCTGCTGCTGAGCTCCGGCAGCGAATCCCGCACCGGTGCCGAGCAGCTCCGCGTGGTGCGCGGGCTCGGCGGCGTGCTCGCCGACGCGGGCGTGGGCGTGGGCGACCGGGTGGCGATGCTCTCGGGCAACCGGCTGGAGCTGCTCGACATGATCCTCGCGGCCGCCTGGGTCGGGGCCGTCGCCGTGCCCCTCAACCCCGCCCTCACACCGCCGCAGCTGCGGCACGCGCTGCTCAACAGCGGTGCGCGCCTTCTGCTCGCCGACGACCAGGGGCTCGCCGGATTCGCGCGGCTCGACGACCCGGTCGCGGTCGAGCGGGTGCTGAGCTTCGAGGCGGCGGCCGGCCCGGGCGCGAGGGTCCTGTCGCTGCCGGTCGAGGCCATCCCGGCCGTCTCACGCGAGGTGGAGGCCGCCGCCGTCGCACCCTCCGACATCGCCGCCATCCTCTACACCTCGGGCACCACCGGGCCCTCGAAGGGTGTGCTCTGCCCGCACGCGCAGTTCTACTGGTGGGGCCGCAACCAGACGCTGCACATGCGCTTCACCCGCGACGACGTGCTCTTCACCACGCTGCCGCTGTTCCACACCAACGCCCTCAACGCCTTCATCCAGGCGGTGGTGTCCGGTGCGTCGTTCGTGGTGGCGCGCCGGTTCTCGGCCAGCCGCTTCTGGGGTGAGGCCGCCGAGTGCGGGGCAACGTTCACGTTCCTCCTCGGCGCGATGGTGGGCATCCTCCTCAACCGGCCCGAGAGCGAGTACGTGCCGCACACGGTGCGGGCGGCACTCGCGCCCGCCACGCCCGCGCGCATGCTGCCGGAGTTCAAGGAGCGCTTCGGGGTCAACCTCGTCGACGCGTTCGGCTCGACCGAGACCAACCTCGCCATCGCGGTGCCGGTCGACGAGCTGCGCCCCGGCTACCTCGGCGTCTCGGTGCCGGGCTTCGACAACCGGGTGATCGATCCGGAGAACGGCGAACCGCTGCCCGACGGCGTGCCGGGCGAGCTGCTCATCCGGAGCGATCAGCCCTATGCGCTCGCCCGCGGCTACTTCGGCATGCCGAACGAGACGGTGAAGGCCTGGGACGACCTCTGGTTCCACACCGGCGACCGGGTGGTGCGGGAGGAGGACGGCTGGTTCCGCTTCCTCGACCGCATCAAGGACATCATCCGGCGACGGGGCGAGAACATCTCGTCGGTCGAGGTCGAGTCGACCGTGCTGCAGCACCCGGGTGTCGCTGCCGTCGCGGCGTACGCGGTGCCGTCGGAGCTCGGCGAGGAGGAGGTGCAGGTCTCGGTCGAGGTCAAGGCCGGCGTCGACCTCGATCCGCGCGAGCTGATCGAGTTCGTCGAGCCGCACCTGCCGCCGTTCGCGGTGCCGCGCTTCATCGTGTTCGAGCACGACCTGCCCCGCACCGCCAACGGCAAGGTCAGCAAGGCCGAGCTCCGCAAGCGCGGTGCCGCCGTCGACCGCTGGGACCGCGAGTCGGAGACGGCCGACCGATGAGCGAGGCGTCGGCGGTGCTGGCGCTCGACGCCACCGGGCAGGCCGAGGCGGTGCGGAGCGGACTGCTGACGGCCCGCGAGCTGCTGTCGCTGTCGGTCGCGCGCATCGAGGAGGCGGATGCGGCGGTGAACGCGGTCGTGTACGTCGACCAGCACGCGGTGGAGCGCGCGGGGACGCCCGCCGGAGCCGGCACCGTGGTGGGCGCAGAGCCCGCCCCGTTCGCCGGTGTCCCCATCCTCCTGAAGGATCTCGGCGTGGCCGCGCTGGGGCATCCGGATCACCAGGGGAGCATCGCCCGCAAAGACGCCGGCTGCGCCTTCGACCACGACTCGGCCGTCGTGCGACGCCTCCGCGCCGGCGGCTTCGTGCCGATCGGCCGCACCAACTCGGCCGAGTTCGGGCTGCACTCCGAGACCAGGAACCTCGCCTACGGGCTCACCCGCAACCCCTGGGACGTGAGCCGGTCGGCAGGCGGATCCTCCGGAGGCTCGGCGGCCGCGGTGGCGGCGGGCATGACGGCGCTCGCCCAGGGCACCGACGGGGGCGGTTCGTTGCGCAACCCGGCGGCGCACTGCGGGCTCGTGGCGCTCAAGGTGAGCCGCGGCACCATCAGCGAGGCGCCCGCCGGGGAGTCGCTCTACGGGATCTCGCAGACCGGGGTGCTCACGAGGTCGGTGCGGGATGCGCGGGCCGTGCTCGCGCTGCTGGCCGGCCGGGAGCCGGGAGACGCCGTGGTGTCGCCGGGACTTGTGCGCGGAGGCATGACCGGCGACGCGGCGAGGCCGCTCCGCATCGGAGTCCTCGACCACGACCCGGGCGGGGTCTACGAGGTCTCGCCCGAGATCCGCTCGGCCGTGCTCGAGACAGCCGGCCTGCTCGAGGGACTCGGGCACGTCGTGGAGCCCGCGTGGCCGGCGGCGATGTTCCCCGACGAGTTCGCCGAACGCTGGTTCGCGGCGCTGCTGCCGTTCGCGAAGGTCGCGAGGGATCGCGCGGCGCACGCGGCGGAGGCGGCCGGAGCGACGCCGCGGTTCGATCCGATCACGGAGCACTGGGCTGCGCTCGCGGCCTCGCAGACCTCGGCGGAGCACGTGGAGGCGATGGGCTGGTTCGACGGGTTCCGGCAACGCGTGCAGTCCTGGTGGGAGGAGTTCGACGTGCTGCTGTGCCCCGTGCTCCCGCTGCAGCCGCAGCCGGCCGGGCAGTTCGCCGGGGGTGACGACGGCATCGCGGAGTCCATCCGCATCCTGCGCTTCACGCCCCAGGCCAACATGACCGGGCTGCCGGCGGTGAGCGTGCCGGCCGGGTTCGCGGGCGGGGTGCCCGTGGGGGTGCAGCTCGTGGGCGCCTACGGTGCAGACCTGCAGCTGCTCGATCTCGCGGAGTCGCTCGAGACCGCGCGGCCGTGGCGCACCTCGGTGCTCGCGTCTGCCTAGCCAGGTGAGAGGGGCGGATGTCAAGCCCCGTGCCCGTCGCGGGGAGGTTTGTAGGGTCCGGAGCAGTTGATCACCTCTGTGAAAGGACCGACATGTTCGCCAAATGGGTTGCCAGGATTCTCGGGATCGTCGTCGCACTGCTGGCGGTGGTGGGGCTGTTCATCGAGGGGGAGCACTTCGCGGGGATCGCGAACGTCGACCTGCCGCTCGACATCGCCAGGATCGTGATCGCCGTCGCCCTGCTCGTGGTGGGGTTCGGCCGCGTCTCGCGCGGCGCGCTGTCGGCGGTGCTCGCCATCGTGGGCATCATGTACGTGCTGATGGGCGTGCTGGCGATCTTCGACCCCACGCTGTTCGGCATCCTGCCGACCGGGTTCACGACCTTCGACATCGTGTTCCACATCGCGTCGGGCCTCGTGGCGGTCATCGCCGCCTTCGTGCCGGGTCGCACCACGGCCGACACCCGCGCGCCGAGCGGCCTGCCCGCCCGCGGCTGAGCCGAGCTCCCGCCCGTCGTCGCACCCCCAGGCGGCGGCGGGCGGTCTCGCGCTGTGCCGCGCTCGGGGGCTGTCGTGGCCAGGGGCCGACCGTTAGAGTCGCCGAGGGCGGTGTGATGGCTGAATCGACCCTCCGCTCAGAGACGAGTGTCCCGTGGCCGAATCGACCGTCCCCCTCACCGACGCCGAGACCGACGTGCTCATCGCCGGCGCAGGTCCCGTGGGCCTGGTGCTCGCCCTCGAACTCGCGCGGCGCGGCGTCGCCGTGCGCATCGTCGACACGCTGCCCTCGCCCACCACCGAGTCGCGCGCGATCGTGGTGCACTCGCGATCGCTCGACCACGTCGAGATGCTGGGGGTGCTGCCGGCCCTCCTCGACCGGTCGCGGGTGGCCCGCGGCATGGCGATGCACGACGGCGACACGACCGTGGCCGAGGTCTCGTTCGAGGGCATCCGGGCCGTGCACCCCTTCTCGGCCGCCATCGCCCAGACCGACACCGAGTCGCTGCTCGCCGAGCGGCTGCAACAGCTCGGCGTCACGGTCGAGCGGTCCACCGCGCTGAGCGGTTTCGACCAGGATGCGGAGGGCGTCGATGCCGAGCTCACCGGTGCCGACGGTCGAACCCGCCGGCTGCGGGCCCGCTACCTCGTGGGCACCGACGGTGCGCGCAGCACCGTGCGCCACGGCATGGGGCAGCGACTCGAGGGCTCGTTCGCGGGCGAAGACTTCCTGCTGGGCGACGTCGAGGGCGAGCACCACTACGACGACTCGCAGTTCCACACCTTCTTCTCACCGGGCACCGGTACCGGGCTGCTGTTCCCCCTGCTCGGCGAGCGGGTGCGGGTGTTCGCCCAGCTCGAGCCCGGCATCGAGCCGGATCGCCCGGTCACCGTCGAGTGGCTGCAGCAGGCTCTCGACGAGCGCGGCATCCGACTGCGCATCCGCGAGGCGCACTGGCTCACCCGGGTCACGCTCAAGCACGGTCAGGTGCCGCGCTATCGCGACGGCCGCGTGTTCCTCGCGGGCGATGCGGCGCACATCCACAGTCCGGCCGGCGGCCTCGGCATGAACACGGGCATGCAGGATGCGACGAATCTCGGCTGGAAACTCGCCCGGGCCGTGCAGACCGGTGACACGGCCGGGCTGCTCGACAGCTACCACCTCGAGCGGCACCCCGTGGCCGCCGACGTGATCTCCTTCACCACCCGGCTCTCGGCCGCCGGCACGCTGACGAACCCGGTGGCCCAGCACGCCCGCAACGTGCTTTTGCACCTCGGTCTCGGCATCCCGGCGGTGGCCGAGAAGATGGTCGACCGGGTGGAGCAGCAGAACGTCGCCTACCGGCACAGCCCGATCGTCGGCGGTTCGGGCGGCACGCTCAAGCCGGGCGACTACCTGCGCCTCGACGACACCGTCGTGGCGCAGGCTCTCGCTCGGCACCCCGGCCACCTCGCCATCCGCGTGCCGGGGCGGGGCTCGCCGGAGCCGCTGCCGACGCCGCTGCCGGACGGGATCGAGGAGCTCGCCGTCACGGAGCGCGACGCGGACACGCTCCGGCGATCGGCCGGCCTGCCCCACGGCGGCCTCGTGATCGTGCGCCCCGACGGCTACGTAGGTCACATCGCCGCGGATGCCCCGGCCGGCCTCCGCGACTACGATCGGCTGCTGTCAGGAGTCGGCGGGGAGGAGACCGCGCTCCAGCATGCGGTCGGCTGAGGCGGCTCCTTGTCGATCACCCGGTGCTCCGCGATCCGATGAGGGAGACTGCTGGCATGGATCTCGCGCACGCATCCGACGCTGAACTCGAGCGGATCATCTTCGACCGTGGTCACTCGGCTCACCTGATCGAAGAAGCGACGAACGAGTTGCAGCGTCGGCGGGATCGTTCCGCTCGTGCACGGGCGGAGGGGGCACCGCTCGTGCCGGCGAGCGAGCAAGCGCTTCCCCCGGACGGCACCTCTGCGACCGAACGGGACCCGGAGAAGAGTGAAGAGCCAGGCGTGAGACCCGGGGCAACGAGCGGGCCGGTGCGCAAGATCCTTCGCACCGGTGCGTTCGCTGCGGCTCTGGTCGGTGTGACGATCGTCGGAACGATCTACGTGATGGGTCAGCAGCCATCTGGCGAAACCGCACCCACCCCTACCTCTCCCTCGGCGATGGACCCAGCCGCCGTCGACGCCTACTTCACCGGACCGCAGCGGCCAGGGGACCAGTTGGCAACCGCCTTGCCCTCCATAGAGCCGGAATCGACCCGGCGGCTCGACTCGTCGGGAAGTCCGGCCGGCGGGGGTTTCTGGCTGGCGCGCTCGGTCACTGGCCAGTACTGCGCGATCCTCGCGGGGAGTGCATCAGGTGCCGGTTACAGCTGGACCTGTTCCGTCACGGCTGCATTCCCCGAGGCCGGCCTGCGGCTTGCGAACGAGGACGTTCAGGTGACGTGGACACGTGAGTTCGTGACAGTGGAGCCGCCGGGAACTCCGTAGCCGACGCGGCTCGACCACGTCGGCCGGCCTGCTAGGCGTGGTCTATGAGAGCCCACCACGCTCTGTCGAAGGCGCCATCGGCGTCGCTGAATCCTTCGAGCGAGGACGCGACGATGGCGCCGGTGCGCATCGTGAACAGGACCTCGGCTGTTCCGGTCGGCGTGGGATGGCCGAGTTCCGTGAGGGAGTCGACCATGAGGTCGCGCACCCACGCGCGGTGGCGGTCGACCACGATGCGGGTCTTGTGGTCGGGATCGCTGTATTCGGCGGCGGTGTTGATGAACTCGCATCCGCGGAATCCGGTGCACTCCATGCCGGCCTTCGCCCCGGACGCGATCTCGGCCAGAACGGCGCGAGCTCCTTCGGGCTGGGCGCGTATGGCGGTCAGGACACGGCGCGCTTCGGCCGCCTGAGCTTCGAGGAACGCGACGACCAGATCATCCTTGGTCGGGAAATGCCGGAAGAACGTCGCACGAGCGACACCGGATTCCGCGATCAATCGATCGACACCGACGATTCGTATGCCGGTCGAGATGAACAGTTCTGTCGCGGTCGCGAGAATCCGCTGGCGGGCGGCCGAGGCGGCGCGTGGCTGTTGCGCTTCCGCGGCGGATGCGGAACTTCTGCCGTGGTGCGGGGTGCTCACGAATTCGTCCTTGCCCTTCGAGTTCTTCTTCGGCCATACTGCCACATGAAGGTAGATAGACAGGTCCGTCTACCTACTTCACCACGGGCTGAGCCTGGACGAGGACGGGACGAGCATGGACTATGGACTGGCCGGCAAGTCGGCAGTGGTCACAGGGGCGAGCAAGGGGATCGGACTTGCCGTCGTCGAGGCGCTCGCGAGAGAGGGCGCTCACGTGCTGGCGGGCGCTCGTTCGCTCACGCCCGAACTCGAGACGATGGTCGCGGGAGGAAGCGTCGAGTTCTTCGCCGTGGACCTGGCGACGCCCCTCGGTCCGTCGGCGCTCATCGAGAGAGCGCTGACCGGGCGAGGTGTGGACATCCTCGTCAACAACGTCGGGGCTGTGAAGCCACGGCCGGACGGAGTGACCAGCGTGACGGATGCCGACTGGGAGAGCACGCTCAACCTCACTCTCATGTCGGCTGTACGGACTATTCGTGCAGCGCTGCCCGGCCTGATCCTCGGAGGCGGCAGCATCATCACCATCAGCTCGGTCAACGCCGCACTGCCCGACCCGCTCGTCCCCGACTACTCCGCGGCGAAGGCCGCCCTCTCCAACTACTGCAAATCGGTGTCGAAGGAAGTCGGGAGGCACGGCGTTCGTGTCAACACGATCAGCCCCGGACCAGTGGAGACAGCTCTGTGGCTGGGCGCCACCGGCGTAGCCCAGACCGTCTCACAGGCGGGGGGCGGCACCCCGGAGGAAGTCGCCGCCGCCGCCGCAGCGCAGGCCGTGACGGGGCGCTTCACACAGCCTCGTGAGGTCGCCGACCTCGTGCTGCTGCTGGCCAGCGACCGCTCCGCGAACATCACCGGTGCCGACTTCCGGATCGACGGCGGCCTGATCCCCACCCTGTAGAACGTCCGCCCTGCCTCGAGAATCATCCCCACCCTGAAGGAGCCGCAATGCCAGATCCAGCCGTCACCCGCCCATTCCCTGTCATGTTCATCCACGGACTCTGGATCCACTCGAGCGCGTGGCACGAATGGCAGAACCTCTTCGAGGCATCCGGATACCAGACCTCCGCCCCCGGATGGCCGGGCGATGGGGACACCGTGCAGGCCACACGCGAGAACCCCTCTGCGCTCGATGACGTCGGCATCGAAGCGATCTGCCGGCACTACGCCGCACTGGTCGAAGCGATGCCCACGAAACCGATCGTGATCGGTCACTCCTTCGGCGGGCTCATCGCGCAGGAACTGCTCGCGAACGGCTACGCGACCGCCGGGATCGCGATCGATCCGGCTCCGATCAAGGGAGTGAAGACCCTGCCTTTCTCGCAGCTGCGGTCGGGGCTTCCCGTGCTCGGCAACCCGGCCAACAAGCATCGGACCGTGTCATTGACAGCGAAGCAGTTCCGCTACAGCTTCGGAAACGCGCTCTCAGAACAGGAGTCCGATGCGCTGCACGAGGCGTGGACGATCCCCGGCCCCGGGAGGCCGTTGTTCGAGGACGCGACCGCGAACTTCACGCGCAACTCTCCTGCCGCCGTCGACACCCACGTCGCAGCACGCGGACCCCTCCTGCTGACCTCCGGCACCGAGGACCACACCGTGCCCAAGGCCGTGACCCTCGAGGTTCTCAAGCTCTACGGGGACACCTCGTCGATCACCGACTACCACGAGTTCGAGGGCCGAGGACATTCCCTCGCCATCGACAGCGGCTGGAAAGACGTCGCCGACGTCACCCTGGACTGGCTGGATTCCCAGCACCTCGAAACGACACCGGCTCACAGCACCGCCTCGTGAACGGCTCAGCCCTGGCCGCGATCTCACACCACAGGGGCGGTTCGATCACGGGGCTGGGCGTGAGAAGAGATTGACGAGGTTGCCGTCGGGATCGCGGAAGAGGGTGGACCTGTTGCCCCACGGCATGGTTGTCGGCCTGAGCACGACGTCGTCGAGCAGGTCGTGGAGGCGTGCGAATTCGGCGTCGACGTCCGTGACGAGGAACTCGATGATGATCGAGTTGTTGGTGGCTGGTCGTGGCGC
The DNA here is from genome assembly GCF_023264895.1 of Herbiconiux sp. Taxonomy (GTDB): domain Bacteria; phylum Actinomycetota; class Actinomycetes; order Actinomycetales; family Microbacteriaceae; genus Herbiconiux. The sequence goes on along the minus strand of NZ_JAHFUY010000036.1, from coordinate 26,768 downwards.
GTCGGTGCCGAGCGTGGCGACCGTCGCCGTGCTCGCTATCGCCAAGGTGCCCGTTGATGTCCGCAACTCTGCGAACACCGGAGCAGGCCGCGTGGCCGTGACCCCCGTCACCGCCTCGTAGAAGCGGGTGAGCCGGTCGACGTCGTGCGTGATGATGCGGAGTGATGCGAGGTCCATGTCTTCCTTCCGGCCGCGCCATCCGGCCCGACGTCATCATCCTGGGCGCCCTGCGCGACACCGTCATGTCGGTGTTTCAGGCCGTATTCCGGCCCAGCCCGACTTCTCGCAGCCGTCCCTCGACGATGCCGAGATCCTCCGCCCGGAGCGTTCGACGCGCCGCCCGCTCGACCAGAGGCTCTGCCTGGACGATCCGGTCGCCCCGGAACGCGCGAAGACCGTCGCGGAGCCGACACCACGCGATCAGGTACCAGTTGTCGCCCTTGCCGACGAACCCCATCGGTTCGACGTCCCGCACGGTCGCGCCGCCGTCGCGGTCGGTGTAGGAGATCCGAAGGACCTGTCCGGTCCGCAGGGCTGCATCCAGACCACGAGGCGCACCGGTCGGCTCCTCGCCGCCAAGCAGATGGATGCGCGCAGCCAGGTCGGCCGTCTCTCTCAGTCTGCGATCGTCGGTGACGGCGACGACCTTGCGAAGAGCCGACGTCGCCGAATCACGGAACGGGCTCGTGGCCAGCGCGCCGAGGGCGACCATCACGGCGAGAGCTTCATCGACCGTGAACCCGAGGGGTGACAGGGAGTGTGCCGTGTCCAGGCAGTAGCCGCCGGTGCGACCGGGTTCCGCCCAGATCGGCACTCCACTCTGCTGCAGGGCCGACAGGTCTCGTTCGATGGTCCGCGAACTGACGCCGAACCGGTCGGCAAGCCACCGGGCGCTTCTCGGTCGCGGCGCCACGGCCCGCAGCTCCTCCACAAGCGCGTACAGCCTGTCGGTGCGAGTCATACCCCGACCCTAGTTCCGCCGATCGAGGTGATGCCCGCCAGCCGTCTCGCTGCGGCCTGCGAACCACCATCCAGCTGAGACCGTGACGAATCACCCGTTCGCCGCGTCTCATCTTCGTAACCACGCAGCACCCCGGAGCCCACCGGGGACGACCCGAAGGAGAAACACCATGGCCACCCATGCCGGCCCTCCTCGTGCTGGCCGTGATCGCGGTGATCGTGCTGCTCGCTTCCTCGGTCGCCCGCTGCCCGCCCTGGTGCAGATCAGCGGTGGCTTCCGGGCCCGCGTCAGCTCCCCCACCCGGCTGCAGTAGCTGCAGCCGTCAGTCGCACGAGAGAGAAGAGCATCATCATGTCGAAGCCAGTCGCCTGGATCGTCGCGATCGCATTCGGAGTCACCGGATACGTCCTCGGCACCAGAACCCAGGCCACGAAGGACACCGCGAAGCGGATCGCCCGGAAACGCCACTGACCCACCCGGCCACCACACCCGTGGAGGCTGATCCCACCGAACACCACAACGGAAGGAGCTCACCATGAGCGCTGCAGACAAGATCAAGAACGCCGCCGAAGACCTCGCCGGCAAGGCCAAGGAAGCCGTCGGAAACATCACCGACAACGACAAGCTCGTCGCCGAGGGCAAGGCCGACCAGACCAAGGCCGACGCGAAGAAGGCCGGCGAGAACGTCAAGGACGCTTTCAAGAACTGACCGTGTTCACACGGTAGGCCGTCGCCCCGCACTCCGGAGCGGCGGCCTCCCGTTGGTGCGGGGCAGCGCGCGACTTCCCCTCCACGATCCAGCGCATCCTCGATCAGCTCACGGGCTGAGCGCCTGACCCACGTCTACAGATCGAGCGGCAAGACCGTCGTCGGTGAGTTCCTCATCGTGGGGCTCGACCGGCACGTCGAGCAGAGCGGAACGACACCATCGCGCCCCCGGCGAGCAGCAGGGCGATGAGCGCGACTCCGTGAAGACCTCCTCCGACGCTCAGTCCTGTGTCGGCCAGGCGCGTGCCGCCGTCACCGGCGGGCACCGGAGTCGGCGCGGGGGACGGCGCCGGGGCTGCCGGCAGCGCCGCGATCACGGCGGGCGCGAAAACGCGTCCCGAACCCCACACGTTCGCGTCGGAGACGCCGTAGTCGAACGGCTGCTTCGGCATCGCGACCGCCGTCGAGACGAGCGCCTCGCGCACCTGCTCGGCCGTGGACTGCGGGGAGTGCTGCATCGCCAGCGCGGCCACGGCGGCAACGCCGGGAGCGGCTGCCGACGTGCCGGGGAAGTAGTAGCCGTCCGGCAGCACAGGACTGTCGGAGTAGTAGGTCTCGAAGAACGTCGTGCGCACGTAGTCGACCCCGATGAGGTCGGGCTTGACGAGCACGCGCGGCTCGACCAGACGCTCCGCCGGGCGGTACGTCAGCGCGTCGACCGGGCCGAAGTAGTACGTGGCCGGACCTGTGCCCGAGTAGGGCTCCATGTACTGGGGCTCGTACGCCGGCGCTGCTCCGCTCGTGAGGACGGCGGGATCCGCCGGGTGCGCGAACACCACCGGGCCGATGACGACGTCGTCTCGCCACTCGCCGGGAGCGTAGGGGAGGCGCTGCACGCCACCGTCGTCGATCGCGAAGATGACCTTGACGCGCGGTGTGCCTGGCTCGCCGACATTCTTCGCGCGCGCCAGCACGAGCGTGTAGTCGGCGACGACCAACGGCACCGAGGGGTCGGTCGTGGCGGTGTACCCGACGTACGACGCTGGTGTCCTGTCGTCGAAGGTGCCGCTGCCGGTCGGCAACGGCAGCGGTGCGCCGGTGGCATCGAGCAGGAACGGCACGATCACGGTCGATCGGCCGTCGACGGGCTCGGCCCACTGCGCGAGCAGCTCGAAGCTCGGGGCGGTACCGAGCGTCACCTGGAGCCCCTTCGCCGGCGCGCCTGCAGGCCCGAAGTCCATGCAGTCGGCCTCGGTGCCCGTGGTGCCGAGGGCCGTGTCCATCATCGCGGCGATGCCCGCGAAGCACTCGCCGGGACGGTACTCGGCCGACTCCCACGAACCCGTGGGCGCGACGTTCTCGGTGCCGGCCCCGAGGTAGCCGATGCTGCCCTCGTTCTGGGCGGCGGCGACGTAGAGCACGCCCTGGGTGCGGATCTCGGCGATCTTCTGCGCCACGACGCCTTGCTGGAACCACGGCTCGGTGAACTGCACCACGTCGTCGACGATCACGTCGGCGCCGTTGTCGACGAGCGCCTGGATGTTGTCGGCGAACTCGGTCTGCGTGGCCCCGTCGGTGGCGAACATGAGTCGCGCGCCGGGAGCGATGCCGTGCACCACCTGGGCCATCGCGCGTCCCTCGTCGGAGAACATGGTCGCGTTCTTCTCGAGGACGGGACCGACCGGCGTCGTGTAGCCGCAGGGGTTGCCGGGGCCGGGGAGGGCGCCCGCCAGAACGTCCTCGGCGGCATTCGTCGCCACCTTGTCGGCGCCGAGGTCGAAGGAGTCGGAGATGACGCCGACCGTGAGGCCCGTCCCGTCGAGACCGTACTGCGCCTGCACCGTGTCGACGCCGAGGGGTCCCGCCGTGTTGACGGGGATCGATCGGCAGCTCGTGCCCGTGAGGTCGGGGTCACCCGAGAGCGCCAGCGCAGCGCTGAGCTGCGTGGGCAGGGCGGTGCTCGACGCATGCTTGGACAGCAGACCCGGTTCGAGCGAGACGACTCCGGCCAGCGCTGCCGCGTCGTCGAAGAGATCGGGTGTGGCGTAGACCGAGACGGCGGGGGCGCTGACACCCACCGAACGCACCTCGAAGAGATTCCGGATGGCGAGGAGCGCCGCGTGCTGCGCCTCGAACGACTCGAACCGCAGCTCCACGATCACGCGGCCGCTGCCGTCGACCGCGAGCGAGCCCGGACCCTCCGCGGGCAGACCGGCAGCGCGAGAAGCCTCGGGCGTGCCCGGGGTCGCGCCGGACGCCGCGAGGCGCGCGAGCCCCGACGAGACGCCACCGTCGGTGATGCCGGTCGGGTCGGCGTGTGCGACAACGGGGAACGCGAACAGGGAAGCCGCGACCGCGAGGCCGCTCGCCAGCCCGATCGCTCCCCGGCGCAGCGTCCCCCGCCGGTCGGCCGCTCGCCCGTTGGTCGTCCTGGCACCCGCGAAGGCGTGACCCATCGCAACCGTCCCCTCGTCGCGCCGCACCCCCTGCGCGGTCGCGCCAATTCTAGCGATGGCCGGCGGGCAGCCCGCACTCCGGCGCGGATCGTCCGCGGTCCTCATCGTCGGTTTCGTCCCCCTGGGTGCTGGGGATGAGTTCGGCGCGCCTGCCGACCACCTCCGAGGGCTTCGCATGGTCACTTGGCGACATGGAAGCTCGTGGTTCTCGAGGCGAAGCTCGTTGCGCACCTCGTGCGGCTCGCGCCGGCTGAGAACGCCGCTCTGCTCTCTTCGCTCGACGGCGCCCGAGTTCGAGAGATGAACGACGGCGGCAGGGAAGCCTCCGCGGGAAGCTTCTCGCGTTTCCGACCATCGAGGAGCAGCCAGAGCTTGGGTGCCCGCAAAAATGTCCTAGCAATGGTCGTCGCGATCTTCTAGCGTCGTTGCAGCCGATCGCCGGCTGTGCGAGCCGTCGGAGCCACCGACCCGTCACGCGTGACGCGTTCGAGGACAGACCCCTTCAGCTGATGAAGGCGTCCACCAGGGCCACGGCATCCTCGGCAAGGGGGCGGCGCCACTGCTGTCGAGTCTTCCGGATGCGCGTGACCACAAGGCCGTGCAGGGCGGTCCACAGCAATTCGGCACGCACCTGCTTGTCACGACCGCCGGCCGGCAGATCCTGGAGGAGGGACTCGAGGTCGGCCTGCAAGCGGTCAATCCCCAAGTCGATCCTCGCCGACTCGTCGAGAAGATCTCGGCCCTCGAACAACAACTGGTATGCCCCCGGATTGGCAACAGCCCACGTCGCATACGTGACAGCCATGCTCCGGACCCGGACGACGGGATCCTCACCCCCTGACGCCTCGTCCTGACACGTGCCCAGGACGGCCTCGAGAGAAGCAAGGCTCTGGCTCGCGATCGCAAGAAGAAGCTCCTGCTGAGAGGGGAAGTACCGATAGACCGCCGTGGCAGAAACGCCGACCACGCGGGCGGTCTCGCGCAACGAGGGCGGCGTGATCGCAAGCCGCTCGGACAACAGATCGGTCGCCGCGGCCAAGAGCTCGTCACGCAGCTGACTGCCCGTACGCGTCCTGGAACCCGTCGTCGTCATGGACCTACCCTTCCACAGCACGCCGGCCACAGAGTCCCGTGTTGATCACCGCCGACCTGCTCTATGGTTAACACCTGTCAACCTAGGAGCTATCCATGGAATATGCAACAACAACCGTCCTCGTCACCGGAGCAAGCTCCGGTATCGGCCGTGAATTCGCTCGCGCCTTCGCCGCCCGAGGAGCAGACATCGTCCTCGTCGCCCGGCGAATCAGCCTGTTGGAGGACCTTGCCGAAACTCTCCGCGAGGAATTTCACCGCACGGTGACGACCGTTGCCCTCGACCTGTCCCAGCCATCCAGCGGGACGCGTCTGTTTGCTGATCTTGCCCGGCGAGACCTTCGCGTGGACACGGTCGTCAATTGCGCAGGTATCGGCCTCACTCGGGACTTCAAGGACACGACCCCCTCAGACCTTCGAGAGCAGCTCGCCGTCAACATCGACGCGGTCGTCGACGTGTCTCGAGCTTTCCTCCCGCAGCTCGCGGAATCGGGCCGAGGCGCCCTGATCAACATTGCGAGCCTGACCGCGTACATGCCCACCCCGGGAATGGCTGTCTATGCCGCGTCGAAAGCCTTCGTCCTGCGATTCACCGAAGCCCTCGCCTACGAGCTCCGCGACTCTCCGCTGACGGTGATGGCGTTCTCTCCCGGACCCACCAAGACGGACTTCTTCAGCAACTCTGATTCGAGCGAGCACGGCGTCACCTTCGAAACGCCCAAGCAAGTCGTCGACTCCGCCTTTCGCGCCCTGGATAAATCGAGAACACCCGTCAGCGCCGTATCCGGCAGAGCGAACACGCGCACGAGTCGCATCGTGTCGCTCCTGCCGCGGCAGATCGTCTTGCGCCTCGCCAACTCCTCACCGAACCGGCCCGCATAGGCGCACCTCGCGCAGACCGCGGCCGGAGCGCCCGCCCCCGCGATGACGCCCCCCTACCGCCCGTACGCCTCCAGCAGCCGCCCGTTCTCGGGCGTGAGCGTCACGTAGATCGACTCCAGCGCCCCCTCGAGCGAGCCCGAGAGGCGCACCTCGTAGGGAGGCAGCACGTCGATGCTCTCGTAGACGGAGCCCAGCCGGGTCACGTACCCGACCGAGGCCCCGCCGCCGGCGAGATGCACCTCCCACTCGTCAGCCGCCGGATGCTCGATCCGCACGTCGACGACCGGTCGCGTGAGCTGTTCGCTGAGCACCGCGCACCACCTCCCTCTCCTGATCCGCCTACTTCGTGCTGAGCTTGTCCTTGATGACCCCTGTGGCCTTGTCGACCAGGTTGGGCTTCGGGTCGGTGCCGAAGAGCCGCGGGTCCGGCTGCGTGGGCGGCGGCATGGGAACCGAGCCCTGCGGGCCGTCGAGGTAGGTGAACTCGCCCTTGCCGTCGGGGGTCGGCCCCGAGGCCCAGCTGCCCTCGGCCGCCGCAGCGCCGTCCGAGAAGTTGATGTACTGGTACGAGACCTCTCGGTGCTCCTGACTGAGAGGGAAGTTGCTCGGCACGGGCAGGTCCTCCTTGCCCTCGGCCCGCAGCTCGGCTGCCGCCGCGATCCACTGGTTCTGGTGCATCGTGTCGCGCGCCAGCAGGAACGAGATCAGGTCGCGCACGCCGTAGTCGTCGGTCATGTTGTAGAGCCGGGCCACCTGGATGCGTCCCTGCATCTCGGCGTTCGCGTTGGCCGTGAAGTCGGCCAGCAGGTTGCCGCTCGCCGTGATGTAGGAACCCGACCACGGGTTGCCGTTGCTGTCGACGGGCCGCGCTCCCGCACCGGCCACGATGGCGGCCTGCACGTCGGTTCCACCGATCACGGCCCCGAGCACCGGATCGGCCGCGATGGCCGCCTCCGACTGCTCCACGGGCGCCTTCTCGAGCAGCTGCGCGATCATGACGGCGATCATCTCGACGTGCCCGAACTCCTCGGCTCCGATGCCGAACAGCAGGTCGCGGTACTTGCCGGGCTCGTGCGCGTTCCAGGCCTGGAAGCCGTACTGCATGGCCACCGTGATCTCGCCGTACTGACCGCCGAGAACCTCCTGGAACCGCCGGGCGAAGACCGCATCCGGCTTCGACGGTGACGACTTGAACTGCAGCTCCTGCTTGTGAAAGAACACGATGCATCCTCCGTTCCGGGCGCCGTCGTCGACGCCTCCGATGTGTGTGTTGAGAGTGAAACTACGACCGCCCCGGATCAGGGCGAGGGGCTGGACAGCGCGCACTCGGCGGCGTAGAAGACCGCGAGCCCGCAGCCGCCCGGGCTCAGTCCTCGCCGCCGGTGGGCGCGGCCTCCGAGATGGCCTCCTCCGCCTGCTCCTCGGATCCCTCGGCCTGCGAGGGCTTGTCGGTGCCCGCACCGGGCACGATGTCGTGGTTCTGGGGGTTCTCCTGCGGTCGGTCGTCCGACATGGTGTCTCCTTCTTCCTCGAATCCGCCGGACGGTCCGGCGGCACGTGCGGCTGGGCCTAGGGCAGCGCCCTCGCCCGGATGCGGTCGACGAGCCCCGTGGTGGAGTGCGAGGCGATGTAGTCGAGGATCCGCACCTCGCCCCCGTACCCCCGCACCACCTCGGTCTCGGCGAGCATCTCGGGCGTGTAGTCGCCGCCCTTCGCGTAGACGTCCGGCCGGAGGGCCGTGAGCAGGGCGATCGGGGTGTCCTCGCCGAACACCACGACGTGGTCGACGCAGCCGAGCGCCTCGAGCACCGCCACCCGGTCGCCGACCGGGTTCACGGGCCGTTCCGGACCTTTGAGGCGGCTCACCGAGGCGTCGTCGTTGAGCGCGACCACGAGCACGTCGCCGAGCTGCTTGGCCTGGCGGAGGTGGGTGGTGTGACCGCGGTGGATGACGTCGAAGCAGCCGTTCGTGAAGACGATCCGCCGACCCTTCTCCCGCTCGGCGGCCAGCGCCTCGGTGAGCTCGGGCAGGCCGAGCGCCCTGGTGGGTTCGCGCGCGCCGAGCGCCTCGTCGAGATCGTTGAGGGAGCAGACCGCGGTGCCGGGCCGGGCCACCACCACGTCGGCCGCTGCCTGCGCCCAGCTCGCGCTCGTGGCGGGCGTCGCGCCGGCGGCCAGGGCGATCGCGAGGGCCGCTACGAACGTGTCGCCGGCTCCGGATGCCTGGTGCTCGGGTGCGGGGTGGGCGTGCGTGCGGTGCACCGGATGCCCTCCGTCGAGCACGGCGGTCCCGTCGCGGTCGAGGGTCACGACGGCGAGCCCGGCACCGGAGGAGCTGAGGATCTCACCGGAGGCCGCCTCGACCGCGGCCACCCGCTCGGCCCCGCTGCCGAGCGGCCGGCCGAGCAGCCGCTCGGTCTCCTGGGCGTTGGGGGTCACGACATCCGGCCGGAAGGCCCGCCAGCGCTGGAGATCGTGCGCGTCGACCACCCGGTGGCCGCCGGGAGGCCGGTGCGAGGCGAGGAGCTCGAGCAGCTCGTCGTCGAAGAGCCCGGCGCCGTAGTCGCAGAACACGAGGGCGCCCTCGGGGTGCGCGCGCTCGAGAGCGGCGAGCACGTGCGAGCGCACGCCGGGCCCAGGCGCCGGCCGGGAGAGCTGGTCGACCCGCACGATGATCTGGTCGGCTCCCACGATGCGGGTCTTCGACGCGGTCGTGGCACCCGGCCGCACCAGCGCGCCGGAGGTGCCGACCCCGGCCTCCGCGAGCAGTCGCAGCAGCTCGCGTCCCTCCGGATCGTCGCCGAGCACCGTCACGAGCTCGACCTCGGCCCCCATGGCCGCGAGGTTGACGGCGGTGTTCGCGGCGCCGCCGGGGCAGCTCTCGGGCTCGCCCACCTCGACCACCGGCACGGGAGCCTCGCGGCTCACCCGCTGCACCCCGCCGCGCAGCCAGCGGTCGAGGATGACATCGCCCACGACGGTCACCCGCGGCGGGCGGGCCCGCACGAGGTCGGGCAGCTGCCGCAGCTGCGGCGTCATGGCGCGACCCCGATGTGCACGACCTTGGTGAGCGTCATCTCGTCGAGGAGCCCCGGCCCGTAGCCGAAGCCGCTGCCGCTGGCCCTCCGCGGTTCGGCCGAGCCGCCCGGGGCGCCGCCGAACACGGCGTTCACCTTCACGGTGCCCACCGGCAGCCGCCGGGCGGCGTCGGCGGCGTGCTCGAGCGAGCGCGTGAGCACGGTCGCGGCGAGGCCGTAGCGGTCGTCGGCCGCGAGCCGGAGCGCCTCGTCGAACGAGTCGACCACCTGCACGGGTGCGACCGGCCCGAAGGTCTCCTCGCGCATGATCGTCATGGTCGGCCGGCAGCCGCTCAGCACGGTGGCGGGGTAGAAGCTGCCCGCACCCTCCGACAGTGCGGCGCCGGTCAGCGCGACCGCCCCGCTCTCGAGCGCCTCGAGCACCTGGGCGTGCACGTCGCGGCGGAGCGCCGTGTCGACCAGCGGGCCGAACAGCGGATCGGCGGTGCGCTGCTCGGCCTCGGCCACGAGCGCACTGAGGAAGGGCTGGGCGATGGCGGCGTGCACCAGGATGCGCTCCACGGAGGTGCAGATCTGGCCGCTGTTGGCGAAGGCGCCGAGGGCCGCCTGCTCGGCCGCCCAGACCGGGTCGACGTCGGCGTCGACGATGAGCGCGTCGTTGCCGCCGTTCTCGCGGACGACGTGCGCGCCGGTGAGGGCCGCGGCTCTCGCGATCCGCTCGCCCGCCGCGGTGGAGCCCACGTGCGCGACCATCGAGACGCCCGGCTGCGCCACGAGCTGCGCGCCCGTGCCGGCGTCGCCCGAGACCGTCACGACGACATCCGGGGGCAGCGCCCCGCCGAGCACACGGCCGAGCAGCTCGCCGAGGTGGGGGCAGCGCTCGCTGGGCTTGTGCACGACGGTGTTGCCCGTCACCACGGCCGCCCCGATGAGCCCGGCGGCCACCGCCACGGGATCGTTCCACGGGGTGATGACGGCCACGACGCCGCGCGGCTCGGCGACCGTGTAGTCGATGGCCGACGGGTCTCCGCGGAGGGTGCGGCCGGTGTGCAGGGGGCCGAGCTCGGCGTACTGCTCGAGGGTCGCGACCCCGGCGAGCACCCCGCCGAGGGCATCGGCGCGAGGCTTGCCCGTCTCCCTCTCGTTGAGCTCGGCGAGCTCGTCGGCGTGCGCCGAGAGCGCTGAGGCCGCCGTGCGGAGGCGCACGCCGCGCTCGGCGGGGGAGACCTCCGACCAGGAGCGGAACGCGTCGCGCGTGCGCTCGACGGCGGCGGCCACGTCGGCCTGATCGGCGATCCGCACCCGGCCGACCGGCTCTCCCGTGCGGGGATCGGAGATGACCATCTCGGCCTCCGGTGCTGCGGTCGGCTCGGTGGAACGGATCGGGTGGAGGCTCATGACCGACCCGTACCCACTTGCCGCCCGGCCCACACCTCGCCCATCCCGTTCCCGGGCAGGTGTTTCGCCCGCGACCCGATGGGGAAAGGGGAGGGAACCGGCTGACGAGAGGATGAGGACAGTGGATGCGACGGCGCTCTGCCAGACGATGCGGTTCGACCAGACGATGCGGTTCGACGACGTGCTGAAGATCGCCGTGCTGCGGGGTGGCGGTCTCGGCGACCTGCTGTTCGCGCTGCCCGCCGTCGACGCCCTGGCGGCGGCGTATCCCGAGGCGGAGATCGTGCTGCTCGGCACCCCGGCGCACCGCGCGCTGCTCGAGGGCCGGCCGGGGCCCGTGGCGCGGGTCGAGGTGCTCCCGCACGCGCGCGGCGTGCACGGCCCCGACACCGCCGACGACGACGCGATCGGCACTGCTCTGTTCACCAAGCGGATGGCGGCCGAGCACTTCGACCTCGCCTGCCAGCTGCACGGCGGCGGCCGCTTCTCGAACCCGTTCCTGCTCGGTCTCGGGGCCGCCCACACCGTGGGCACGGTGACCCCGGATGCGCAGCCGCTGGAGCGGAGTCTGCCCTACCTCTACTACCAGCACGAGGTGGTGCGCTGGCTCGAGACGGTGGCGCTCGCGGGTGCCGTGCCGGTGCGGGCCGAGCCGCATGTCGTGGTGACGATGCCGGAGCGGCAGCGGGCACGGGCGCTCGTCGAGGGCGTCTTCGACGCGAGCACCGGGGGCTGGGGCGGCGCCGGTGGTGGTGGTGGCGGCGCCGGCCTGATGGTCATCCACCCCGGCGCCACCGACCCGCGGCGGCGGTGGCCGGCCGGCCGCTTCGCCGAGGTCGCCCGCCGGGCCGCCCGGGACGGGCTCCGCGTCGTGCTGGTGGGGGAGGGCGACGATGCCGCCCTGGCCGACCGGATCGCCTCGACCGCCGCCGCCACCGCAACCACGTCGGCCGAGCCGGTCGTGTCGCTCGCCGGCCGGCTCTCGCTGCCCGAGCTCGCGGGGGTGCTCGCGAACGCCGACGTGTTCGTGGGCAACGACAGCGGCCCGCGGCACCTCGCCCAGGCGGTCGGCACCCCCACGGCGAGCGTCTACTGGGTGGGCAACCTCATCAACGGCGGGCCGCTCACCCGCGGCGGTCAGCGGGTGCAGCTGTCGTGGACGACGCACTGCCCGGTCTGCGGCCGCGACTGCACCCAGGTGGGCTGGACCGCCCCGCGCTGCGAGCACGACGTGTCGTTCGTGCAGGACGTTCCGGCCGACGCGGTCTACGACGACATCGTCTCGCTGCTCGGGCCCGTCACGGCCACGACGGTTCCTCTTCGGGGCAGATGACGAGCTCGCGCAGCTCGACTCCGGCGGGGCGGGTGAGCGCGAAGACGATCGCCTCGGCGACCTCGGCCGCGTCGATGAGCCTGGCGTCGGATCCGGGCCGGTACTGCTCGTCGCGCCCGTCGAAGAACCGGGTGTCCATGCCGGCCGGGATGACGGTCGTCACGCCGAGGCTCCCCTTGGTCTCGGCGGCCAGCGAGCGGCTGAAGCCGAGCACGCCGAACTTCGAGGCGCAGTAGGCGGTGGCGTCTCCGAGCGCGCGCAGCGCGAGCGAGGAGGCGATGGTGATCACGCGACCGTGCGCCTCGAGGAGTGCGGGGAGGGCAGCTCGCACGACGGCGACCGTGCCGAGGAGGTTGACCGCGACGATGCGCTCCCAGTCGGCGCCCGGCAGGGAGCCGAGCGGCGCCGGCCGGTCGATGCCGGCGGCGGTGACCACCGCATCCAGGCCGCCGTACTGCTCGGCGAGCCGGGCCACGAGCTCCTCGGTCGCGCGGGTGTCCGAGACGTCGGCGGTGTAGGCGTCGTCGGGCGAGATGCGGCTGATGTCGAGGTCGAGCACGATGGGTCGGCCGCCCGCGGCGCGCACGGCGGCGGCGACGGCGGCTCCGAGGCCGGAGGCTCCTCCGGTGATGAGGACGTTTCCGAGGGGACGGGGCATGGGGGTGCTTCCTTTCGGTGGTGGTGCGGGTTCGGATCGGTGGGGCTGGGTCGGGTAGGTAGGGCTGGCGTCGGCCGGGCCGGGGCAGGGCGGGCGGGGAGGTGCGGGCGGGCGCTCAGCCCACGCGGGCCAGGGCACCGGCGAGCCGAGTGCTCGACCTGCCGGCGTGGTACGGCACGGTGACGGTGCGGCCGCCCCACTCGGCGAGCACCGCCGTCTCGGGCAGCTCCTCGGCCACGTAGTCGCCGCCCTTCACGCAGATGTGGGGCTCGATCCGGCGCAGCACGCTCTCGGGGGTGTCCTCCTCGAACACGATCACCGCGTCGACGCACTCGAGCGCCTGCAGCAGGTCGACCCGGTCGGGCTGGGACATGATGGGGCGCTCTGACCCCTTGAGCCGTCGCACCGAGGCGTCGCTGTTGAGACACACCACGAGGCAGTCGCCGAGGGCCCGGGCGGCGGCGAGGGTGCGGGCGTGACCCGCGTGCAGCAGGTCGAAGCAGCCGCCGGTGGCCACGACCGTGCCGCCGCGTGCCCGCACGGCGTGCACCACCGCGAGAGCGTCGCCCGCATCGCCGCCGAGCGGGCGGGTGTTGGCGGGGTTCGCGAGGCCGCCCACCCCACCGTCGGCGAGGAACCTGCCGGCTGCCGCCACCGCCGTGCGGGCGGCCGCGGGGAGCTCCTCGCCCGAGGCGAGCGCCACGGCGAGGGTCGCGGCGAGTCGATCACCGGCACCGCACGGATCGATGTCGTGCACCGCCTGGGCCGGCACCACGTGCGGCACGTCGGGGCTCTCGCCCGGAACGTGCAGGAGCGCTCCGCGGAGGCCGAGGGTCACGAGCACGGCACCGCACCCCCAGTGGGCCGCGAGCGCGGCGGCGGCGTCGGAGGCCGCGCCCACGATCGTGTCGGTGCTGCCACTGCTGCCGCCGTTCTTGGCCGCGGCAGCCAGCGCCTCGCTCGAGTTGGGGGTCACGACCGCGGCGGAGCACACGGGCTCCGCGCCCCGCGGATGCGGATCCCAGACCACGGGCACCCGCCGGCCCACCCGCTCGAGCGCCTCGCGCAGCACCGGATCGGCCGCGACGCCGCGGCCGTAGTCGGCCACCACCACCGCGTCGGCATCCGTGAGCGCGTCGAGCATCGCAGCGCTCACCCGCGGGGGCGGGGGAGGGTCGCAGCCCTCGTCGATCCGCACGACCGCCTGGCCGGATCCGCGCACCCGCGTCTTGACGGGGGTGGGGGCGCCCGAGTCGCCCGCCACGACCTCGATCGCACCGGACCCGGGCTCCTCGGCCGTGCGTTCCAGGCACGAGCGGATGCGGCCGGCCCGGTCGTCGTCGCCGAGCACGGTCACGAGGGAGACGTCGATCCCGTCGCGCGCCAGCAGGGTCGCCACGAGGCCGGCGCCGCCCGCGCGCTCCGCGGCATCCTGCACCGCGACCACGGGCACCGGAGCATCCGGGCTCAGCCGATCGGCGCTGCCGGTCAGATCCACGTCGAGCAGCACGTCGCCCACCACCACGATCCTCATCGGGAGCTCCTTCCCGAGCCGGCGTCGTGCCGTCTCACCCGGTCGTCGAACACCCGGCAGAGCAGGTGCAGCGCCACGAGCTGGGCCTCCTGCACGGCGGCAGAGGGGCCCGTCAGCGCGATCTGCTCGTCGCACTCGTCGCAGAGCGGATTCGGAGCCACCCCGGTGAGCGCCCAGGTCGTGGCGCCGATGCGGCGCGCGGCCTCGGCGGCGAGCAGGAGGTTGCGGCTGCGGCCGCTCGTGGAGAACAGCACCACGATGTCGCCGGCCCTCGCGTGGGCCTGCAGCTGCCGCGCGAACACCTCGTCGTAGCCGTAGTCGTTCGCGATGGCGGTCACGCTCGAGGTCTCGGCGTGCAGCGACAGGGCCGAGAACGGCCGGCGCTCGCCGTCGAACCGCCCCACGATCTCGGCCGTGAGATGCTGGGCCTCGGCCGCGGAGCCGCCGTTGCCCGCGGCGATCAGCCGGTGCCCGTGCAGCAGGCGCTCGGCCAGGGTGTCGCCCCAGCGGGTGAGGGTGGGCACGTGCTCGCGCAGGGCCGCGATCGTGTCGACGTGGTCGTCGAGGTGGCGCGCGAGCAGGTCGGCCGTGCCGTTCACCGTTGTGTCACCCACCACTGAGGGGCCCGTCTGGTCCGGGCCCGTCGTCGATGCCGGCCGCAGGGCCTCCCGGATGCTCACGAGCTCACCCGCCCGTTCGAGCGCCCGGCTGATCGGCGCGATCCGCCCGCGACCCCCTCGGGCAGTCTCGCCGCCCGATCCGTGCGGTCGGCTCGATCGGCGCGATCCGCGCGATCCGCCCGGTCGGCGTGATCGACCGGCCGGCCCGCCCGGCCTCCACGATCCGCGCGGCCCGCGGCCCGCAGCGTGCGGAGGTAGGCCCGCTCGGTCTCGGCCGCCACCTTCGACCACGTGTAGCGCGAGTGCGTGCGCGCGATGCCCGCCGCCCCGAGCGACGCGAGCAGCGCCGGGTCGTCGAGGAGGGTCTGCACGGCGTCGGCGATCGCGTCCGAGTCGCGCGGGGGCACGTGCAGCCCCGTGCGGCCGTGCACGACGCTGTCGATCAGCCCGCCCACCGCGGCGGCGACCACGGGGGTTCCCGTGGCCATCGCCTCGAGCGGCACGATGCCGAACGGCTCGTACCAGGGAGCGCACACCACCACGTCGGCGGAGCGCAGCGCCTGGGGCAGGTCGCCCTGCCGGATCTGGCCGCGGAAGCTCACCCGGTCGGCCACCCCGAGGCCCTCGGCGTGGGCGAGTAGTCGCTGCACGTCGGGGTCGTCCAGCACCTCCGCGGGCGGCCGTGACCCGCCGAGCACCACGAGCTCGACGTCGTCGCGGCCGGAGTCGACCAGCCGGGCGAGCGCGGAGATCGTCAGTCCCACACCCTTCCGCGGCACGAGCCGGCCGACGGTCAGGATGCGGAAGGGCCGCCCCTTCTCCTCCGCCGGGCCGTCGGGGGTGAAGAGCCCGGTGTCGACGCCGCACGGGACGACCGAGATCCGCGTCGAGGGCACGCCCATCGTCTTCAGTTCGAACGCCTCGTCCGAGCAGGTGGCGATCACGGCGTCGACCCCGCGGCCCACCCGCGGCTCGAGCGACTCGCGCTCGGGCGGGCTCGTGTCGTCGCTGCCCTGGTGGCGGCGCTTCACCGTGCCGAGAGCGTGGAAGGTCTGCACCACGGGGAGCTCGGCGGCACCGGGCCGGCGCGCCGCGTCGAGGGCGGCGAGGCCCGACATCCAGAAGTGGCCGTGCACGATGTCCGGCCGGTCGCCCTGCCAGTACTCCGCGAGCCGGTCGCCGAAGGAGCCCATGAAGGGCAGCAGCTCGTCCTTCGGAATGGCGGTCGCGGGTCCCGCCTCCACGTTCACCACCTCGACCCCGTCGCAGAGCCGCACCCGCTCCTCGAGCGAGGCGTCGTCGCGGCGGGTGTAGACGGTCACGTCGTGGCCGCGGGCCGCGAGGGCCGCCGAGAGGGCGGCGACGTGCACGTTCTGCCCGCCCGCGTCGACGCCGCCGAGCGTGGCGAGCGGACTGGCGTGCTCGGACACCATGGAGATCTTCATCGTGTCGTCCTTTCCATCAGGGTGGTGGGGGAGTCCGCTGCGGGACGGCGACCGGAGCGCCGTCGGGGCGCGAGGTCGCCGAGCAGCCGGTCCCAGGCCTCGAGGAACCTCTCGAGGCCGTAGTGCTCGAGGGCGTGCCGTCGGGCGGCCGCGCCCTGCTCCGCCGCTCCGGCCGGATCGCGGATCAGTCGTGCCGCGGCCCGCTCGAGCGCCCCGAGGTCGTTCGACACGAGCCCGGCCTCGGGGGGCACGGCACGCGAGGCCTCGGTCGTGTCGAGGGCGAGCACGGGCATGCCGAGGTGCATGGCCTCGAGCAGCGCGAGCCCGAGCGAGGTCCAGCGGAGCGGATGCAGGTAGACCCGCCGGCGCGCGAGCTCGGCGTGCAGGCGCGCCGAGGGCAGGTCTCCGACGGGGGCGATCCTGTCGGCACGCACCCCGAGGGCCTCGGGCAGGTGCTCGGCGCCCATGCCGAACACGTCGAGCGGAGCGACCCTCGAGAACCCCGGGAGGAGGTCGGTCCCGGTCACGCGCCCGCGGCGCACCGGCTCGTTGATCACCACGCCGAGGCGCTCGAGCTCGCCCGTGTAGAGCGGGCCCGGATCGGCGACGCCGTGCTCGATCACCGTGCTGGGCGCCCTCCCGGCATCCCAGAACAGCCGGTTGAAGTGGGTGACGTGAGCGATCGGGATGTCGCTCCTCGCGGCGAGCGGATGCACAGTGTCGGTCACCGAGACCTTGGGCGTGTTGTGCTCCACGAACACGGCGGGCAGGTCTCGGCCGGGGGCGCGTCCGGTCAGCCGCTCGACGGCGTCGATCTCCTCGGGCCGCTGCAGCACGACCACGTCGACGTCGGTCTCGCGGAGTCGTGCCACATCGACCTCCACCACGCGCTCGGGCCAGTCCCGGCCGGCCCGGCCGAGCCCCCAGGCGTCGTGCGCCTCGTTGAGGGGCAGCAGGTAGTCGTGGCGGCCGCGCACGAAGGCGTCGGTCCAGCCGCCGTGCACGTGCCAGAGCAGGATCCTCATCGGACAGCACCTTCCTTCTGCAGCGCGGCCTCCTGCGGTGCGGCCGCCTCCAGCGCGGGGGCCTGCAGCGCGGGGGCCTGCAGCGCCGGGGCCAGGGCGAAGCACGCCTCCACCACCTGCTCCGGAGTCACCGACGTGAGGCACGGATGCCCGGGCACCGGGCACTCCGTCGCCCGCGTCCCCCGGCAGGCGGCCTGCTGATCGCCGAGCAGCACGTGGGGCACGCCGTACGGTGCCCACCGCTCGGCGGGCACGACGGGTGAGAACAGGCTGACCACCGGCGTGCCCACGGCCGCGGCGATGTGGGCGGGCCCGGTGTTTCCGCTGACGACGACGGATGCGCCCGCGAGCACCGCGGCCAGCACAGGCAGCGGCGTGTCCCCGCCCAGATCGACCACGTCGCCCCTGCGGGCAGCGTCGTCGTCGCCCGTTACCTGCCGGGTGAGCTCCACCTCGTCGGGCCCGCCGGTCACGACGACGTCGACACCCGCGTCGCGGAGCAGCTCGACCACCCGCGCGTGGTGGCCCTCCGGCCACCGCCGGGAGGGCACGGAGGCGCCGGGGTGCACGACCACGTAGCCGCCGGACCCACCAGCGGACTTGCTCTCGAGCTCACCGTCGAGCCCACCGTCGAGCCCACCGTCCACGTCGCCAGCGAACCGGCCGAGTGCCGCCGGCAGCGGGCCCAGTCCCGTCACGCGAAGGGCGCCGTCGTCTTCCGGTGGGAGCGTGAAACCGGCCGCCCGGGCGATGCCGAGGGCCCGCAGGGGCTCGGGCTGGTCCTCCGGGAAGTCCTCGCCGGGCTTCAGCCGCACATCGAGCAGCGTGCCCGCGAAGTCGACGGAGGCCCCCGCGATGCGCGGCACCCCCGCGAGCCGCAGCTGCAGCGCGAGCGGCAGCGGCGACTGGTGGAACGAGGTGAGGATGACGGCGGCCTCGGGCGCGATCCGGCGCACGAGCTCGTCGAGCCGGTCGAGGTGAGCGGCGCTCACCGGGGGAGCGGAGGCGGTGATCCACGGGCAGTCCCACTCGAGCACCCCGGCGACCCCGGGCAGCATCCGCCCGGCGGGAGCGCCGATCGAGCTGCAGAGCAGCCACACCTCGTCGACGCCGGGAGAGCTCGCCACCGCTCGCACGGCCGGGCCGCACAGCAGCACGTCACCCACGCTGTCCAGCCGTGCCACGAGCACGCGCCGGGTCACCGCTGCGCCTCGTCGGGCCTCGCCACCCAGTCCAGCACGAGTGCGGTGGCCTCCGCGAGGTCGCCGGCCACCACCGGAGCGGCCACGATCTCCTCTGCCCGGGTCACGGCCGTCGGCACGAGGATCGCCCGCGCCCCCGCCGCCTCTGCGGCCTTCATGTCGGCGCCGATGTCCCCGATCAGCACGGTCTCCTCCGGCCGCACGCCGAGCGCGCCGACGGCGTCGAGCACGAGACCCGGGGCCGGTTTCCGGCACCGGCATCCGACGTTCGTGGTGTGCGGGCACCAGTGCCAGGCGTCGAAGGGGCCCAGCAGGTCGTCGACCCGCGCGTTGACGGCCTCGACCTGACGCCGGGAGATGAGCCCGCGGCCCACCCCCGACTGGTTCGAGACCACACCGAGCGCGAGCCCTGCCGCGCGCAGCAGCCCCACAGCCTCGACCGCCCCCGGCATGGGCTCGACGAGCGCGGGGTCGCCGTTGTACGGCACGTCGACGACGAGGGTGCCGTCGCGGTCGAACAGCACGGCGCGCACGGGGGCGGTTTCGGTCATACCCCAGCACTTCCCACTTCTCGGCAGAAGTAAACTCCTTCTCCTCCTGCTCCTTCTGCTGCTCCTCCTGCTCCGGATCCAGCCGGCGCTCGAACGCGGGCGGGTTCAGCTCCGGCGCTGGTCGAGGGGCTCGCCGAACCGGCCGACCCCTGCGAAGGTGGGCGCATGCACCTCCTGGACACCTCCGACACCGACACGGGCACGGCGCACGCCGACGGCCGCCCCGAGCTCCTCGCGCTCCGCACCCTCAAGCTCGGTGACCTGCTGGTGGCTGTGCCCGCGCTGCACGGACTCCGGCGGTCGTATCCCGAGCATCGGCTCGTGCTCGCGGTGCCCGGCTGGCTCGAACCGATCGTCGACCTCGTCGACGGCGTCGATGCCCTCCTGCCCACGAAGGGGCTCGACGAGCTGCTGCCCCTGGCGCCCGGCCGCATCGACGTGGCGGTGAACCTGCACGGCAGCGGACCGGAGAGCCGGCGCCTGATCGACGCCCTCGAGGCGAGGGTGGCGATGGTGCATCACGTCGACGAGATCGACGGGCCGCGCCCCGGCGACGCTCAGGACGACGGCCGCTGCCCGGTCTGGCGCGACGACATCGGCGAGCGGGCCCGCTGGGTGCGCCTCGTGCGCGCTTACGGTGTCGAGGCCGATCCGGATGAGGTGCGCCTCCTGTCGTCACCGCACCGCGTCGACGTGGTGGGCGCGACCGTGCTGCACGTCGGGGCCTTCTACGGCTCGCGCCGCTGGCCGGTCGAGCGCTTCGCGGAGGTCGCGCGCGAGCTCGGCCGGCAGGGCCACCGGGTGGTCTTCACCGGCAGCGCCGCCGAGCGCGAGCGCGCCCTCGAGGTCGCGCGCCTCGCCGGAGCGCCCGAGGAGAGCGTGCTGGCCGGCGAGCTCGGGCTGGCCGAGTTCGCGGGGGTCGTGGAGGACGCGGCGCTCGTGATCTCGGCCGACACGGGCGCCGCCCACCTCGCCTCCGCCTACGCCAGGCCCTCCGTGGTGCTCTTCGGGCCGGCCGCTCCCGAGCACTGGGGGCCGCCGCCCGGCCCGCACGAGGTGCTCACGGATGCCTCGGTGCGGCGGGGCGACGCGTTCGCCGCCACACCGGACCCGGCCCTCCTCGCGGTGGGTGTCGCCGACGTACTGGAGGCCGCGGGGCGGGTGCTCGCCCGCGCACAGACCTGACCAGACCCGGCCTGAGACCCGGCCTACGCGGCGCCGGCCCCGTGCACGCGCGGGGCGCCGTGCACGATCCGGTCCCGGAGCAGGGCGAGGGTCTTCGTGAGGATGCGCGACACCTGCATCTGGGTGACCCCCAGCTCGACCGCGATCTCCTGCTGCGTGCGGTCCTCGAAGAAGCGCAGCTGGATGACCCGCCGCTCGCGCGCGGGCAGTGTGCGCAGCACCGACCAGAGCATCACCACGAGGTCGGCGCGCTCGACCTCGTCGGCGGCATCCGGGATGATGTCGGCGAGGGTGGCACCGTGGCTGTCGCCGATGGGCACGTCGAGCGACGACGGGTAGAGGTGCTGCTGGCAGGCCCTCGCCTCCACCACGGCGGCCGCCGACTCGCCGAGGTCGAGAGTGAGCTCGGCGAGGGAGGGCGCCCGGCCGAGCTCCTGGGTGAGCCGCGAGGTCGCCTCGGCCACCCGGGCCCTGAGCTCCTGCACCGACCGCGGAGGCCGCACGAACCAGCCGAGGTCGCGCAGGTGCCGCTTGATCTCGCCCGCCATGGTGGGCACGGCGAAGGCGGAGAAGGTGTCGCCCTTCTCGGGATCGAACCGGCGGGCGGCCTTCAGCAGGCCGATCCGCGCCACCTGCACGAGGTCCTCGTCCCTGGCGCGGTCGTGGCGGAAGAAGCGGCGCGCCACCGCGTCGGCGAGGGAGAGGTGCTCGACCACGAGCGCCTCCGGATCTGGGTACTCCGTCATGGTCAACACGGTCGAACCGAGTGCCCTTCTCCCCAAGGGGCTTGCCTTCTCCGGCGCCAACGGCGACAATCCCGCCCACGCCTGCCGCCCACGCATCCCGCCCACCCGCCCACGCCTACGCCTGCCGCTCGCGCATCCGCCCACCCACCCACGCCCACGGCTCAGTCGAGGGCCACGTCGAACACATCCACGCTGCGATCCGGAACCGTGGTCGGCGACTCCAGGTGCACGGCCCCGCTCGGCAGGATCCCGGCGCCCCCGAACCGCTCCATGACCCGCCACTGCGCCGCCACGTCCTCACCCGAGTGCCCCTCGGGCAGCTCGCGGTCGAACACGAAGCCCCCGGATGCGACGAGGGCGTCGCGCCGGAACAGCACGCAGCCGCCCACCCACGCGATCTTGTAGGCGGCCCAGCCCTCGGGCGGCAGCGCGGTGCGCCTCGCGATGTGTGCCAGGTTCGCCGCGTTGTGCAGCGGCCAGCGCTCGAAGCCGGGGGTGCCGCGGCGGATGCGCTCGGGAGCCACCCCACCGCTCCAGAGCTCGAACGACTCCTGCTGGTGCGGCCGTTCGTCGTCGAGGTAGGAGAGCCCCTGCACGGCCGACCCCACGAAACCGCAGCCGAGCGCACCGAGGGCGCGCCACAGCCGCTCGAGCTGGCCGGGCTCGAGCCAGACGTCGTCGTCGAGGAAGAGCACCGCCGGTGCCGACGATCGCTCGAGCAGCGACTGCCGGTGCTCGGCGAGACCCCGCCTCGGCACGTGCCGCACGAGCTCGACCGGATGTCCCTCGGCACGCAGCACCCTCACCATGGCCTGCACGCTCGGGTGCCGCACCGGCTCGCCGTCGTCGGACTGGTCGCTCACGATCACGCCGAACGGCGGGCCGTCCTGCGCGGCCAGCCCGGCGAGGGTCACGGCGAGCTCGGCGACCCGGCCCGCGGTGGGGATCAGGACGTCGATCTCCACCGCCACCGGTTCGGCGGGTTCGGCCCAGCGGCCGGAGCTCCTGCGCTCGGTCACCAGGGCCGTCGTCAGTCGCCGCTGACGGCGCTGCTCACGGCGGTCGGGCTGTCGAACTCGTCCTCCTGCACCGCCTCGAGCGCGGCGATCACGTCATCCGGAGCCCCCTGCTCGCGGGCGGCCGCCAGCAGGTCGTCCTTGCTCGCGGGGTAGTCGACTCCCGAGAGGTGCTTCTGCAGTTCGATGGGGGTGGGCTTGTCGGCCATGGTGTCTCCTTCAGTCGATCCTTCAGTCGATCCGGCGGGCGGATGCCCGTCAGCGCACACCGTAGGACCGCCCGCGACCGCACCCAGGGGCTTGACAGAGCGGCACTCCGTTCGTCAACCCCCTCCCGCGCCGGATGCCGTGGAGTTGCCTCGACAGGGTCGGACGCGATCGGAAGGAGAACAGCGATGAGTGACGTGTACCGGAGGACGGGACCCTGGTGCCAGGTCTACCTCGACGTCTCGGTCGACACGGGTGACCCGCCGAGCGTGATCGAGGAGCGGCGCATCTCGGTGGTCGACCGGTTGCGGGCGCAGAACGCCTCGGACGCCGACGTCGACGCCGTGGTCGATGCCATGGCGACGCTCCGCGGCGAGGGCGGGGAGCACTGCCTCTACCTGCTCGTGAACGGCGGCGAGATCGTGGTCGAGGAGCTCCTGCCCGGCCGGGCGGTCGAGCCCGAGAGCGTCGTGGTGGGGCCGGTGCCCGACCTCGTGCCGCTCTTCGAGCACCGGCCGCCGGAGATCCGCTGCCTGGTCGTGGAGACGGGTCGCGACGGCGGCGAGATCACCCTCTACCGCCTCGGGGCCTCGGCGCCCGAGCAGCGGGAGGCCCATCAGGGACGCACCGACACCCTCAAGAAGGTGCAGGCGGGCGGATGGCGGCACGACCGGTTCCAGAACCACGCCGAGGAGATCTGGCGGCAGACCCAGGCCGAGCTCGCCGAGATGGTCGACCGCATCGTGCGCGAGCGGAGGCCGAGCCTCCTCGTGGTGAGCGGAGACGTGCGCGCCCGCCAGCTGCTCGAGCAGGAGCTCGCCGAGGAGTCGAGGCGGCTGCTCTCGGTGCTGCCCGTCGACACGCGCTCGGAGGGGTCGAACCCCGCCGCTCTCGACGAGCACATCGAGCACGAGATCGCCCGGCTGCTGGCCGAGCGGAAGGACGAGGCGGCCGACCTCATCGCCCTGCACGCCGGTCGCGGCGACAACGAGGTGGAGACCACCGTCGGAGGAGTCGTGCACGCGCTCGCGTCGGCCCAGGTCGACACGCTGCTGCTCGACACCGATCGGCTGCGCGATCGCGAGCTGCTCGCGCTCGCCGCCGAGCCGTGGCTGGCGGCGAGCCCGGAGGAGGCCCTCGGGGCCGAGGTGCTCGCCTCGGTGCCCGCCCCCGTCGCGCTCGTGCGCGCCGCGGTGCTCACCGATGCGTCGGTGCTGTTCACCGACTCGCGCCGGGTGCCGGATGACGTCGACCTGGTGGAGCCGCCGACGGGGTCGGGGGTCGCCGCCCTCCTGCGGTGGCCGACCGGGCCCGCCGTGCCGCGGTGAGCGGATCCGGTGTCGGCAGCGGCGTCAGCGCGGGAGCCGGATGCCCTTCCGCTCGAGGCGGGGGATGACCTCGGCCGCGAAGTCGCCGAGCTCGGCGGTGTAGTTGAGGAACGAGAGCGTCATGCCTGAGAAGCCGGCCTCGGCGTAGCGCGCGATCTCGTCGGCCACGTCGTCGGGCGAGCCCACGAGCGGCACGCTGCCGTGCCCGGCGGCGAAGCGCCCGCGGAACATCTCGAGCATCTCGGGTGTGAACGACTGGGCGTGGAGGCCCTGCAGGCGCATCAGGTTGTCCACGGCGTCCCAGTCGGCGTTCTCGTCGGCGTAGTAGTGCAGGTACTCCTCGGCCTCGGCGCGGGTGGGTCGGCAGACCACGTGACCGAGCGTGAACACACCCACGTCGCGACCATGATCCGCTTGCCCTGCCGCCTTGATCGACTGCACGATGCCGGCGCCGTCCTCCGGGCCGCCCACCACCGTGAAGGCGTAGTCGGCGTTGCGGGCGGCGAAGTCGCGCCCCTGCTTCGACGAGCCGGCGTTCAGCACGGGGAGGCTCCCGCCCTGCGGCTTCGGCCACCCCTCGAGGTGCTGCGACTGGAAGTACTCGCCGTTCCAGTCGAACGGCTCCTCCGACTGCCAGAGCGTGCGGATGAGGTCCCACCACTCCTGCGCGCGGGCGTAGCGGGCGTCGTGGTCGGTGGGCAGCTCGATGCCGAAGGTCTCGTACTCGGGCTGGTTCCAGCCGGCCACGATGTTGAGGCCCGCGCGGCCCTTCCCGATCTGCGAGGCGGTGGCGAGGGCCTTCGCCACGACGATGGGGTGGTTGAAGGCGGTGTGCACGGTGGCGAACACGCTGATCTTCTCGGTGATGGCGAGGAGCCCGGCCTGCCAGGCGATCGGGTCGAGCACCGAGCCGTGGAAATTGGTGCCGCCGCCGTAGCCGATCCAGCGCGCGATCGGCAGCAGGAAGTCGATGCCCACCTCGTCGGCCAGCCGGCCGAGCGCCATGTTGTCGTCCCAGCTGCCGGACCAGCGCTCGGGCACCGTGGTGACCGCGAGCCCCGAGGAGCAGTTGGGGCTGAAGAGCCCGAGCTTGAAGTCGGGAACGGCCAGAGAACCCACGATGTTCGTCATGCACTCAAAGTAGGGGCACCGGGATGCCCGTGGCGAGCGATCCCGAAGGTTTTACATCCCCGAAATATATCGATCGTCAGGTGTTGGTGACGTACTATCCGGCCGCCGCACGCTCGAGGGCCGCGAGGCCCTCGGCCCGGACGGACTCCCGCGCGCCCTCGCCGGCCCTGGCCACGCGGGCGTGTCGGTAGTCCATCCAGGCGGCGCACAGACGATCGAACACCTGCACCCGCCCGTCGCCCAGCCAGTCCAGAGCTGCCGGGCCGTGCGACGCCAGGTCGTGATGGAGGTCGTCTGGTCCGTCCAGGTCGAACGGCACATCGTTCGCTCGGGCCCAGGCGAGCACGGCCAGGCCGACCGGGCGATAGTCGTCCCACGAGACGGGCGGGTCGGCGACGAGCCCCATCCGGGGCCACTCGGCCATGCCGCGCTCGATGCGGAAGAGCACGATCCACCGCCCGCGCCGCACCTCGAGATGCCACACGTCCATCTGCTGCGGCCCCCAGAACACGAGCACCTCACCGCCGTCGGCGAGAAGCTGTCGGGCCAACCGGGCCGCGTCGTCATCGCGCTCGGCCAGATGGTCGAGGAACCGGGGCAGGTTGCCGAGGTCGGGGGCGGCGGCCTCGCCGACGGCGCTCACGGTCGAGGGTCGCCCGCGCTCTCGGCGACCGACGGCCAGTGCGAGGCCGCGTGGGCGAGGGCGCGGCCCTCGAGGAGGGTCACCATGCGCTCGAACAGCACTCCCGCGGCCGGCGCCGCCCAGTCGTCGCCGAGGATCTCGCGCGGGAGCCCCGGGTCGCGGAAGGGGAGCTTCCGCCACTGGTTGATCACGGTCACGTAGGTCACGAAGGCGTCCTCGCCGTCGATCGTGCCGGAGGACTCGAGGGCCTCGGCGCGCTCGAGGTGGTCGTCGATGAAGTCGCGGTAGCGCTGGTCGATCTCCGGCAGGTCCCAGCCGTTGCGCAGCAGCTCGTCGAGCTCCTGGCCGCCCGCGTAGTCGCCCACGAAGACGGCGGACTGGCCGGTGAGGTCGAGCTCCTCGATGGCCCGCTTGGCCGCGTCGAGCATGCGGGCCGGGGCGATCCAGACGCCGGAGCCGATGTTGCCGAAGCCGAGCGCCGCGAGGTGCGCGCGCAGCTTGTGCCGCTTTGCCCTGGCCGACTCGGGCACCGAGAAGTTCACCACGCACCAGCCGTCGTCGAGGTTGGCGGCCTGCCTCGCGTGCCAGACGATCTCGTCGCCCGCCGCGAGCGACTCGAGAGCGAGATCGGTGAGCAGGTAGCCCTTGGCCCGCGAGCGCGCCTCGGGCACGAGCCAGCCGCGCTGCTTGAGCCGGAAGATCGCCGTGCGCACGCTCGACTCGTCGAGCCCGCACTGACCCATCAGCTCGACGGCGCCGGCGATGGGCATCCAGTTGCCCATCCTGCGCACGATCGAGCCCAGGAAGCCCACCAGGATGGTGCGGGACGCGCGTGCCGCCGAGGTGCCGGGCGACTGGCTGATATCGGTCATCGCCCCCATCATGCCAGGCCCCGGGGCGGTCGGGCGTGCCCGCCACGTGCGCGGTGCGTGCCCGGTGCGCGCTCCGCTGCGCGCTCGGCGTGTGGATGCCGCGTCGATCACGTGTGGATCGTGCGGACAGCCGGGCCCCGGCGTTTCCCCAGGTGTCTCGCGGTGCCACCTGCCACTCTGGAGCGACCATGAGCACCTTCGCCCTCAACCTCGCGTTCGCCGCGGTGCTCGCCGTGACCTCGATGGCCGGTCTCGCACTCGCGCTCGTGCCGCGCCGGGCCGTCGGCGCCCCCGTGGGTGCTGCGGGATCGCGGCGCGGGCGGGTGCCGGCCGTCGTCGTGACCGCGGCGGTGCTGCTCATGCTCGTCTGGGGCGTGTCGGTCGCCTACATGACCCTCCGCACCGGAACGGGCCTCGGCGTGCGGCTCAACCTCCTGCCGCTCCTGTTCGACGGTCGGGGATCCGCGGTCGACGCCGTGCTCAACGTGTTCGTCTTCGTGCCGCTGGGCCTCCTGGCGGCGGCCGCGGGCATCCGGTTCCGCGCGCTGCTGCCGGGTGCGCTCGCGGTCACGCTCTCGATCGAGATCGCCCAGTACGTCATGGACGTGGGTCGCACGGCCGACGTCAACGACCTCATCACGAACACGGCGGGCGCGTGCCTCGGCTGGGCGGTGGCGGCGCTCGTCCTCCGGGCTCGGCGCCCCGCCGCACCCCGGCGGGCCCTGGCGTCCGCGGGC
>NZ_JAHFUY010000005.1 GCF_023264895.1 Herbiconiux sp. | reverse complement strand
CGCCAAGGAAGCCGAGATCCCCGTCGTGCTCCTGGACCGCGGCATCGAGCCGAACGACACCGAGCTCTACACGAGCCGCATCGCTCCCGACAACGTGGGCATCAGCGCCTCGGCCGCCGAGTGGGCCAACGAGCAGTTCCCCGAGGGCGCCAACTACGTCGTGCTCGAGGGACCTCCCGGCCTCTCGGTCGTGAACGACCGCAACAAGGGCTGGGACGAGACGATCGACCCGAACTTCACCAAGCTCGAGTCGCAGTCGGCCAACTGGTCCACCGAAGAGGCCAAGAGCGTCTTCGAGACCATCCTCAAGGCCAACAACAACAACGTGCAGCTCGTCTTCGCCCAGAACGACGAGATGGGCCTCGGCGCCGCTCTCGCCGTCGAAGAGGCGGGCCTGAAGCCCGGCACCGACGTCAAGATCATCACGATCGACGGCACCAAGGCCGCCCTCGAGGCGCTCGCCGCCGGCCGTCTGAGCTTCGTGGCCGAGTACAACCCGCTGTTCGGCGACACCGCCATCGAGGTCGTCGACGCCGCCCTCGCCGGTGAGACCGTCGAGAGCGAGATCGTCGTTCCGAGCGTGACCTTCGACTCGCCCGAGGCGGCGACCGAGGCTCTGCCCGACCGCGCGTTCTGATCCGCCCGCACCACTGAGGACCGGTCGTCCGGCAGCTGAGCACCGCTGCCGGACGACCGCATCCGCACTGCACCACCACGCAGCGCACGCACCACCCGCAGCGCACGCACCACCGCGCTGCACGCACCACCACGAACCCACCGACGACGCCGGGCAGCCGGCAGAACGACCAGGCAGACAATGGCACCCACAGAGCCGATCGTCGAGATGGAGGACATCTCGATCGAGTTCCCCGGCGTCAAGGCCCTCCAGAACGTGCGCTTCCGCCTCTTCCCCGGCGAAGTGCACACCCTGATGGGCGAGAACGGCGCCGGCAAGTCGACCCTCATCAAGGCGCTCACCGGCGTCTACAAGATCGACTCCGGCACCATCACGGTCGCCGGTGGTCCCCGCTCCTTCTCCGGCACGGCGGATGCGCAGAACGCCGGCATCTCGACGGTGTACCAGGAGGTCAACCTCTGCGACAACCTCACCATCGGTGAGAACGTCATGCTCGGCCACGAGGTCCGGAGCCCCCTCGGCATCAACTGGAAGAAGACCCACGAGGCCGCGCACGAAGCGCTCGTGAGTCTCGGCCTCGGCGACCTCGATCCGAAGCAGCCGCTCTCGAGCATCTCGCTCGCGCTGCAGCAGCTCGTGGCCATCAGCCGCGCCATGGTCACGAACTCCAAGGTGCTCATCCTCGACGAGCCCACCTCGAGCCTCGACGCGAACGAGGTCGAGGGCCTCTTCCAGGTGATGCGGCGGCTCCGCGACCAGGGCGTCGCCATCCTCTTCGTCTCGCACTTCCTCGACCAGGTCTACGCCATCAGCGACCGCCTCACGGTGCTCCGCAACGGCGAGTTCGTGGGCGAGTACATGACCCCCGAGCTGAACCGCACCGAGCTCATCTCCAAGATGATCGGCAAGGACTACGGCGCGCTCGCCGCGCTCGGCTCCAACCGAGGCCGTGCCGCCTCGGCCGACGGAACCCCCGCCTTCTACAAGGCCACCGACCTCGGCCGCAAGGGCTCGATCGAGCCCGTCGACATCGAGGTGCACGCCGGCGAGGTCGTCGGCCTCGCCGGCCTCCTCGGCTCCGGCCGCACCGAGCTCGGCCGCCTCATCTACGGCGCCGACCGCCCCGACTCGGGCGAGGTCACGATCGACGGAGTCACCTCCGAGGTGCACAGCCCGATGGCCGGGCTCTCGAAGAAGATCGCCTTCTCCACCGAGAACCGGCGCGACGAGGGCATCATCGGCGACCTCACCGTGCGCGAGAACCTCATCCTCGCGGTGCAGGCCCGCCGCGGCTGGGCACGTCCGCTCTCCCGCCGCGAGCAGAACGAGCTGTGCGAGAAGTACCTGCTCGAGCTCAACGTGCGGCCCTCCGATCCGGAGCGCCCCATCAAGAACCTCTCCGGCGGCAACCAGCAGAAGGTGCTGCTCGGCCGCTGGCTCGCCACGAAGCCCGAACTGATCGTGCTCGACGAGCCCACCCGTGGAATCGACGTGGGTGCGAAGGCCGAGATCCAGGAGGCCATCGCCGCCCTCGCCGAGGACGGCATGTCGGTGGTCTTCATCTCGTCCGAGCTCGAGGAGGTCGTGCGCCTCAGCGAACGCATCGTCGTGCTGAAGGATCACCGTAAGATCGGCGAGATCGTCAACGGTCCCGATGTCACCGCCGACACCATCGTCGATCTGATCGCCACCGAAGGGAGCGCCTCATGAGCGCCGCCGCACCGGCACCCGCATCCGGATCCGGGCCCTCATCCGCCCGCCGGATCGTGGGCGCCGTCATCCACCAGCCGTACATCTGGGCCATCGTGGCCCTGCTCCTGCTGCTGATCATCAACCTCGTGAAGGATCCGAGCTACCTCGGCGTCTCGGTCAATGCGGCCACGGGCAACCTCTCGGGCAACGTGATCGACATCCTGCGCGCCAGCGCCCCCATCATGATGATCGCGATCGGCATGACCCTCGTCATCGCCACCCGCGGCATCGACCTCTCGGTCGGCTCCGTGATGGCGGTCTCGGGCGCCGTCTCGATGGAGTTCATGAACAACTCCGGCGGCGGCGACGCGGGCACGGCCATCATGGCCGCGGCGCTCGCGCTCGGCATCAGCGCCGTGCTCGGCACCGTGAACGGCGTGCTCGTCTCGGTGGTGGGCCTCCAGCCCTTCATCACGACCCTCATCACGATGCTCGCCGGCCGCGGGCTCGCGAAGGTCATCACCTCGGGCCAGAACACCTCCGCCACCAACGAGCCGTTCCGCTGGCTCGCCAACGGCACCGTGTTCGGCTTCCCGGTGATCTTCGTGATCGGCGCCGTCATCGTCGCGATCGTGGCCATCCTGGTGCGCCGCACCGCACTCGGCCTCATGATCGAGTCGATCGGCATCAACCCGCGCGCCGCCCGCATGGCCGGCATCCGCCCCATCGGCATCCTCATCTCCGTCTACATCGTGAGCGCCGTGCTCGCCGGTATCGCCGGCATCTTCAGCACCGCGAGCGTCATGACGGTCGAGGTGGCCAAGACCGGCCTCAACGCCGAGATGGACGCCATCCTCGCCGTCGTCATCGGCGGCACCTCCCTCGCCGGCGGCAAGTTCTCGCTGACCGGCAGCGTGATCGGCGCCCTGCTGATCGCCACCCTCGACAAGACGATCGTGTTCCTCTCCATCCCGTCGTCGGCCACGCCGGCGTTCAAGGCGATCGTGATCGTGGTCATCTGCCTCCTCCAGTCGCAGCGGGTGAGAGCCCTCTTCGCCCGGCGGAGATCCCGGACGACGCCGTCGGCGCCCGTCCCGACGCGAAAGGAAACGGTGTCGGCATGAGCACCCTCATCGATCGCCCCACGCAGGGCGCACCCGCCACCCCCAAGCGCTCGCTCCGCTCGCGGCTCACCCCGAACCTCGAGACCCTGCCGACGCTGGCCGCCGTGGTCATCTTCATCGGCATGGTCATCTACGGTGAGATCGCCTACGGCCGGATCGTGCAGTTCAGCACCATCTCGAACCTGCTGATCAACAACTCCTACCTGATCATCCTCGCCGTAGGGCTCACCTTCGTGATCCTCACGGGAGGAGTCGACCTCTCGGTCGGCGCCGTCATCGCCATCAGCAGCCTCGTGGGCGTCATGCTCGCGAACGCCGGCTGGAATCCGGGCGTCGTCATGGTGCTGATGGTCCTGATCGGATCGGCCTTCGGTATCGCCTCGGGTGTTCTCGTGCAGTACTTCAACGTGCAGCCGTTCATCGCGACGCTCGCCATGATGTTCCTCGCCAGGGGCCTCGCCTCGATGCTGAGCACCACGCCCGAGCGCCTCGACGACGACTCGCCCATCCGCGCCCTCTCCACCGAGTGGAAGGTCGTCGACGGACCGAAGATCAACGACCTGATCACCACTCCCAACGTGCTGATCGCCGCCCTCGTGGTCATCGTGGCCTTCTTCGTGCTGCACAAGACGCGGCTGGGCCGCACGGTGTACGCCATCGGCGGCTCCGAGCAGTCGGCGCTCCTCATGGGACTGCCGGTCGTGCGCACCAAGCTCCTCGTCTACGTCATCAGCGGCACCCTCGCGGGCCTCGCCGCCGTGGTCTACACCTCGAAGCTCGGCATCGCGCAGAACATCACCGGTGTGGGCTGGGAGCTCGACGCCATCGCGGCCGTCATCATCGGCGGCACCCTGCTCACCGGCGGGGCGGGCTTCGTGCTCGGCTCCGTGATCGGTGCGCTCGTGCTCGGCCTCATGAACGTGCTGATCACCCGCGACGGCAGCATTCCGCCCGAGGCGACGACCATCATCACCGGTGGCATCCTGCTCGTCTTCGTGCTGCTGCAGCGGCTCGTGGTCTCGCGCAAACGCAAGACCTGATCTGAGCACCGGTGGCCCTGCCGGGCCGCGACCTGACCCCACTCGACAATGAAGCCGAACATGGAGAACATGCGATGAGACACGTGTCCCGCACGACGATGATCGCGGCCACGGTCGCCGCCCTGGTGGTGCCGCTCGCCGGCACCACCGTGGCAGCGCCCGCCCTGGCTGTGCCGACCGACCACCTGGTGGCGCACTACGCGCTCGACGAGACCGCCGGCACCGCCGCGGTCGACAGCTCGGGCAACGGTCGCGACGCCACCTACGCCGGCGGCCCCGCCCTCGGCGGCGACGCGGGCGTGACGCTCGACGGCACCGACGACCACGTGGTCCTGCCGGCGAACATCCTCGCCGGCCTCGACTCGGTCACCGTGAGCCTCGACGTGCTGGTGCGGCCCACCCAGGCCTCGCCCTACTTCCTCTTCGGTCTCGGCAACCCGGCCACGAGCAACACCGGCAGCGGCTACCTCTTCGCCACCGGCAACCCGCTCCGCGCCGGCATCACCACCGGCAACTGGAGCGGCGAGCAGGTGGCGAACTCCGGCGCCAACCTCGAGCGCGGCGTCTGGAAGACCGTCACCTACACGCTCGACGACGCGAGCGACACCGCCCGCATCTACCTCGACGGTGCACAGGTCGCCGAGCAGACCGGTGTCACCGTCAAGCCGCGCGAGATCGGCAACGGTTCGACCGTGGCCAACTACATCGGCCGCTCCAACTACGCCGCCGACCGCTACCTCGCCGGCAGCGTCCGCGACTTCCGCCTCTACGACACCGCGCTCTCCGTCGAGGAGATCGCCGGGCTCCAGGTCGCCGACGAGACGCGCGTCGAGCGCGACGTCGCCCAGCTCGCGCTCGGCGACCTCTCGGCCGTCGAGGCCGACATCACGCTGCCGACCGTGGCCCCCAACGGCTCGACCGTCACCTGGGCCTCGGATGCGCCGGACGTCGTCTCGTCGACGGGTGCGGTCACCCGCCCGGCAGCAGGCGAGGCCGACGCCCCCGTCATCCTCACCGCCACCATCACCCGTGGGGCCGCCACCGAGACCAAGCAGTTCCCGGCCACCGTGCTGGCGCTGCCGAGCGACCAGCTCGACGTCGACGAGGCCGCAGCTGCCCTCGCGATCCCCTCGATCGACGACGTGCGCGGCAACATCACGCTGCCCGGCGCCCCCGCCGGCATCGGCATCACCTGGGCCAGCTCGGACGCGGCCGTGATCGCCACCGACGGCGTCGTCACCCGCCCGAGCGCAGACGCCGAGGTGACGCTCACCGCGACCCTCACCAAGGGCGAGGCCTCCGCGACCCGATCCTTCACCGCCGTCGTGCGCGCCGCCGTGGCCGACACGGAGTACGAGGGCTACGCCTTCGCCTACTTCACGGGCAACTCGCTGGCCGGGGAGAACATCTACTTCGCCGCCAGCGAGGGCAACAACGCGCTCGACTGGAACGAGCTCAACGCCGGCCGTCCGGTCCTCACCTCCGACGAGGGCACCAAGGGCCTCCGCGACCCGTTCCTCATCCGCTCTCCCGAAGGCGACACCTTCTACCTGATCGCCACCGATCTCTCGATCGGCAGCGGCACCTCGTGGGGTGACGCCGTGCACAACGGCAGCCAGTTCATCGAGATCTGGGAGTCGCACGACCTCGTCAACTGGTCCGAGCAGCGGCACGTCAAGGTCGCCCCCGACAACGCGGGCATGACCTGGGCGCCCGAGGCCTACTACGACGACACCATCGGCGCCTACGTGGTGTTCTGGGCGTCGGCGCTCTACCCCGAGAGCGACCCCGACCGCACGACCAACACCTATCACCGCATGATGTACGCCACCACGCGCGACTTCGTGAGCTTCAGCGAGCCGCAGGTCTGGCAGGACCAGGGCGTCTCCCGCATCGACTCCACCGTGCTGGAGGAGGACGACACCTACTACCGCTTCACGAAGGACGAGGGAGCGAACACCGGCTGCGCCGACATCATCCAGGAGTCGTCGACCGACCTCCGCGCCACCCTCCCCTCGTGGACCCAGATCGACAGCTGCATCGGCCGCAACGCCGGCACGAGCGCGGTCGAGGGCCCGACGGCCTTCAAGGCCAACCCGGGAGACATCAACGGCGAGAAGTTCTACCTCTTCGTCGACGAGTACGGCGGACGCGGCTACATCCCGCTCGAGTCGGCCGACCTCGCGAACCCCGACTGGAAGGTCTCGGCAGACTACGACCTGCCCGCCAGCCCCCGCCACGGCACGGTCGTGCCGGTCACCGCGGCCGAGCTCGCCCTTCTCGAGGAGAGCCTCGGCGGCTCGCCCGACCCCGTGCCGGCCAACGAGGAGGGGCAGATCGTGAGCTACGACTTCTCCGACTCGACCGGATCCACCCTCACCGACGTCTCGGGCAACGGCCTCGACGGCTCCGTCATGGGCGGCGCCACGTTCAGCGACGGCGCGCTGCGCCTGGACGGCGGCGACGACTACGTGAAGCTGCCGAACGACATCCTCGCCGGCGTCACCGACGTCTCGGTGCAGGCCGAGGTCTGGATCGACGAGGACCAGCGAAACCCGTACTTCATCTACGGGCTCGGCAACACCTCGGGCGGCGCCGGCAACGGCTACCTGTTCAGCACGGGCAACGCCTATCGCACGAGCCTCGCCACCGGCAACTGGACCACGGAGCAGACCGTCTCGCAGGGCTCGAACCTGCAGCGAGGCCGCTGGGCGCACCTCACGTACACGCTCGAGGGCACGGCGGCGACGCTCTACCTCGACGGCGTGGAGGTGGCCTCGGGCACCGTCACCTCGGAGCCCGGCGACATCGGCGGCGGCTTCACGAGCGCCAACTACCTCGGCCGCTCGAACTACGACGGCGACAACCGGCTGAAGGGCGCGTTCCGCGAGTTCTCCCTCTACAACCGGGCGCTCTCGCCTGCCGAGGTGCTCGAGGCATCCGGCAACACCACAGCGCTCGCCGGGGTGACCCTCGAGGAGGACGTGCTGAAGACGGCACCGATCGTCGACACCGAGGCCCGTGAGGTCACCTTCCCGCTCGAGCCCGGCACCGACGCCTCGGCCCTCACCCCGGTGTGGACGACGTCGACCGCTGTGACCGCCTCGCCCGCCTCGGGCACGACGGTCGACCTGACCTCCCCGGTCGAGGTCACGCTCACGCCGAAGGCCGGCGGCGACGCCGTGGTCTGGACCCTCAGGGCGATCGAGATGAAGACGCCGAGCCTGCCCGGCCTCTACGCCGATCCCAACATCGCCGCCTTCGGCGACACGTACTACATCTACGCCACCTCCGACGGCTACCCCGGCTGGGGCGGCAAGGAGTTCTACGTCTGGTCGTCGAAGAACCTCGTCGACTGGGAGCGCTCGGAGGAGCCCTTCCTCACCCTCGACGGTGCGAACGGCAACGTCCCGTGGGCCACCGGCAACGCCTGGGCGCCGACGATCACCGAGAAGGGCGGCAAGTACTACTTCTACTTCAGCGGCCACAACCCCTCGGTCGACCGCAAGACGATCGGTGTGGCGGTCGCAGACAGCCCCACCGGTCCGTTCACCGCACAGCCGGAGGCGATGATCCTGAACAACGAGGCCGTGACCTCGGGCCAGGCCATCGACCCGGCGGCGTTCACCGACCCGGCCACCGGCAAGAGCTACCTCTTCTGGGGCAACGGCGCACCCGTGTACGCCGAGCTCTCGGACGACATGCTCTCGATCAAGCAGGAGACGCTGAAGCGCATCGAGGGCCTCACGGACTTCCGTGAGGGAACCTTCCTGAACTACCGCGACGGCCTCTACCACCTGACCTACTCGATCGACGACACCGGATCGGAGAACTACCGGGTGGGCTACGCCACGGCGACGAGCGTCGACGGGCCGTGGACCTATCGAGGGGTGCTCCTGCAGAAGGACCCGTCGCAGGGCATCCTCGGCACCGGCCACAACTCGGTGCTGAACGTTCCCGGCACCGACGACTGGTACATCGCGTACCACCGCTTCCAGATCCCGGGCGGTGACGGTCAGCACCGCGAGACCACCATCGACAAGCTGACCTTCGACCCGGAGACGGGGCTCATGCAGACCGTCGTGCCGACGCTCGAGGGTGTGGAGCCGCAGGAGATCCCTGGCACCGATCCCGAGCCGGAGCCGACCGTGGTCGACCGGATCGCGGGCGCGGACCGGTACGAGGTCGCCGTGAACACGTCGAAGGCCGGGTTCGCTGACGGGTCGTCGACTGTGTATGTCGCGTCGGGTGCTGTGTTCCCGGATGCCCTGTCGGCAGCTCCCGCTGCGACGGTCGCTGGCGCTCCGATCCTGCTGACGACGACCGCCGACCTGCCTGCAGGTGTCGCGGCCGAGATCAAGCGACTCGGGGCGACGAAGATCGTGATCGTCGGCGGGACCGCCACGGTGTCGGCCAACGTCGAGGCAGCCTTGAAGAAGCTGGGCACGGTCGCCCGGATCGGTGGGGCGGATCGGTACGAGGCGTCGCGGAACATCGCGAAGGCCGCGTTCCCTGACGGCGCACCCACCGCGGTGTTGTCGGCGGGAACGAAGTTCGCTGACGCTCTGTCGGCGGGTGCGGCGATCGATGGCGACGGCCCGGTGATCCTGGTCAAGGGCACCGCATCCACGCTGGATGCGGCGACCAAGAAGCTGCTGAACGATCTCGATGTGAAGAGC
Source organism: Herbiconiux sp. (assembly GCF_023264895.1). GTDB lineage: Bacteria > Actinomycetota > Actinomycetes > Actinomycetales > Microbacteriaceae > Herbiconiux. Next base: position 1,700 of record NZ_JAHFUY010000005.1, on the reverse strand, counting down.
ATCGCGATCGCCGGCGGCGAGGCGTCGGTCTCGGCAGGCATCCAGACGGATGCCGCGAAGATCGCGGACACCATCCGCCTGGGCGGGGCCGACCGGTACGAGGCGTCTCGCAGCATCAACGATCACTTCTTCACCGAAGCCGATCACGTGCTGCTGGCCACGGGCTTGAAGTTCTCCGACGCCCTCGCGGGCTCGGCGTACGGACCCCGGATGGACGCGCCCCTCTTCACGGTGAAGGCCGACTGCATCCCGGCGGCGACCCTCGCTCAGATCGAGGAGCTCGGAGCCACGAAGGTCACCCTCCTGGGTGGCCCGGCCAGCCTGAGCGCCGCCGTCGAGGACCTGGTGGCCTGCACCCCCTAGTCCCACCCCACCCCCACCACCCTCTGCCGAACCGTCACTTTCCACACATCCCTCAGCGGGATGGCGTGGAAAGTGACGGTTCGGCAGAGGCGCGAGGGGGCTAGGCTCGCCGGGTGGCGGAGTGGCAGGGGCACGAGCGGGGGAGCCGCGAGTACCGGCGCATCCTCGCGGGACTCTTCTTCGCCGGGGTCGCCACGTTCGCCCAGCTCTACTCCACGCAGGCGCTGCTGCCCGAGATCGCCGCCGAACTCCGGATCGCGCCCGCCACCGCCGCGCTCACGCTCTCCGTGGCGGCCATCGGCCTCGCCGTGGGGGTCATCCCGTGGTCGGTGCTCGCCGACCGGATCGGGCGGGTGCGCGCCATGACGACCGCGCTCGCCGGGGCATCCGTCATCGCGCTCGTCGTGCCGTTCTCGCCCAGCATCCCGGTGCTGCTGGCCGGGCGGTTCGTCGAGGGCCTCCTCGTGGCCGGAGTGCCCGCCACGGCCATCGCGCTGCTCGGCGAGGAGATCGCCAAGCGCGACATCGTGAGAGCGGCAGGCATCTACGTGGCGGGCACCTCGATCGGCGGGCTGTCGGGACGGCTCATCGCGGGGCCGGTGGGCGAGCTGGTGTCATGGCGGATCGGCGTTCTCGCGGTGGGGGCCGTCTGCGGGGTCGCGACGCTCGCGTTCCTCCTCCTGGTGCCGAGGGCGCGGGGGTTCGTGTCGTCGCGAGAGGCGGGTCGGGGGCTCGGGCACCGACTCGCGGTCAACCTCCGCTCGCCGCGGCTGCTCGTGCTCTACGCGCAGGGGTTCCTCCTGATGGGCGCGTTCGTGGCGCTCTACAACTACCTCGGCTTCCGGCTGCTCGGGGAGCCGTTCGCGCTGCCGCAGCTGCTCGTGAGCCTCATCTTCGTGGCCTACCTCTCGGGAACGGTGTCGGCATCCTGGGCCGGGGGAGTGGCCTCGCGCTTCGGCTCGCAGCGGGTGCTCGTGGGGGCCGGCCTCGTGATGATCGCGGGCGTCGCGCTCACGGCGGTCGACCAGCTGGCCGTGGTGCTCGTGGGCCTCGTCGTGGCCACCGCCGGCTTCTTCGCGGCGCACGCCATCGCATCCGGATGGACCGGTCGCGAGGCGGTCGTCGGCCGCGCCCAGGCCTCCTCTCTGTACAACCTCGCCTACTACGCGGGCTCGAGCCTCTTCGGCTGGTTCGGCGGCGTCGTGCTCGCGTGGGCGGGGTGGGACGCGGTGGTCGGCCTCATCGTGGCGCTCGTCGCCGCGGCCGGCGTGCTCGCCGCCCTGGTGCTGCGCCCGTCCCGGGCCTAGCGTCCGCCGCCTCGCCGCCCGCCGCCACGC
>NZ_JAHFUY010000035.1 GCF_023264895.1 Herbiconiux sp. | reverse complement strand
CAGGGCATCGTGGTGGAGACCCTGCAGATGTCGCAGCTGCGCGGCTACCGCACGGGCGGCACGATCCACATCAACATCAACAACCAGGTGGGCTTCACGACTCCCCCGTCGGAGTCGCGCTCCTCGGTCTACTCGACCGACGTTGCGAAGACCATCCAGGCGCCCATCTTCCACGTGAACGGCGACGACCCCGAGTCGGTCGTGCGGGTGGCGCAGCTGGCGTTCGAGTTCCGTCAGCAGTTCCACCGCGACGTGTTCATCGACCTCATCTGCTACCGCCGGCGCGGGCACAACGAGGGCGACGACCCCTCGATGACCCAGCCGCTGATGTACAACCTGATCGAGGCCAAGCGGTCTGTGCGGAAGCTCTATGTGGAGTCGCTCGTCGGCCGCGGCGACATCACCGAGGAGGAGTACGAAGCCGCGCACCGCGACTTCCAGGACCGCCTCGAGCGCGCCTTCGCCGAGACGCACGCGGCTCAGACCTCCTCGATCCCGGTCATCACGGCCGACACGCAGGCGGTCTCCGACCTCGAGCGCCCCGAGGCGCAGCGCGACGACAGCACCACGGCGCCGTTCGAGACCGCGGTCTCCGAGTCGGCCATCCGCCTCGTGGGCGACGCGTTCGACAACAAGCCCGCCGGCTTCACGGTGCACCCGAAGCTGCAGCAGCTGCTCACCAAGCGCGTCGAGATGAGCCGCAACGGCAACATCGACTGGGCGTTCGGCGAGCTGCTCGCGCTGGGGTCGCTCCTGGTCGAGGGCACCCCGGTGCGTCTCGCGGGCCAGGATGCGCGCCGAGGCACGTTCGTGCAGCGTCACGCCGTGCTGCACGACCGCGAGAACGGCCAGGAGTGGCTGCCACTGGCCAACCTCGCCGACAACCAGGCCCGGTTCTGGATCTACGACTCGCTGCTGTCGGAGTACGCGGCCATGGGCTTCGAGTACGGCTACTCGGTCGAGCGCCCCGACGCCCTCGTGCTCTGGGAGGCGCAGTTCGGCGACTTCGCCAACGGCGCGCAGACCATCATCGACGAGTTCATCTCGTCGGCCGAGCAGAAGTGGGGTCAGCGTTCGTCGCTCGTGCTCCTGCTGCCGCACGGCTACGAGGGTCAGGGGCCCGACCACTCGTCGGCCCGCATCGAGCGGTTCCTGCAGCTCTGCGCCGAGAACAACATGACGGTGGCGCGGCCCTCCACGCCGGCGTCGTACTTCCACCTGCTGCGCCGCCAGGCCTACGCCCGGCCGCGGAAGCCGCTCGTGGTGTTCACCCCGAAGGCGATGCTGCGGCTCCGCGGCGCCACGAGCTCGGTGGAGGACTTGACGAGCGGTCGCTTCGAGCCCGTGATCGACGACGCCCGCATCACCGACCGCGACGCGGTCACGAAGGTACTGCTGCACTCCGGCAAGATCCACTACGACCTCGCCAGCGAGCTGCAGAAGAACCCGAACGACGCCATCGCCCTCGTGCGCGTGGAGCAGTTCTACCCGCTGCCGCTCGAGGAGATCAACCGCGTCATCGCCGGCTACCCGAACGCCGAGCTGGTGTGGGTGCAGGACGAGCCGCAGAACCAGGGCGCCTGGCCCTTCATCTGCACCGAGCTCGCCAGCCGCCTCGACGGCCGCACCATCACGGTGGCCTCGCGCCCGGCGGCGGCCGCGCCCGCCGCCGGCAGCGCGAAGCGCCACGCGGTGGAGCAGGCGGAGCTGATCACTCGGGCGCTGAGCTAGCTGTGCTGGTTGCGGTTGGGGCCGTGCTTCGCGCGGCTCCACCCGGGCACGCCGCCGCCTCTGCGGCGTGCCGCGACATGCGAGATCGCGGTCGCTATCGCGGCCACGACCTCGCCTTGGGTCGTCGGGTACGGCCTGTCACCTGGTCAGCGTAGGGAACCGTTGATTGCCGCCTGGCTGGTTGACTTCGGCGCGATTCTGAAACCATCTGGGCGTTGTCGATGACCCAAGGCGACAGCGTGGCCGCGTCAGCGACCGCGCCGTCGCATGTCCCGTGCGCCGCAGAGGCGGCGGCGCACTAGGAAGCGACAGTGCGCAGCCTGGCGAGGAGCTGGTCGCGGAGTTCCTCCGGGGCCGTCTCCTTGCAGGCGCGCTGGACGGTCTGGGTGAGGACGATGCCGACGTGGAGCTCCGACTGGCAGCCCTCGCAGGTCTCCAGGTGGGCTCGGATGTCGGCCGCGTCGGTGCGGCAGATCTCGTTGCGCAGATACTCCTCGAGCTCGGCCCGGGCCTTGTCGCAACCGCAGTCGTTGTTCATTTCTTGCTCCCTCTGGCGGGCGCGGCGGTGGCCTCGAGGCCCCGCTCTCGCGCGTAATCGGTGAGGAGACCCCGGAGCAGTCGCCGGCCACGGTGCAGGCGGCTCATGACCGTGCCCACGGGGGTCTTCATGATGTCGGCGATCTCCTGGTAGGAGAAGCCCTCGACGTCGGCCAGGTAGACGGCCAGACGGAAGTCCTCGGGAATCGACTGCAGCGCCTCTTTGACATCGCTGTCGGGGAGGTGGTCGATGGCCTCGGCCTCGGCCGATCGGCTCGACAGGGAGGCGGTGACCGACTCGGCGGTGCCGAGCTGCCAGTCCTCCATGTCGCTCGTCGAGCCCTGGTAGGGGTCGCGCTGCTTCTTGCGGTAGAGGTTGATGTAGGTGTTCGTGAGGATGCGGTAGAGCCAGGCTTTGAGGTTGGTGCCCTGCTCGAACTGGCCGAACGCCGCGTAGGCCTTCACGAAGGTCTCCTGCACGAGATCCTGCGCATCGCTGGGATTGCGCGTCATGCGCAGGGCCGCGCCGTAGAGCTGATCGAGGAAGGGGATGGCCTGTTCCTCGAAGAGGGCGCGGGGATCTGGGGTGGGAGTGCTCATCGAGCCCAAGTCTACGACCGGGGCCGCGAGCTCCGGTGGGTTCAGTACTGCAGTTGCCGTCAAGCGCTGTTCCTCCAAGAATCCGTCGTCCGACTACTCTGATAACCGATGCCTGTTTCGAGATATTCCGTGCCGCAGTTCAACCCCTACGGCGACGACGCCCCGGTGGCGCACGACGAGCACTGGCCGGCTCCCCGTGCGACCGCACCGATCCACGCCGTCGTCTCCCTGCCCGGCTCGAAGTCGCTCACCAACCGTGAGCTCGTGCTCTCGGCCCTCGCCGACGCACCGTCGATCCTGCGCGCCCCCCTGCACTCCCGCGACAGCGACCTCATGGTCGAGGCGCTCCGCTCGCTCGGCACCACGATCGAGGAGGTCGACGGGTCGGGCGGCTTCGGTCCCGACCTCCGGATCACGCCCGCCGAGGAGCTCGTCGGCAGCACCACGATCGACTGCGGCCTCGCCGGCACCGTCATGCGCTTCCTTCCCCCCGTGGCCGCTCTCGCCCTCGGTCCCACCACGTTCGACGGTGACGAGGGAGCGCGTCGCCGCCCCATGTCCACGACCATCAGCTCGCTCCGCGACCTGGGTGTCGACATCGGGGACGACGGCCGGGCCGCCCTGCCGTTCACCGTGCACGGGAGCGGCCGCATCCGCGGTGGCGCCCTCTCCATCGACGCCTCCTCCTCGAGCCAGTTCGTGAGCGGACTGCTGCTGGCCGCTGCACGCTTCGACGAGGGCCTCGAGCTCCGGCACCAGGGCGACCGCCTGCCCAGCCAGCCGCACATCGAGATGACGCTCGCCGCCATCCGGGCCCGCGGTGTGCAGGCCGTATCGAACGAGCCGGGCTTCTGGAGCGTTCAGCCCGGGGCCATCACCGGCGCCGACGTGGCCATCGAGCCCGACCTGTCGAATGCGGCACCGTTCCTCGCGGCGGCACTCGTCACGGGCGGCTCGGTCACGATCACGGGCTGGCCGTCGTCGACCACCCAGGTCGGGGCCGACCTCGCCGAGCTGCTGCCGCTGTTCGGCGCCACCGTCGAGCTCGACGGCGACCGTCTGACGGTCACGGGGGGCGACCGCATCCGCGGCGTCTCGATCGACCTCTCGACGGGAGGGGAGCTCGCTCCCCCGCTCGTGGCTCTCGCCGCCCTCGCCGACGAGCCGAGCGAGATCACCGGCATCGGCCACATCCGCCACCACGAGACCGACCGGCTCGCGGCCCTCGCGACCGAGATCAACAACCTGGGCGGCGAGGTCACCGAGCTCCCCGACGGTCTGGCGATCACCCCGCGACCGCTGCACGGCGGCCTGTGGTCGAGCTACGCCGATCACCGGATGGCCACGGCGGGCGCCCTGATCGGCCTCGCGGTCGACGGCGTGCTCGTGGAGGACATCGCGACCACGGCCAAGACCCTCCCGCAGTTCCCGGAGCTCTGGCACGGGCTCCTCGCGGCGGGCGCCTGAGGGCTCGCCGATGAGCTGGTGGAGCGACGTCGACGGCGACGACGACGAGGGCGAGTACGACGGCTTCGACGAGTCGTCGATCCGCACGCGCCCGAACCCCAAGGCCAACCGTCCGCGCACGAAGACCCGGCCGAGCCACGACGACGCGGTCGCCGGTCGCGTGATGACCGTCGACCGCGGCCGCTTCACGGTGCTGATCGGCGAGGACACGCCCGAGGAGCACGCCGTGGCCGCGTCCAGGGCCCGGGAGCTCGGCCGCACCGCGATCGTCACGGGCGACCGCGTCGACGTGGTAGGCGACACCAGCGGCGAGTCCGGATCGCTCGCCCGGGTTGTCCGCGTGCAGGAGCGCACCACCCTGCTCCGCCGCAGCGCCGACGACTCCGACGCCGTGGAGCGGGTGATCGTGGCCAACGCCGACCAGATGCTGATCGTGGTCGCCGCCGCGAACCCCGAGCCGCGTGCCCGGCTCATCGACCGCTACCTCGTGGCCGCGTTCGACGCCGGGGTCACCCCCATCCTCTGCATCACCAAGACCGATCTCGCCGATCCCGCCGAGCTGCTCTCCGAGTTCGCGGCCCTCGACATCCGCGTCGTGACCCTGTCGCGCGACGACGTGCCCGTCGACGAGCTGACCGAGCTGCTCGTGGGAAAGAGCACGGTGACGGTCGGTCACTCGGGTGTCGGCAAGTCGACGCTCGTGAACGCACTCGTGCCGGGGGCGGATCGGGCCACCGGCGTGGTCAACACCGTCACCGGTCGCGGCCGCCACACCTCCTCCTCCACCGTGTGCCTCCGGCTGCACTCGGCCGACGGCCGCACGGGCTGGATCATCGACACCCCCGGTGTGCGCTCGTTCGGTCTCGGGCACGTCGATCCGGCCAACATCCTGCGCTCGTTCGTGGCCACCGCGCATCTGCCCGAGGGCCCGCCGCCCGGGGGCATCCCGCTCACCGAGGCGCATGACTGGGAGATCGTCGACCGGGTGGAGGCCGGCGAGCTCGGCGAGAGCGGCCGCGCCCGGCTGCACTCGCTGCAGAAGCTGCTCGACACGACGGGGCCCTCGGGCCCGGCGGGTGCGCGCTAGCCTGGATCGGTGACCCAGGACAACGACCACACCTCCGCCCCGGATGCCGAGCACGATTTCGCGCACGACGTCGCCGACGACCTCGATCTGGCGCTCCGGCTGGCCGACCACGCCGACTCGATCTCACGGAGCCGCTTCCGCGCGTTCGACCTGCACGTCACGGCGAAGCCCGACCGCACCCCGGTGACGGATGCCGACCGCGCCGTCGAGGAGGCCCTCCGCGCCGTTCTCGCCGCCACCCGACCGGGAGACGGCATCCTGGGCGAGGAGTTCGGGGAGGAGGCGGGAGGCGACGCATCCGGATCATCCCGCCAGTGGATCATCGACCCGATCGACGGCACCGCCAACTTCATGCGCGGCGTGCCGGTCTGGGCGACGCTCATCGCGCTCGCGGTCAACGGTGTTCCGGTGGTGGGTGTCGTGAGCGCCCCTGCCCTCGGCCGCCGCTGGTGGGCCGCCCGCGGGCTCGGGGCCTTCACGACCGACGTGCTCGACGGGGGCCCCGACGAGGTGCGGGAACTCCGGGTCTCGGGTATCGCCGAGCTCGCCGACGCCTCCCTCAGCTACAACAGCTTCAAGGGCTGGGACGAAGCGGGCCGGCTGGCCGAGCTCACCGCGCTGACCCGGGAGGTCTGGCGCACCCGGGCCTACGGCGAGATGTGGTCGTACATGATGGTGGCCGAGGGGCAGCTCGAGATCGCGGCCGAGTTCGACCTGCAGCCCTACGACATGGCGGCGCTCGTGCCGATCGTCGAGGAGGCCGGAGGCCGGTTCAGCTCGGTCGACGGCGTGCCGGGACCGTGGAGCGGCAGTGCTCTCGCCACCAACGGCCACCTGCACGGGGCCGCCCTGTCGCTCATCTCGCGCGAACGGGGCCAGGATTGAGCGCATGACGAAGCTCTCCGGCACGAAGGTCCGCGCCACCACCACGATCCTGTCCTCCGCCGCCCTGCTCGCCCTCGGGCTCGCGCTCGGCGGCTGCTCGGCCCTCTTCCCGCCCTCCGCGCCGCCGGCCACCGACTCGGCCACCGGCGAGGAGATCGACCAGACCGACACCGACGTCTTCACCCTCGCGGTGGGCGACTGCCTGAACGACACGGCAGCCGAGGAGGTCACCGAGGTGCCGATCGTCGACTGCGCCGACGAGCACGACTTCGAGGTCTACTCCGAGTTCGAGGTGGCGGGCGAGGAGTTCCCCGGCATGGAGGCCATCGACGCCGAGGCGGAGGAGAAGTGCCTCGCGGAGTTCGAGCCGTTCGTGGGGATCTCCTACGACGAGTCGATGCTCGGCTACACCTACTTCTCCCCCACCGAGGAGTCGTGGACCCAGGGCGACGACCGCCTGGTCTCGTGCATCGTGGGCGACCCCAACGGCAAGACCACCGGATCGCTCGCCGGCGCCGGGATCTGACCCGGCACCGGCCGTGAGCCGGCCGACCTCGATCAGAGGTCGGCCGCGAAGCTGCCCATCACCTGCTCGATGGCCGGCAGGTCGCTCTCGGCGGCGATCGTGACCGTCACCACGATCACGAAGCTGCCGTCGGCGGGCTGCGCCGCCACGACCACGTAGTCGCTCGTGCCACCGCAGGCCGAGAAGTACTGGTAGCGGCCCTCGTAGACGCCGTCCGAGTAGGCGTCCTCGGTCACCGGCGTGCACTGACCGGTGAGCGAGGTGAGCGACGCGAAGACGGCCTCGGGCGTGAGGTCGGGGGCGGCGGGGGCCGCCGACACCGTGACCCCCGAGGTGGCCCAGGACTCCTCGAACTGCGCGAGGTCGGTGCTCGCCCGCACGTCGAGGAACTCGTGACCGCCGATGCCGGTGAACGGGCTCCCGTCGACGTCGGCCCAGTCGGCCGGCACATCGACGCTCAGCACTCCGGAGTCGTCGGTCACCGTGACGTAGGGCCGGTCGTCGTCGCCCGTCACGCTGCCGATGCCGGGCACCTCCACGGCCTCGAGCGGCTTGCCGTTGAACTGGCCGCGGTAGAGCGCGTCTTCCGAGGGCCGGTAGACGTCGACGTCGATCGTGCCGTCGGCGCCCTGGGTGCGGATCACGTCGCAGTACTCCTCGAGCGTGCCCTCCTCGGCGAGGCTGGTGCCGGCCATGCGGAGCAGCAGGTCGCCCGGGAGGATGCCCGCGCCGTCGGCCGGGGAGCCGGCCTTCACGGAGCTCACCCAGACGCCGACCGCGCCGTCCTCCTGCGGTGGCAGCGCCTGCGCGTTCACCCCCAGGCTCTCGACGTCCTCCCCCGCGATCAGCCGCTTCAGCACCTTCTGCGCCTCGTCGCGGTGGATGGCGAAGTTCGAGTCGAGCTCGCCGATGCTCGCGTAGTTGACGCCCACGACCTCGCCGTCGGCGTTCACGAGCGGGCCGCCGGAGTTGCCGGGGCGGATCTTCGCGTCGTGCTCGATCACGTGGTCGAGCGAGGCCCAGGCCGACTCCCCCGCGGTGTCGTTCTTCGACACGATCCCCTGGGTGAGCGTGAAGTCCGGATCGCCGAGCGGGAAGCCCGCCGCGTAGACCTGCTCGCCGGTGGCGATCTCGCCCTCCTGCCAGCCGAGGAACGGGAAACCCTCCCCGTCGACCCGCACGACCGCGAGGTCGAGGCACTCGGACGAACCGAGGATCTCGGCATCGTGCGCCCCGTCCGCCCCGCCGACCTGCACGCTCATGGTGCCGGCACCGGCGACGACGTGATTGTTCGTGACGGCGAGGCCGTCGGCCGAGATGAGGAAGCCCGATCCGGTGCCCGCCTGCTCGGCCGAGGCGCCGTCCTCCGGATCGGCGAACGTGCCCCCAGCCTCGATCCGGATGGTGGCGGACTGCACCGCGTCGAAACCGGCTGCACCGCTCTGCCCGCCGCCGGAGCATCCGCTCAGCACGGCGCTCACCGTGAGAAGTGCGACGGCGGCCGACGTGCGCGAGACGGCCACCCGGGATGTCGAGGGTCGGGACATGGGCTCTCCTCCGATCGAAGCTGCTGAGAATGCCTCAGCAACGACGATCATACAGAGAGCTGACGATTATTCGATAGTTCCCTCTGGCGCCGGCACCAGGGTCACGAGGGTCTCGCCCGCCTCGTCGGCGAGCACGAGGGAGTCGCCGTCGAGATAGGCCGCGCGAGAGCTGGTGAGGTACTTCGGCAGCGGCGCCCCCTCGCAGCCGATGAGAGTGCTGAAGCCTGAAGCGGTGGCCGTGACCGCGCCGTCCGAGCCGACGCTCCACGAGCCTGCGCCCCCGTTGCAGCCGTCCGAGCCCTTCCAGGAGCCGTCATCGGCGAAGGTGAGGTAGGGCTCGTTCGGAGCCGTGGCGTACGTCTCGCCGGTCACCCAGGAGCCGACGAGGTCCGATTCGGTGGCCGGGGTGCCCGGCCCTCCCGCCGCGCCGCTCGACGCACACGCGGTGAGGGCGGTGGCCACGAGGCCGATGCCGATGGCGATCACTGATCTGCGGATGATTCCGGATGTCATGTGGTTCTCCTCTGATCACCGACCACGCTAGCAACATAGGCTGGACGGAATGCGACTCCTCCTGATCCGTCACGGCCAGACCATCGACAACGTGCGCGGGGCCCTCGGCACCGCGATCCCCGGCCCCGGCCTCACCGCCCTCGGCCGCACTCAAGCCTCGGCCGTGCCGGCCGCACTCACCGGTGAGCGGATCGACGCGATCGCCGTGTCGACCATGCAGCGCACCCACGAGACCGCCGCTCCCCTCGCGGCCGAGCGCGGCCTCGTGCCCGTCGAGCATCCGGGACTCAGGGAGATCACCGCGGGTGACCTCGAGCAGCGCACCGACCACGAGGCCGTCTCCACCTACCTCGGCACCCTGATGGGCTGGTGGCACGACCTCTCGGGCCGCATGCCGGGGGGCGAGAGCGGCGAGGAGTTCTTCGCGCGCTACGACGGCGTCATCCGGGAGCTCGCCGCCGCGCATCCGGACGGCACGGTCGCGGTGTTCAGCCACGGCGCCGCCATCCGCACCTGGGCGTCGTGGTCGTCGTCCAACCTCGACGCCGACTTCAGCCGCTCACACGGACTCGAGAACACGGGCATCGTGGTGCTCGAGGGATCGCCGCCGGAGGGGTGGCTCGCGACGACGTGGCAGGGCGAGCCCCTCGGCGGCGAGGCACTCGACGACGCCGCGGCCCCCGACCCCACCGGGGAACCGCTCGGGCACTAGAGTCGGAACGATGAACGATTCCGCACCGTCGCTGGATGCCCGTCAGTTCTCGGTCTGGGCCGACTTCGTGCTCGCGCACACGAGGGTGATGCGGCTGATCGAGCACTCCATCCGCAAGGAGGCCGGGCTCACCTGGGCCCAGTACGACGTGCTCTACAACCTGAACGCCGAGCCGGGCTCCGCCCTCTCGATCGGCGATCTCACCCGCACGCTCCTCTACAGCAGCGGCTCGGCCTCGAAGCTCGTGGCCGCCATGCAGCGCGGCGGCCTGATCGAGCGGGAGCAGTCCACCGACGACCGCCGCGTCATCCTCGTGCGGCCCACCATCGAGGGGTCGCGCGCGTTCGAGCGAGCCACCGCCGAGGTGCTCCGCGTGGTGCGCGAGGAGTTCGCGGCCCACCTGTCCGACGACGAGCTGCCGGTCGTGGCGGTGTTCCTGCAGCGCCTCCGCGAACAGGATCCGAAACTGCGCCGGCCGCCCTACGACATGCCGGTGGCACTCGACTCCTGACCGCCGAAGCGGAAGCGGGAGCGGAGGCGCGGGCAGACCCGCGCGGCAAGAGAGTGCGACGACGACCGATGGTGGAGATGGGGGGAATTGAACCCCCGTCCATCGCTGTGATTCCACGCCTTCTACGGGCGTAGCCTGTACAGACGTTCTGCTCGGCCCCGACCTTTGCTACAGGCACCTAGGTCGACGGGCCCAGCCACAGTGCAAGTCCCGCGTGACCCTGAGACACAGTCACGCAGCAATCTCTCTAGATAATGCCGGAACCCGGGTAGAGAGCATTCCCGGACCGACAGTTGCTAATTAGCTAGAAGGAAGACCTACGCTGCGAGAGCGAAGGTGGCCTTCTTGGCCGCAACAGTGCTGTTTGAATTGGCACTTATGTTTTGCGGAGGGCGTTAACGAGATAACCCCGCATCCTCGACCCGCTTCTCGTGGTTTCGCAGGCGATGTCGAAACCGATCATCCCCGTGCAGGTCGTCGTCGCACACTTTTGAGTTACCAAATGCTGATCCGACGCCCACCGCGAGGGTGGCCACCTGAACCAGCCCTCTAGTCTACGACAGATTCCGGGAGACGGGGGACATGCAGGTGCATGGAATATCGTGGGACCCATGCAGGAGACCATCATCACGGTAGCGGGATCGAGTCGGCTGCGCCGCAATCCCGAGCGCGCCCGGGTGCGCATCGGCGTCGGGTTCGAGGGCTCCAAACGCGACAGCGTGCTGGCGGCCACGAGGGCGGCGCACGAGTCGCTCACCGGATCGCTCGAGACCCTCCTCGACGAGCAGCACGGGCCCGTGATCGTGTGGAGCTCGGAGGAGATCCGGGTGTGGGGCCAGCGGCCCTGGAGCCAGGACGGCACGCGGCTGCCCGTGGAGTTCCACAGCGCCGTGTTCGTCGACGCCGAGTTCGACGACTTCGAGGCGCTCTCGGAGTGGATCGATGTGGTCGCCATCCGCGAGGGCATCGCGATCGACGGCATCGACTGGCTGCTCTCGCCCGAGACGGAGCACGAGGTGCAGACCGAGGCGCGACGGAGCGCCGTGGTCGACGCACTCGAGAAGGCGCACGAGTACGCCGAGGCACTCGGGCTCGGCGACATCCGGGCCCTCGCGGTGGCCGACCCCGGCCTGCTCGAGAGCTCGGCGGTCGCTCCCCTCGAGGCGCCGGCCACGATGGCCCTCGCCCGCGCCATGCCGGCTGCCGGCGGTGGCGGCATGGAGCTCCGGCCCAGCACGATCGCGGTCGAGGCCACCGTGCACATCCGCTTCGCCGCCTCGCCCGCGGCTGCCCTCTGATGGCCGCCCCGCGGCCCCTGCAGGGTCTCGCCGGCCGCACCGTGGTGGTGACGGGCGGCACCGGCGGCCTCGGCTACTGGGCCACCGAGCAGCTCGCGGCCGCGGGCGCCACCGTGGTCATCGCCGCCCGCACGCCCGAGAAGGGGCAGGCGGCGCTGGCCTCGCTGGCGCGGCGTGCTCCGGGTTCGGATGCGCGGTTCGTGCGGCTCGACCTCGCCGACCTCGCGTCGGTGGCCGAGGCGGCCGAGGAGCCCGCCGCGCTCCCCCGCATCGACGCCCTGCTCGCGAACGCGGGCGTGCTGTCGTCGAAGGGCCGGCAGCAGACTGCCGACGGCTTCGAGATGATGATGGGCACGAACCTGCTCGGCCACGTCGCACTCATCGGCCGCCTCCTGCCCGCCCTCTCCGCCCAGGAGGCCCCGGCCAGGATCGTGCACCTCGGCAGCATCAGCCACGAGTTCTTCCGGCTCGACCTCGACGACCTCCAGGCCACCGCGGGCCGGTTCCGCGAGTTCCGCACCTACGGCCGCTCGAAGCTCGCCGTGATGACCTACGGCTTCGAGCTCGACCGGCGGCTCCGCCTCGCGGGCTCGACCGTCTCGAGCATCGTGGCGCATCCGGGGTTCGCGGTCGACGAGCTCTCGCCGCACCGGGACATCCTGCCCGCACCGAAGAAGGGCACCCCCGTCACCCGTGCGGCCTACCGCGTGGTCGGCCAGGGCAAGGACGCGGGCGCCTGGCCGCTCGTGGCGGCGGCGGTCGACCCGCGGGCCGAAGGCGGCCAGTACTGGGGCCCGGCCGGCTGGCGCCAGCTCAAGGGCGCCCCCACGGTGGTCGACGCCAAGCCCTACGCTCGCGACCCGGCGATCGCCCGCCCCCTCTGGACCACCGCCGAGGAGCTCACGGGAGTGACCCACCACCTCCCCGGCTGACCCTCTGCCGAACCGTCACTTTCCACACGAAGATGCTCGCGGAAGCGTGAGAAGTGACGGTTCGGCAGATCAGTCGCCGAGGTTGCGGCGGCTCGAGATGGCACGGTCGGCCTCGCGCTTGTCCTGGCGTTCGCGGAGGGCCTGGCGCTTGTCGTACTCGCGCTTTCCCTTGGCGACACCGATCTCGACCTTGGCGCGGCCGTCGAGGAAGTAGAGCGAGAGCGGCACGAGGGTGTACCCGCCCTCTTTCGTCTTGTGCGAGATCTTGATGATCTGCTCCTTGTGCAGCAGGAGCTTGCGCTTGCGACGCGGCGGGTGGTTGTTCCAGGTGCCCTCGTTGTACTCCGGGATGTGCACGGCGTCGAGCCACGCCTCTCCCCCGTCGATGAAGGCGTAGCCGTCGACGAGCGAGGCCCGCCCGGCCCGGAGCGACTTCACCTCGGTGCCGGTGAGCACGAGGCCCGCCTCGTAGGTGTCCTCCACCGTGTAGTCGTGGCGCGCCTTGCGATTGGTCGCGACGACCTTCTGTCCGCGTTCGCGGGGCATGACGCCTCCTGACCTGAGGGGAATGGGATGAGCCGCCGCGAATCGCGACAGCCCACCATTCTAGACCTTGAGGTACCGCGTGATGGCGAACTTGGCCGACAGCGCCGCGAGCACGGCCCCGACCAGGATCAGGATGGGTATCACGATGAACGAGTCGGTGTCGCTCACGAACGACGTGAACGGCAGCTCGACCGCCAGATAGCCCTGCACGAAGAAGCGCACGATCGCCCAGATGGCGGCGCCCGCGAGCACCGATCCGATCAGCGACGCGATGATGCCCTCGAGGATGAAGGGTGTCTGGATGAATCTGTTCGACGCCCCCACCAGTCGCATGATGCCGAGCTCTCTTCGGCGCGAGAAGGCGGAGAGGCGGATGGTGGTGGCGATCAGCAGCACCGCGGCCACGAGCATGAGGGCCGCCACCCCGATGGCCGTGAAGCTCGCGGCGTTCAGGATGGAGAAGATCTGCTCGAGGTAGCTGCGTTGATCGACCACGCTCTCGACGCCCGCGAGGCCCGACAGGCTCTCGCTGAGCACCGCCGACTGCTCCGGATCGACGAGGTTGACCCAGTAGGTCTGGTTCAGCAGGTCGGCCGTGACGTACTCGGTCACGGCGTTGCCCGCGAACTGCTCCTGGAAGTTCTCGAACGCCTGCTCGTGGGTCTCGAAGTAGTACTGGTCGATGAAGGGCGCGAGCGTGGGCGAGTCGAGCTGCGCCTGCACGGCCGCGATCTGGTCGGGGCTCGCCTCGCCGCTCGCGCAGTTCTCGCCCCCGGAGGTGGCGGTGCACATGTAGACGGCCACCTGGGCGCGGTCGTACCAGAAGCTCTTCATCTGGCCGATCTGCATCTGCAGCAGGATCGCGGCGCCCACGAAGGTGAGCGAGATGAAGGTCACGAGGACGACCGAGACCACCATCGAGACGTTGCGGCGGAGGCCGGTGCCGACCTCGCCGAGGATGAGTGCGAATCTCACGTCGTGGGCCCCACGTTCTGGTCTTTCGCCGGATCCGCCGCGGCGCCGGGGGCGCGGAGGCCGAGCTTCTCGGCGAGGGTGAGTGATTCGGTGGCGGGATCGTGCGGCTCGGGCTGCACGGGCGCGGACTGGGCGGGCGCGAACTGGGCGGGCGCCGTCCGGGCGGGCTGTTCAGGAGCGCGCACGACCTCCTCGGCGACGGGAGCCTGAGGGCCCGTGGCCTGAGGGGGGTAGCTGTACTGCACCGGGGCATCCTGCTCGAGCGTCTGCACCGGCTGCGACTGGGCGGCCTGGGACTGTGCCGCCTGGGACTGGGCGGCTGCGGCAGCTGCTGCAGCCGCGGGCTGCACGTGCGGCTGGGCGGGGCCGACGGGTCGCACGAGGCCTTCGCCGAGCGCGATCTCCGCGGTGAGGCCGGAGTCCTGGAGGGCGATCTCGGCGGTCATGCCGTAGCCGCCGCGATCCTCGTCGCGCACGATCTGGCCGGAGACCAGCTCGATCACGCGGCGCTTCATGTGGTCGACGATGGCGTTGTCGTGGGTGGCCATGACCACCGTCGTGCCGCCCGCGTTGATCCGCTCGAGCACCGTCATGATGCCGGCGCTCGTGGAGGGGTCGAGGTTTCCCGTGGGCTCGTCGGCGAGCAGGATGGCGGGCTTGTTGACCACCGCGCGGGCGATCGCCACACGCTGCTGCTCACCGCCCGAGAGCTCGTGCGGGAGGCGGTTGGCCTTCTCGGCGAGGCCCACCATCTGGAGCACGTCCGGGACGGCCTCCTGGATGAAGCCGCGCGACTTGCCGATCACCTGGAGCGTGAACGCGACGTTGTCGAACACGTTCTTGCCGGGCAGCAGCCGGAAGTCCTGGAACACGACACCGAGGTTGCGACGGAAGTAGGGCACCTTGCGGTTCGAGATCGCGTTGAGATCCTGACCGAGGACGTGGATGTTGCCGTTCGTCGGGCGATCCTCTTTGAGGATGAGCCGGAGGAAGCTGGACTTGCCGGAGCCGGAGGCTCCGACGAGGAAGACGAATTCGCCGCGCAGGATCTCGAGGTCGACGGCGTTGAGCGCCGGCCGCTTGGTCCCGCGGTAGGTCTTGGTTACGTGATCAAACCGAATCATGACGTGATGACTCTAAGCAGGCCCCTGCCGATTCCCCGGCGCGACGCGCGAGAGTCGCCGATTCATAGGATTCACATGAACCGGCGACCCGACGGATCGGTGTCAGTCGTCGTGCTTGGTCTTGCGCCAGCGGATGCCCGCGTTGATGAAGCCGTCGAGGTCTCCGTCGAACACGGCCGAGGGGTTGTTGACCTCGTGCTCCGTGCGCAGATCCTTGACCATCTGGTAGGGGGCGAGCACGTAGCTGCGCATCTGGTCGCCCCAGCTCGCGGTGATGGTGCCGGCGAGCTCCTTCTTCTGAGCCGCCTCCTGCTCGCGCTGGATGATCAGCAGGCGCGAGGCGAGCACGCGCATCGCGGCCGCCCGGTTCTGGATCTGGCTCTTCTCGTTCTGCATCGAGACGACGGTGCCCGTGGGGAGGTGGGTGATGCGCACGGCGGAGTCGGTCGTGTTGACCGACTGGCCACCGGGGCCCGAGGAGCGGAACACGTCGACCCGGATGTCGTTCTCCGGGATCTCGATGGCGGCGGCCTCCTCCATCAGCGGGATGACCTCGACGGCCGCGAAGCTCGTCTGGCGCTTGCCTGCAGCGCCGAAGGGGCTCATCCGCACGAGGCGGTGAGTGCCGGCCTCGACGCTCAGGGTTCCGAAGGCGTAGGGGGCATCGATCTCGAAGGTGGCCGACTTGATGCCCGCCTCCTCCGCGTAGCTCGTGTCCATCACCGTGGTGGAGTAGTTGTGCTTCTCCGCCCAGCGGAGATACATGCGCATGAGCATCTCGGCGAAGTCCGCAGCGTCGACGCCTCCCGCACCCGAGCGGATGGTGATGACGGCCGGCCGGGCATCCCACTCGCCGTTCAGCAGGGTCTGCACCTCGAGGTCGCCGAGCACCTTCTGGATGGAGATGAGCTCCACCTTGGCCTCCTCGGCCGACTCCTCGTCACCCATCTCGTTCGCGAGCCCCACGAGCACCTCGAGGTCGTCGAGCCGCGACTGGATCGACTCGATCTTGGCGAGCTCCCCCTGCCGGTGGCTGAGCGCGCTCGTGACCTTCTGCGCCTTCTCCGTGTCGTCCCAGAGGTCCGGGACACCGGCCTCGTCGCTCAGGCGCGCGATCTCCGCCCGGAGCCCGTCGACGTCGACGACCGATCGGATGTCGTCGAAGGTGGTGCGGAGCTGCTGGATCTGTTCACTGAGGTCTAAGTCGAGCATTATGCAGCCAGTCTAGCGAGGCCCCGAATCCGGCGGCCGGCCCGATCGTTGATCCGGGTAAAGTAGTCGCAATGACGACAGGCGCTGCGGGCGAGGGATCCGAGGACGGATTCCGGTTCCGCTCCATCGCCCTCCCCGCCCTTCTGCCGTCGCTGCTCTTCGGGATCGGCGAGGGCGCCGTCATCCCGATCATCCCCGCCGTCGCGGTGGGCCTCGGCACCGACCTCGCGGGTGCGGGACTCATCGCCGCCATGATCGTGGTGGGGCAGCTCGCGGGCGACATCCCGAGCGGTGCCCTCGTGGCCCGGATCGGCGAGAAGCGCTCCATGATCGCCTCGGCCGTGCTGTCGGTCGCCGCGATGACGGTCGCCCTGTTCGCCGCCTCGGCCGCGCTCTTCGGCGTCACCATCTTCGCCCTCGGCCTCGCAGCGGCCGTGTTCGCCCTCGCCCGGCAGGCGTTCATGACCACGGTCGTGCCCATCCGCATCCGGGCCCGCGCCCTGTCGACGCTCGGCGGATCGTTCCGCGCGGGCTGGTTCATCGGCCCCTTCCTCGGTGCCGGCGTGATCGCGCTCACGGGCACGGCGAGTGCGGCCTTCGTGGTGCACATCGTGTGCGCCCTCACCGTGATCGTGGTGCTGCTGGTCATCCGCGACCCCACGGCCGGCGAGCCGAAGCCCGACACCGGCGCGCTGCTCGTGGCGGCCGAGACGAGCGGGCTGTTCCGCACCATCTGGCAGAACCGCGGCGCCCTCGTGCGGATCGGCAGCGGCGCGAGCGTGGTGGGGGCGCTCCGGGCGAGCAGGATGGCGATCCTCCCCCTCTGGGCCGTGAGCATCGGCCTCCCGGAAGAGACCACCGCGGTCGTGATCGGGATCGGCGCCGCCGCCGACTTCGCCCTCTTCTACACCAGCGGCCAGATCATGGACCGCTTCGGCCGGCTCTGGAGCGTGGTCCCCTCGATGGTGGGGATGGGGCTCGCGCTGATCGTGCTCTCCGTCACCCACGACCTCCCGGGAGCCGTGGGGTGGTTCATCGCCATCGCCATCCTCATGGGGGTGGCCAACGGGGTCGGCAGCGGCATCGTCATGACCCTGAGCGCCGACCTCGCGCCGCGCGTGAATCCCGCGCCGTTCCTCGGTGCGTTCCGGTTCACCGTCGACGCCGGTGCCGCCCTGGCCCCGGTGGCCGTCTCGGCGATCGTCGTGGTGGCGTCGCTCTCGCTCGCGACCGGCGTGATGGGCGTGATCGGCCTCCTCGGAGCGGGCATCCTGATCCGGAACGTGCCCCGCTACCTGCCTCACAGGCCGCGCTGAGAAGCTCCCCTACACTGGACTCGTATCTGCGGGAGTGGTGGAATTGGCAGACACGCAGGATTTAGGTTCCTGTGCTTTCGAGCGTGAGGGTTCAAGTCCCTTCTCCCGTACTCGCGAACGACTGGAGAGCCGTGATTTCCGCAGTGCCGCAAGCCCTCATCCCGTGGCTCGACCCCAACACCCTGCTCGGCGGTGTGTTCGGCCCGGTGGCACTGCTCGTGGTGTGCGCCATCGTGTTCGCCGAGACCGGCCTGCTCGTGGGCTTCCTGCTTCCGGGCGACACCCTGCTCTTCTTCACGGGCGTGCTGGCCGTGGGCGGCAAGTTCGGCATCGACATCTGGTGGGTCTGCCTCGCCATCTCGTTCGCCGCCTTCCTCGGCGGTGAGGTGGGCTACCTGATCGGGCACAAGCTCGGCCCGAGGGTCTTCGAGCGCAAGGAGTCGGGGCTGTTCAGCGTGCGCAACGTCGAGCGCACCAACGCGTTCTTCGAGCGCTTCGGCGCCCTCGCGGTGATCATGGCGCGCTTCGTGCCGATCGTGCGCACCTTCGCTCCGATCGCCGCGGGCGTCGGTCACATGAACTACAAGAAGTACTCGCTCTACAACGCCATCGGCGCTCTCATCTGGGGCTCCGGGATCACCCTGCTGGGCTTCGGCCTCGGCCAGATCGAGCCCGTGCGCGAGTTCACCGAGAAGTACCTCGACGTCGTGCTGATCTGCGTGGTCGTGCTCACGATCATCCCCACCGTCTTCCACTACCTCCGCGAGCGGAGCAAGGCCAAGAAGGACGCCGAGGCCGCCGTCGAGGAGGAGATCGAGATCACCGGTGCCGCCGAGCGCCTGACCCTCGAGCCCGAGGTCTTCGGCGGAGACGTCGACACCCGCCCGAAGCCGTAGCCGGAGCGCCTCTCAGGAGTGCTGGTTCTCCTCGTGCCGCGCGTGCTCCGCGGGCTCGAGCTGGAACGTCGAGTGCTCCACGTCGAAGTGCACGGTGAGGCACCGCCCGAGGGCGTCGAGCAGGGGGCCGCTCGCACCGCGCGCGAACACCTCCTGCTCCACCACGACATGGGCTGAGAAGACGTACTGACCCGGCGTGATGGCCCAGACGTGCACGTCGTGCACCGCCACGACCCCCGGCTCCTCGAGGATGTGGTCGCGGATGCCCTGCACGTCCATCGCCGACGGTGCCGACTGGTTGAGCACGCCGACGACGTCGCGGAGGAGCGAGACGGCGCGCGGCACGATCATGGCGGCGATCAGCAGCGAGGCGATCGCATCCGCCTTCTCGAAGCCGGTGGTGAGGATGACGGCGGCCGCGATGATGACCGCGACAGAGCCGAGAAGGTCGCCGAGCACCTCGAGGTAGGCGCCCCGCATGTTGATGGAGGTCTTGGCGCCGCCGCGGAGGATCATCAGCGAGACGAAGTTCGCGACGAGGCCGATCGCGGCCACCGCGAGCATGAGACCGCCCTGCACCTCACCGCCGTCGGCCGAGACGAGACGCCCGATCCCCTCGATCGTGACGAAGGCCGCCACACCGATGAGGATGAGGCTGTTGATGAGGGCTCCGAAGACCTCGGCCCGCCGGTAGCCGTAGGTGTGCCGGTCGTTCGCCGGCCGGGCCGCCACGATCGTGGCGATGAGGGCGACGATCAGCCCGATCAGATCCGAGAGCATGTGCCCGGCATCGGCGAAGAGCGAGAGCGAGCCGGAGAGGAAGGCGCCGACGGCCTCGACCACGAGGACGGTGGCGACGATCGCGATCGCGATGGTCAGGCGGGTGCGGTTGGCTCCGGCGCCGTGGTCGTGGCCGGCATGACCGCCCTGGCCGTGGTCGTGGGCGGATGAGCGGTCGTCCGGCGCACCATGCGAGAGCTCGCCCCCGCAGTCGGCGGGGCGGTGCTCCGCAGGGCTCGGGGATTCGCTCACGCTTCCACGGTAGCCGCCCGCGAGAGCACCACGCCACCGATCGGTCTAATCCGGAATGAGGGTCGTTCTCAGCAGCGGGATCGCGGCCTCGAAGGCGCGCCCGCGGTGGCTGATTGCGTTCTTCTCGGCCGCCGTGAGCTCGGCCGCCGTGACCTCGTGGCCCTCCGGCACGAAGATCGGGTCGTAGCCGAAACCGCCTCCGCCGTGGGCCTCCGTGGCGAGAGCACCGGGCCAGATCCCCTCCACCACGTGCTCGCTGCCGGTCTGGTCGGCACCGGTGGCGGGCACGACCAGCGCGATGGTGCAGGCGAAGTGCGCCCCGCGGTTCTCGGGCGCGATGTCGGCCATCTGGTCCAGCAGCAGCTCGAGGTTCGCCTGGGCACCCTTGCCGTGACCGGCCCAGAGCGCCGAGAAGATGCCGGGAGAGCCGTTCATGACGTCGACGCAGATGCCGGAGTCGTCGGCGAGGGCGGGCAGTCCCGTGTGGAGGGCTGCCGTGCGCGCCTTGATCAGGGCGTTCTCTGCGAAGCTCGTGACGTCCTCCACCGGCTCGGGACCGTCGTAGGCGACGATCTCGAGCTCGGGCAGCACCGACCCCAGGATGGCCTGGAACTCCTCGACCTTGTGGGCGTTGTGGGTGGCGAGCACCACGCGCACGGCGGCTACTCCCCCGCGCCCGCGGTGGAGGTCTCGAGCGCCGCGCGCTGCAGTGCCGCGAGCTCCGCGGTGCCCTTCAGCGCGAGGTCGAGCAGCGAGTTCAGCTCGGTGCGGTCGAACGGCGCGCCCTCGGCCGTTCCCTGCACCTCCACGAAGAGACCGCGACCGGTCACGACGACGTTCATGTCGGTCTCGGCCCGCACGTCCTCGACGTAGGCGAGGTCGAGCATCGGATCGCCGTCGATGATGCCCACCGAGACGGCGGAGACGGTGTCGAGCAGCGGCGTCGAGCGCTGGCCGATGAACTTCTTGCCCCGCGCCCACTCGATCGCGTCGGCGAGAGCCACGTAGGCACCCGTGATGGCGGCCGTCCGGGTTCCGCCGTCGGCCTGCAGCACGTCGCAGTCGATCACGATGGTGTTCTCACCGAGCGCCTTCATGTCGACCACGGCCCGCAGCGACCGGCCGATCAGCCGCGAGATCTCGTGGGTGCGCCCGCCGATCCGGCCCTTCACCGACTCGCGATCCGTGCGGTCGTTGGTGGCCCGCGGCAGCATCGCGTACTCGGCGGTGACCCAGCCCTTCCCCGAGCCCGACTTCCAGCGCGGCACGCCGTTGGTGAAGGAGGCGGTGCAGAGCACTTTGGTGCGCCCGAACGAGATCAGGGCCGACCCCTCGGCCTGGTCGCTCCAGCCGCGCTCGATCGTGACGGTGCGGAGCTCGTCGACGGTGCGACCGTCTTTGCGGGTGGCTTCGGTCATGGTGTGCTCCTCGTGGTCGGGGATTTCGGGGCGATGGGGATGGTGCCGGTCTCGACGAGCTCGACCGACGAGACCTCGGGGCCGAGGAACTGCTCGGCGAGGCGGAGGAACTCGGCGGCGCTCGTGCCGGTGGCCTCGTAGCGGTAGACGGGCCGCCCGGGCGACGTGCGCTCGATGCCGCTCTGCACGAGCGTGCGGTAGACGTCGTTGGCGGTCTCGGTGTCGCTCGAGACGAGCTGCACGCCGTCGCCGACCACGTAGGAGATCGCGCCCTTCAGGAACGGGTAGTGGGTGCAGCCGAGCACGAGGGTGTCGATCCCGCTCTCGACCAGCGGCCGCAGGTAGTGCTCGGCGAGGGCCACGAGCTCGCGGCTCGTGGTGTCGCCGGCCTCGACGTGGTCGACGAACTCGGGGCAGGCGCGGCTGAAGAGCTCGAGGTGGGGGGCGGCCGCGAAGGCGTCGTCGTAGGCGCGCGACAGGATGGTGCCTTCGGTCGCGATCACGCCGACCCGGTGATTGCGGGTGACCGACACCGCGGTGCGGACGGCCGGCTGGATGACCTCGATGACCGGCACGCTGTAGCGCTCACGCGCATCCCGGAGCATCGCCGAGGAGGCCGTGTTGCACGCGATGACGAGCATCTTCACGTCCTGCTCCACGAGATCGTCGAGCACCTCCAGGGCGAAGCGGCGCACGTCGGCGAGCGGCTTGGGCCCGTAGGGCGAGTGCGCGGTGTCGCCGACGTAGAGGAGCGACTCCCGCGGCAGCTGGTCGCGGATCGCCCGCGCCACCGTGAGCCCGCCGACGCCCGAGTCGAAGATCCCGATCGGCCTGTCACTCACGGTAGACCAGCCTAGCCGCCTAGGCTCGGAGGGTGAACGCGCCTCTCGCCGACTCCACCGCCCTCTTGACGGATCGCTACGAGCTCACGATGGTCGACGCGGCCATCCGGGCCGGCACCCACGACAGGCAGAGCGTGTTCGAGGCGTTCGGCCGCTCGCTGCCGCACGGCCGCCGCTACGGGGTCGTCGCGGGAACGGGCCGTCTGCTCGAGCTGATCTCGGCCTTCCGCTTCGGCGACGCCGAGCTCGACTACCTGCGCGAGAACGAGGTGGTGGGCTCCGCCACCCTCGACTGGCTCGCCGACTACCGCTTCACCGGGCGCATCCGCGGCTACCGGGAGGGCGAGGCCTACTTCCCCGACTCACCGCTGCTCGTGGTGGAGTCGAGCTTCGCGGAGGGTGTCCTGCTCGAGACCCTCATCCTCTCGGTGCTGAACTACGACACCTCGGTGGCGGGCGCGGCCGCCCGCATGGTCTCCGCCGCCCGCGGCCGGCCCGTGGCCGAGATGGGATCGCGCCGCACGGGCGAGCGCTCGGCCGTGGCCGCCGCCCGCGCCGCCTACATCGCCGGCTTCGGAGCCACCTCGAACCTCGAGGCGGGCCGCACCTGGGGCGTGCCCACGATGGGCACGGCGGCACACGCCTTCACGATGCTGCACGACTCCGAGGAGGAGGCGTTCCGGGCGCAGGTCGCCACCCTCGGCGCGGGCACCACCCTGCTCGTCGACACCTACGACGTGCCCGAGGGCGTGGCCACGGCCGTGCGCGTGGCCGGCACCGGTCTCGGCGCGGTGCGCCTCGACTCCGGCGACCTGCTCACCCTCGTGGCCATGGTGCGGCAGCAGCTCGACGAACTCGGGGCGACGGGCACGCGGATCACGGTGACCAACGACCTCGACGAGTACGCCATCGCGGCCCTCGCGGCCACGCCCGTCGACTCGTTCGGGGTCGGGACCTCCGTCGTGACCGGCTCCGGGCATCCGGCCGCCGGTCTCGTCTACAAGCTCGTGGCGCGGGAG
Source organism: Herbiconiux sp. (assembly GCF_023264895.1). Taxonomy (GTDB): domain Bacteria; phylum Actinomycetota; class Actinomycetes; order Actinomycetales; family Microbacteriaceae; genus Herbiconiux. The sequence goes on along the minus strand of NZ_JAHFUY010000035.1, from coordinate 22,192 downwards.
GACGCGGAGGGCCGCTGGATCTCGGTGGCCAAGAAGTCGGCCGACAAGGCCACCCACGGCGGGCGCAAGCATCCGGTGCGCATGATCGACAGCTCGGGCACCGCGGTGACGGAGACGGTGTTCGTGGGCGATGCCGCTCCGGATGACGCGCCGGGGCGCCCCCTGCACGTCGACCTGATGGCCGACGGCACTGCCGACGAGCGCTACCTCGGTGCAGCCGGCGTCGTGGCGGCACGAGGCCACCGCGAGGTCGCCCTCGCCGAGCTGCCGGACCAGGCCTTCCGGCTGGCCTCGGGCACGCCGGCCATCCCGACCGTCTTCCAGGCCGTCTAGGGCCCCCTACTCGTCGAGTAGGCGCTCGTAGATCTCTTTGCAGGTGGGGCAGATCGGGAACTTCTCGGGGTCGCGCCCCGGAGTCCACTTCTTGCCGCAGAGCGCCTTGACGGGCTTGCCGGTCATCGCCGACTCGAGGATCTTCTCCTTCTCGACGTAGTGCGAGAAGCGCTCGTGGTCGCCGGGATCGATGTTCTCGGTGTTGAGGAGCTCCTCGAGCTCCCGGTCGAGAGTGGTGGTTCCGCCGCCGCCGTCGGGAAGGGCTCCGGGCTCGGAGGTGCGATCGAATGCGCCAGTCATGACGTCGATTCTAACCGCGCCGGGCCGGCCGTGCGTCAGTTGCGGAGGGCGGCGGCGAGGATCTCGGGACCCCGGCGATTGAAGATCGCCGCGCCTCCGCCCACGCCGACCACGAGCACGAACACGCCGATGCCGAGCCCGGTCCAGAGCGACAGCCAGTAGTACTCCGGATCGACGAAGACACCCAGCACGGCGAACACGATCGCCGGGGTGGACAGCGCCACCGTGCCGAAGAAGGAGAACACCTGGGCCAGCACGCTCGTGGCACCGGTCGCCTGCGGCTGCGAGAACGCGCTGTCGCCCGGCCGGCTGGCCGGATACGGGAAGCGCGCCGAGAAGAGGCTGCCGAGGCCGAGCCCCACGAGCACGAGGCACGTGCTCGTGCCGAGCACGGCCGGCAGCGCGTCGAGCTCGTCGGCGAAGAGCACGCTGAGGAACGAGCCGATGCCGATCAGCGGGATCGCGATGAGCACGACCGGGATCATCCGCCCGATCCGGTCGGCGAGGCCCAAGCGGCCGGTCACGACGTGCAGCCAGACGGCGGTGTTGTCGAAGGCCACGTCGTTGTGCACGACCCAGCCGAGGAAGACGCACATGAGCGGCACGGGCAGGAGGGCGGTGTACTCGATCGGGAGCCCGACGAAGACGAACACGATCACGGCCACCAGGGGGACGACGGGCACGATCACGAGCTGGGCGTAGTAGCGCGGATCGCGGCCCCAGTAGGTGAGCGAACGGGCCGCGATGGCACCGAGCGGGGTCGTGGGGGTGCGGGCGAACCAGCCGAGCCCCGAGGCCTCCCGCACCTCGACGTCGCGACCCGGGGTGACCAGCATCAGGGCGACGAGGCCCTTCCAGGCCAGCCACAGCAGGGCGACGGTCGCGACCGCGATGAGGAGCTTGAGCACGGCCGAGACCCCTTGGCCGGCGGCGGCGTCGGCGGGCACGGCCCAGACGGCGCCGAGCGGGGTCCAGCCGAGGATGCCCTCGAGGGTCGAGAAGAACCCGCCGCCGTCGGCGCCCCAGCCGGTGAGCCCGAGCAGCACGAGCCCGGGCACGATCACGACGATCGCGAGCACGGCCCCCGCAGCGCCGAGGTCACGGGCGCGGCGGGTCGCGAATGCGAAGGCCGAGAGGGAGAGCGAGAGCCGAGCGCCCAGCACGCACGTGACGGCCGCCACGACGCCGGCGAGGAGCGCCAGCAGCGCGGTGCCCGGGGACGCGGACCAGGTGACCGCGGTGGCGAGCGACACGATGGTGACGACGATCGCCGGGAGGCTCACGAAGGCCACCGCGGCGAGCCCGAGGGCGATGCGGTCGGCCGTCAGCCCCATCAACGAGAACGAGCGCGGGTCCATGCCGTCGCGGAGCGAGAGCAGCAGCGGTGCGAACCAGAAGATGGCGACCACGACCGAGCCGCCGAGCACGACGGCGTTGCGGGCGAGGTCGGCGGAGGCGTCGCGGAGCATCACGAGTGCCACGACGGCGGCCACGGTCACCGCCAGGGCGAGCACGGTGCCGATCACGACGCCCGTGAGCTCGGGGGTGCTGCGCTTGAACGTGTTGCCGAGAAGCCTCAGCCTCAGTCGGAGGAACTCAGCAGCCATTCCATCCCCTCAGGGCTCTTGCGGCCGCCGGCCAGCTCCACGAACCGCTGCTCGAGCGTTCCGCCCTCCCGCACCTCGTCGACGGTGCCCTTGGCGAGCACCTTCCCCTCGACGATGATGGCGACCCGGTCGCAGACCCGCTGGATCATGTCCATGCTGTGGCTGGAGAGCACGACGGTGCCCCCGCCGGTGACGTACTTCTCGAGGATCTCGACGACGTTGGCGGCCGACACGGGGTCGACGGACTCGAACGGCTCGTCGAGCACCAGGATCCGCGGCGAGTGGATCATCGAACAGGCCAGCGCGATCTTCTTGGTCATGCCCGCCGAGTAGTCCGAGACCAGCCGGCCGAGCGCATCCTCGAGCCCGAAGGCCGTGGCGAGGTCTTCGCTGCGCTGACGCACGGTGGCGGAGTCGAGGCCGCGGAGGGAACCGGAGTAGTGCAGCAGCTGCCGGCCTGTGAGGCGGTCGAAGAGGCGGAGCCTGTCCGGGAGCACGCCGATGAGGCGCTTGGCGGCGGCGGGATCGCGCCAGACGTCCTGCTCGAGCACCGTGACGACGCCGCCGTCGGGGCGCAGGAGGCCCGTGACCATCGAGAGCGTGGTGGTCTTGCCCGCGCCGTTGGGGCCGACGATGCCGTAGAACGAGCCCTGCGGCACGTCGATGTCGACGCCGGCGACCGCCGTGGTGCTGCCGAACTTCTTCGACAGGCCCGAGATCGACAGCGCGATCTTCGACGGATCGAGGTCGCGGACGACCGAGGGCGGGAGGACGGGTGCCGTGCGCGGCTTGGCCGGAGTGCGGGGGGTGCGCGGCGTTCGCGGGGCGCGGGTGGCGACCGGTGCGGCCGTCTCGTCCGCCGCGGTGGCCGCCGGCTTCCTGACGGGAGTCTTGCGCTGCACCGGCTTGCGGGGCGCGGCGGGCTTCTTGACGGGAGCCGCCTTCTGGGCGGCGGAGGCCTCGAGCTCGGCCTCGACCAGATCGTCGACGACCATCTCGTCGACAGCCGACCCGTCTTCGACCTTCACGTCTTCGACCTTCACGTCTTCGACCTTCACGGCGGGCCGTTTGGCCGCGGGGCGGGCCGCGGGCTTGCGGGCGGCCGGCTGCCGCGGCGTCGCAGCCTTGGCCGTCGAGGCGGAGGCCTTGGCCGGAGTCCGCCTGGGAGTGCGGGGTCCGCTGGAGGCACCCTGCGCTGGTGGAGTGTCGGACTCTGAGCTCACCGGATAAACCTATCAATCCTCTGTCGCGTGCACTGCGCCCCGCGGCATGCATCACGAAAGAGACACGATACATCTCTTCTGCGTCCGGTATTTTTCGGGTCATAGTACGGTGAGTAGTCGAACGAGGCAATCGCGGGTCAGCAACGACCCGGTGAACATCTCGTGGAACGAAGAGGAGTCAACATGACCACGCAGGTCGTCATTCTTGCCGCGGGCATGGGCAGCCGGCTCGGCCGATCCCTCCCCAAGCCGCTCACCGAGCTGAGCGACGGCCGCACGATCATGGGCCAGCAGTTCGACAACATCCACCACGCCTTCGGCTCCAACGCCAAGGTCACCATCGTGGTGGGCTACAAGCTCGAGCACATCATCGAGGCGTTCCCCGAGGCATCCTTCGTCTACAACGAGGAGTACGACCAGACGAACACCTCCAAGAGCCTCCTCCGCGCCCTGCAGGCCTCCACCTCGGGCGGCGTGCTCTGGATGAACGGCGACGTGGTCTTCGACCCCGCCGTGCTCGACCGCGCGGTCTCGATGATCGCCCGCGACCAGTCGTTCGTCACGGTGAACACCGCGAAGGTCTCCGACGAGGAGGTCAAGTACACGACCACGGCCGAGGGCTACATCGACGAGCTCTCCAAGACCGTCGTCGGCGGACTCGGCGAAGCGGTCGGCATCAACTACATCTCGGCGCGCGACAAGGCCTCCTTCATCCGTCACCTGCAGCGTGTGGGAGACCAGGACTACTTCGAGCGCGGCCTCGAGCTCGCCATCGAGAAGGACGGTCTGCTCATCGAGCCCGTCGACATCTCGGACCTCTACGCCGTCGAGGTCGACTTCGCAGAAGACCTGGAGCGCGCGAACCTCTTCGTGTGACAGAGTTAGCCTCGATCCATCACGAAGGGGCTTGCACAGGTGAGCGTTGCTGCACGGGCGCCTTTGGCCCGTAAGGGTGGCCGCTGGTCGCGTTACCGGCATTCGCTGCTCCTCCTCACCCGGAGAGACCTGCGCGTCAGGTACTCCACGTCCGCACTCGGCTACCTGTGGTCGATCCTCGATCCGCTCGTCATGGCGGGGATCTACTGGTTCGTCTTCACCCAGGTGTTCCGGCGGCCGGTCGGCACGGAGCCCTACATCGTGTTCCTGCTCACGGCGCTGCTGGCCTGGATGTGGTTCAACGGCACGGTCTCGGATGCGACGCGGGCGTTCCTGCGTGAGGCCAAGCTGATCCGCTCCACCAAGATCCCCCGCACGATCTGGGTGAACCGGCTCGTGCTCTCGAAGGGGATCGAGTTCCTGGCGAGCCTGCCCGTGCTCGCCGCCTTCGCGATCGTCGCGGGGGCCACGGTCGACTGGGAGCTGCTGCTGTTCCCGCTCGGCATCCTGCTGCAGGCCACCCTCACGGTGGGGGTCGCGCTCATCGTGGCACCGCTCGTGGTGTTCTTCCGCGACCTCGAGCGGGCGGTCAAGCTCGCTCTGCGGTTCCTCTTCTACGCCTCCCCCATCATCTACGGCACCCACGACCTGCCCGAGGCGCTGCAGCCGCTCGCGGCGTTCAATCCGCTGAGCGGTGTGTTCTCGCTCTACCGGGCCGGTTTCTTCCCTGACCAGCTCGACTGGTACCAGGTGGGGGTCGGGGCCGCGATGTCGGTCGCGCTGCTGGCCATCGGGCTGCTGGTCTTCAAGCGGTCCGAGCGATCCGTGCTGAAGGAGATCTGATGGCCGTGATCGAGGTGGAGCGCGTCGGCATCCGCTTCAAGCGCAACAAGCGCGCTCGACGCAGCTTCAAGGACCTCTTCGCCGGCAGCACCCGCCGGTCGCGCCCCGGCGAGTTCTGGGCGCTCCGCGACGTGAGCTTCACGGTGCAGCCCGGGGAGGCCATCGGCGTGATCGGCCGGAACGGGCAGGGCAAGTCGACCCTGCTGAAGCTCGTGGCCGAGGTCGTGCTGCCGGACGAGGGCCGTGTGCGGGTGCACGAGGGCGTGGCGCCGCTGATCGAGATCACCGGCGGTTTCGTCGAGGACCTCTCGGTGCGCGACAACGTCTACCTCACGGCGGGCCTGCACGGCATGACCCGGCGCGAGGTCGACGAGCGGTTCGACGACATCATCTCGTTCGCCGAGATCGGCGACTTCCTCGACACCCCGTACAAGCACCTCTCGAGTGGCATGCGGGTGCGCATCGCGTTCTCCGTGATCTCGCAGCTCGAGGAGCCCGTCATCCTCGTCGACGAGGTGCTCGCGGTCGGCGACAAGGGGTTCCGGGAGAAGTGCTACCGGCGCATCGAGGAGCTGCTCGCCGGCGGGCGCACCCTCTTCTTCGTGTCGCACAACGAACGCGACCTCCGGCGGTTCTGCACGCGCGGGCTCTACCTCGACGGCGGGAGGCTCGTGTTCGACGGGCCGATCGCGGAGGCGCTCGAGCGCTACTCCTCCGACACATCCGGCTGATCGGGACGGGTTGTCCACAGGGGACGGCCGGAGGGGGCTTTTCGGGCCCTGATCGTCGGTGGTGGGGTTTCTACTGTGGGCATGGCAAGCAGTCAGGTCCACTCCTCCCCCACACCGTCCTCCGAATCCGACGCCTATCCCGTGCCGCTGCGGCTCGATCGCAGCGGGGCGCCCGAGCGCTACGGCCTCCGCAACATCAGCGACGAGCCGCTCCGCGGTCTGTCGTTCAGCCTTCTGGGCAGCGGCCTCATGCGGGCGACACCACCCCTCCTCCTCGCGCCCGGGCACGAGATGACCCTGCGCATCCGGGGGTCGACGCTGCCGGTGTCGGCGATCCTCATCATCCGCTGGTTCCGGCCGAACGGCGACGAGTACCTCTGGCGGGTGAGCTTCTGAGAGCGCGGCGTCTCAGACGGGCTGGTCGCCCTGCTCGCGGGCCCGGATGAGGTCGGCCACCGTGACCTTGTGCGGCCGGTCGGGCAGCATGTCGGCCGTCATGCCGTCGAGCAGCACCGCGGGGTTCAGGTCGAGCGCGCCGGCGATGCGGAGGATCGTGTGGAGCGACGGGTTCGCCTGGCCGCGTTCGATCTTGCCGAGGTTGGTGAAGTGCAGGCCCGCGAGGTCGGCGAGCTCCATCTGGTTGATGGCGAAGCGCTGGCGCTCTTCACGGATGCGGGACCCCAGCAGACGGGAGGCATCGGACGGCGCGGAACTCACCCCTCATGCCTACCTGCCTCATGCTCCTGCTACCAGAGAGGCTGTGCCGCTGGCTTTCATGCCACATGTGTTCGAGCCCTCTGCCATCGGCGGAGGCCTTGGTGCTGTCAGAGACCGTTGCGCTGCACGAGCGGCACGGCGATGCGGCGCACGACCAGGTCGAGCACCGCCCAGCCTGCGCGGCGCGGCCACGGGAGGTGGCGGGTGAAGACGGCCGTGCACTCGAGTTCGGCGTCCGCCCCGCGGTTTCGCTTGAAGTCGGCCACACCGCTCGAGGCGTGGAGGTCGACGCCCGCCTCGTGGGCGGTGCGGGCGATGGCGTAGGTGAGCATGCGGTACAGCCCGAGCTCCTGGGGCAGGGCCGTGTCGTAGCCCACCACGGGCGCGGCGAGCAGCCCGTGGGCGGTCGTGTAGCCGAAGGCGGCGTCGATCCGCCCGTCGCGCTCGAGCAGCACGAAGCGGAGCAGGCCGCTCCGCTGGGCGATCGCGATGAACTCCGGGGTGTAGCGGGGGTTGAGCGCGGAGTACTTGTCGACGTAGAGGAGGTCGTACAGGTCGGCGATGCGGCGCCGGGTGGTCTCGTCGGAGGCTCCGGTGGCGTCTCGGGGTGCCTCTCGGAGGCTGTAGCCCTCGGTCTCGAGGAGGGCACGGTCGCGGCGGGAGTCGCGGAGGCTCTGCCACTCCGTGCCCCGCGTCGGCAGGAAGAGCACGCTGCGGGAGGGGATGAGGCGGTACCCCGCCCGGCGGAGGGTCTCCGGCAACCGGGTTGCGCGACCGTGCACGCTCCGCCAGCCGAGGGCGAGACGCGGGTGGCGGGCGGTGAGCTCGGCGGTGAGCGCGGTGACGGCCGCTTCGGGCAGGTCGGGCTGCAGGTTCGTCGAGACGAGGGCGTTGCCCACGAGCACGATGTCGTCGAGGTGGGCGGTGCGGGTGAGCAGGTCGAGGGCGTCGATCGCTCGGGCTGCGAGGGCGCGCACCGCAGGGGATCTCAGCTCGCCGAGCTCCTCGCGGGCGTAGTGGATGAAGTGGGAACGGGGCGAGACGACGTAGCTCTGCGGGGGGCGCGAGCTCGGCGTCGTCGTGCGGGGTCTCGTGAGCGGGAGCGTGAGACCGGCCACCTGGACGGTCTCGAAGCACACGGCGATGTTGGGTGCCAGGTGCTCGGTGCCGCCTGTCCGCCGGGTGTCCTCCGTGAGACGGGACGCCCATCCGGAGGGGTAGGAGGTGACACCCTCGGCTGCCTGCTGGCCGTCGGCCGGGTCGTTCGGCAGTGGTTCGCCGTTCCACTCGATGTCGTGGGTGGAGGCTGCCAGCAGGCTTCCGCCGGAGGCTCGGGCCGTGGTGGCCTGCACGGCGAGCGACCGGAGGAGGGTGCCGATCGGGAGGCGGTCGCGGTGCGGGCGCAGCGCATCCGGGAACCGGAGCTGACGGAGGTGGCGGCGGAGGTCGGCGCCGCTGCGGATGCCCGCCGGGCCGTAGAGGGCGTGCGGGATCCCGAGCCGGGCGGAGGGTGAGCTCGGGCGGGTCGGGTTCCGCGGTGTGGCGGCGGGGGTGAAGGCGGCGGGGAGGTCGTCTTCGGCGGTGAAGAGGTGGAGGCCGGAGGTCGCGCGCGGGTTGCATTCGAGAACGTGGGGGTCGCCGGATGCGGTGGCGATGAGGTCGAGCCCGAACTGGCCGGTGATGTCGAGGTGCCTCGCGAGCTGCTCGGCGTACCGCTCGGCCGCTTGCACGGCGCCTGAGAGAGGTGCGGAGCCGTCGTGGTCGAGGCGTTCGAAGGCGACGCCGGCTCCGGTGCCCGCGCGCCAGACGGGGCGGTAGGCCGAGAACGCGGTGAGGACTCCGTCGACCGCCACGGCGTGCACGCAGAACTCGATGCCGTCGAGGTGCTCCTGCACGAGCCAGGGGTGCTCGGGTGTGGGGGCCGGCACGTCGGGCAGAGGTGCGCCCTCGGGCACGCGTCGGGTGAGCGCGCCGAACCGGGAGTAGGCGGGCTTCACCACGACCGCAGCGGAGGGCCGCTCCTGGCGACGTCTCGCCAGCCGGCGCCAGCCGATGCCCGAGTCGATCACGGCGGTCTCGGGATGCGGGATGCCGAGCTCGGCGAGGAGGGCGGCGAAGAGCGCCTTGTCGTGGAGCCGCCGCAGCACGGGCAGCGGCGGTGCGAAGACGCGACCCTCGAGGCCCGGCACGCTCCCGGTGTCGCGCATGGCGGCGAGGTGGAAGACCTCCTCGCACGTGGGCACGATGAGGTCGACGGCGTGGCGCTCGGCGATGCCCGCCACCGCGCGGGCGAACTCCCACGGGGCGAAGCGCGCCGACGGCACGCGGTAGGCGGCACCCACCGCGTGTGACGCGGAGGTGAGGGCGGGCTGGCTATCGGCGACCACCACGAAGCGGCCGGCGTCGTGGAACCGGCGGGCCAGGTCGAGCGTGACCGGGGCGCGGGATCCGGTCAGGAGGACCGCCGTCATGCGCCCTCGGCGACCCGGGCGCAGACGAGGAGGCTGCGGCGCATGTAGCGGCGCCAGATGGGCCCGATGAGGCGCTCGACCACGAAGCGGCGGCGGGGCAGCGGGACGTACTCGTAGGTCCAGCGGATGCGCGAGCCGGTCGCCGTGGGCTCGTAGCGCCAGCTCGCCCTGGCCTCGGAGACGAGGTGGGCGAGGGCGCCGGTGAAGTCGGTGACGCGGTAGTCGAACTCGCCCACGGCGGACGGGGTGGTGGTGTCGGGCTCGGGGGGCGGGGTGGTGGGGGATGGCTCGGCGGGTGGGGTGGTGGTGGAGGGCTCGGCGGGTGGGGTGTGGCGGAGGAGGTGCTCGCGGAAAGTGCCGCCGTCGGAGAGGTGGACGGTGCGGCGGGAGCCCGGCGTCGTCCAGGGGCCGGTCTGGTCGGAGACGCGGGTGACGGCGGGGAGCACGAGGTAGCCGGTGAAGAGCTCGGCGTCGTCGCGGGGCACCACTCGGTCGAAAGCTCGGCGCGCCGAGACGGCGGTGTCGATGACCTCGGTGAACACGACCGGCTTCATCTGCCCACCGTACTGCGCGCGCACACCCTGCCGCGGGAGCCCGCACGGCTGCGGGAGTCCACACAGCTGCGCCTGTCCACGCACCCGAGCCTGCCCGCCCGACTGGGCCAGCCCACCGGGCTGCCGGAGCTCACGCGAGTGAGCCTGCCCACCGGCCCGCTCCCGCGCCCGCGCTGGCCCACGCGCTTCGCCAGCGCTCGGCGGCGATCGACCCCTACGCTGGTGGCATGCCTTCGTACCGCGTGACCATGATCGTCGGAACGCTCGAGCTCGGCGTCAAGCCCGAGACCGTGCTGCCCACCCTCACCCAGGCCATCGCCGACTTCACCACGGTGGAGTCGTCCGACATCGCGATCGTCTCCGGGCGGCCGCGCGTGACCGTGCGGTTCACCGCCGACACCGACGAGGCCGCGTTCCTCATCGCCGAGCAGGGGATCGACGGCGCCCGGGTGTCGGCCGAGCCGATCGCGTGGCAGGTCAACCGACAGGTGCACGGTCGGTGGGAACCGCTCGCGTGAGCCGGAGGAACCCCGAGAGCGTGGCGAGCTCCGCCGCGTTCCCCGGCAGGTGGTCGACGAGCGCCGGTGAGTACACCAGGTAGGCCGCCCACTTCGCCCGCGAGATGGCGACGTTCAACCTGTTCTTCATGAGCAGGAAGCCGATGCCTCTCGGCACCTCCGCCGCCGACGAGGCCGCGAGCGTCACGATCGCCACCGCCGCCTCACGGCCCTGGAACTTGTCGACCGTGCCCACGGAGACCCCGTCCAGTCCCGCCTCGGCGAGCGTGCGCCTGACGAGTTCGACCTGGGCGTTGTAAGGCGCCACCACGATGATGTCCGAGGCCTCGATCGGCCGGCCGGGCGACTCCTCCCCCGGGTCGTGCCAGGTCAGCCCGAGGAGATCGCGCACGATCTGCGCGACGCGAGCGGCCTCGTCCGGCGACTCCGTCGAATCGCCCGCGTGCTGCACGGGCTCGAGGTGCAGGCCGGGCTCGACTCCCTCGAGGCGCCGGTCGGTGGTGGCGGGCAGTTTCGAGTGCAGCTCGCCCTCGTAGGACAGGTCGCTCACGGGGGCGCAGACCTCCGGATGCATGCGCCAGCTGACGTCGAGGAAGTAGCCGAGGTGATGCGGCAGCACGTCGTGCCCGTCGGTGAGCCAGCCGAGCGCCGAGGTATCGACCGGCTCGGGATGCGTGCCCTGCGTGACCTGGGGCAGCTGCTGCGGGTCGCCGAGAAGCAGCAGGTTGCGGGCCGCGACGCTCACGGCGATCGTGTTGGCGAGCGAGAACTGGCCGGCCTCGTCGATCACGAGGAGGTCGAGGCTCCGCCTTCCCACCCGGCCGGTGTTCGTGAAGTCCCAGGCGGTGCCGCCGATGACCGCACCGACGTCGTGCCGCTCGGCGTGCGCGAGGAAGCGGCCGAGCGCATCCCGGCCCGACAGCGCCGTGAAGCGGGCGGTCGGTGAGTCGCTCGACTTGCCGACCGCGGCCGGATCGACCCCGGCACCGACGATCGCGTCGAGCATGTTCTCGACCACCGCGTGCGACTGCGCCACGACCCCCACGCGCCAGCCGTGCTCGCGCACGAGGTCGGCCACGACCCGGGCGCCCGTGTAGGTCTTGCCCGTGCCGGGCGGGCCCTGCACAGCGAGGAACGAGTGGTCGAGGTCGAGCAGCGAGTCGCGGATGGCGTCGATGGTGCCGCGGGGACCGTCGCCGACGGGACGCAGCGTGCTCGCGATGGGCGCCGTGGTGGCGGGCTCGCCGGTGGTGTCGGGCTCTCCGGTGGCGTCGGGGGAAAGGGTGCGAGGCGGGCGGCGGCGGAGGATGTCGAGGGCCGGGTCGGCGGGGAACTCCGGGAGGGCGGCTGCCAGGGTGGCGCCCCACTCCGCGATGGCCGCCTGCAGGGAGTCGGTCTTGGGCGGGGCTGCGGGGGCGACGGCGATCGGGACGGCGTCGTAGGGCAGGTCGCCCACCTTGAGGGCCTCGGTGAAGACGAACTGGGTGAGGCCGTTCTCGAGCTCCCGCACCTCATCGAGGGTGGTGCGCGCGTGGGCGAGGCGATCGGTCGCGCGGGAGCGCGGATCCGGCCACGGATGCGGCGGGTCGTAGACGAAGAACCGGCCGGACGCGCCCGCCTCGAGCCGACTGCCGGGGGCGAGCACGCCGCGCAGACGGATCTCGCGGCGGTCGGCCTTCTGCCGGCCCGAGCGATACCACTCGCGGTCGATGCGGGCGTGCGTGACCTCGAGCACGTCTCGCGTGTCGGACCACTCCTCGAGCGGCCGCTCCAGACGGCCGTAGTGCTCCCACCAGAACGACTTGTCCTCGCGGCGGTGGTAGTCGATCGCTGCGGCAGCCAGGGCGATCGCCGTTCGGTCGTCGCCGTCGATGGCGGGCTCCTCCCCAGCGTCGACGCGGCCGAGGAAGGTGGTGAGCGCCTCGTGCACCGGGCTCGCCGTGAAGGTGAAGCCGTCAGCACCGTCGGTGCCGTCGGTGCCGTCGTTCCCGGTGCCGTCGTTCCCGGTGCTGCCGCCCGGGCCGCCCGGGCCGCGCCCGGCGTCGATCTCCAGCGTGTCGAGCTGCGGGGCGGGCGCCGCCGTCGACGGGCCGAGTCCGTTCTCCGCCGCCCGGTCGAGCAGCCAGTCACGGAGCCGCAGGGTGGAGACGCAGTCGTACTCGTTGTAGTCGGCGATCTCGCCGAGAAGGGTCGCGGCCGCCTCAGCCTCGCCCTCGTCGCGGAGCTCGGCCCAGCGGGCGTAGGCCGTGATGGAGTCGGCCGCGTTCGTGACACCGCTGTCGCGGAGGAGGTCGCCCATGTAGAGCGGCTCGAGCTTCTTGAGGCTGTAGGAGCGCGTGCTCACCCGGAGGCTCTTCTTGACGACCGGGTAGAGGTCGACCAGCACGCCTCGCCGCAGCAGCTCGTCGAGCTGCTCGTCGCCCACGCCGTGGCGCGCGCAGAGCGACTGCAGGTGGGCGCGCTCGTAGTCGGCGTAGTGGTAGACGTGCAGGCCCGGATGCGCGTGCAGACGCTCCGTGAGGTAGTCGAGGAAGGCCCGGAGCGCCTCCCGCTCCTCGGCGTGGTCGTGCGCCCAGAAGGGGCGGAACACCGTGCGGGGATCGATCCCGCCCGGGTGCGGCAGGCCGAGCGCAGCGGCACCGGCAGACCCCCGCGAGGCATCCGGCGCCGCGTGCTCGATGACCCCGAAGAGGTAGTCGAGACCCCAGTCCGGCCCCGCGTTCTCCGTATAGAGCGGATCGCCCTCGAAGTCGAAGAAGATGTCGGCCGGATCGGGAGGCGGGAGCGCTCCGAGGGCCGCGGGATCGAACACGCGGTAGGCGAGGCCCGAGCGGCCCTGCACCTGCATGGCCGCCTGGTCGCGGATCCCCGCCAGCGTGGTGTCGGCGAGGCCCGGGACGGGCCCGGTGGAGGAGGCGAGCGCCGTGAGCGTGGGCAGCCCCGCGGCGCGGAGCTTCTCGCGCTGGCCGAGGCGGAGCCCGGCGACGAGCAGCACGTCGTCGTGCGCCTCCACCTCGGGCGCGCAGACGTCGCAGCGACCGCACGCCGTGTACCGCTCGTCTCCCCAGGCGACCGCCTCGACCCCCTCGCGCGACCTGTCGTCGAGGAGCGCCTCGAGGCGTTCGCGCCGATCCCGGTAGACCGGCAGGATGTCGCGGAGCTGGTGGGTCGAGCGCGATCCGTCGCCGAGCAGCAGGTGCACCTCCGGCCCCGTGGGCACGCCGAGCAGCTCGAGCTGATCGGCGTAGGCGGCCAGCTGCAGCAGCGCCGTGATCTTCGCGTGCCGTGCGAGCTTCGTGTCGTAGACCTCGTAGACCGGCCCGGCGGATGCCTGCCCCGCCTTCACGAGGAAGTCGGCGAAGCCGAGGAACCGGCCGTCGAAGAAGGTGCCCTGGAACACCACGTCGGCACCCGCCCGTAGCGCCTCGAGGGTGACCTGCTGCTGGGCGGCGAGGGCCTCGGGCGTGGTGCGCTCGGGCCTGTCGATCTCGGCAACTCCCCGCGCGGATCCGGGCACTGAGGAGCCGGGCACCGAGGACCCCGGCACCGAGGATCCGGGCACGAACGGTCCGAACTCGGCACGGAACCGCTCGAGCGTGCGCAGCTCGTGCGCATCACCCAGCCGCGCGGTGCGCTCGAGCATCTCGTCGGTGCTCTCGGGCGGCGGCGCGACCCGGCCGAGCTTGGCGTCGAGCCGCCGCACGAGGGCGAACTCGCACGACGCCGCGGCCGTGAGGTCGGTGGCGCTGTAGAGAACCGTGCCGCCCGTGAGGATCATGCGACTCCTTCGATCCCCAGAAGGCTACCGGCAGCCCCCGACACCGAACCCACCGCGGGGCCGCCGTGGCAGCACGGGGTGGTTGGATGGAGGGATGCCCGACACCGCCGCCCACGTCGCCGATCTCGCCGCCTTCATCCAGGCCTCCCCCTCGTCGTACCACGCGGTCGCCGAGGTCTCCCGGCGGCTCGAGGCCGCCGGCTCCGAGGAGCTGCGGGAGACGGATGCCTGGACCGCACGACCCGGCCTCCACCACGTGCGGCGCGATGGTGCCGTGATCGCCTGGACGGTCCCGGAGGGCGCCGCGCCCGGCAGCCCGTTCCGCATCATCGGCGCGCACACCGACTCCCCCGGCTTCAAGCTCAAGCCGCGCCCCACCATCGGGTCGAACGGCTGGCTGCAGGCGGGCGTCGAGGTCTACGGCGGACCGCTGCTGAACTCGTGGCTCGACCGCGAGCTCGAGCTCGCCGGCCGCCTCGTCGACCGCGACGGCCGCGAGCACCTCGTGCGCACCGGACCGTTCCTGCGCATCCCGCAGCTCGCCGTGCACCTCGACCGCGAGGTCAACAACGGCCTCACCCTCGACCGCCAGCGCCACACCGCGCCCGTGTTCGGCGTGGGCGACGTGTCCCAGGCCGACCTCGTCGACATCCTCGCCCGCCGTGCCGGTCTGGGCAGCGGTGCCGACGTGGCCGGCTACGACCTGCTCACGGTCGACACCGCGGCCCCCGCCCGCTTCGGCCTCGACGACGCGCTCTTCGCAGCGGGCCGGATGGACAACCTCACCTCGGTGCACGCCGGACTCGTCGCCCTGCTGGCGACGTCCGAGGGCACGGACGGGTCCGGGGCGCACATCCCGGTGCTGGCCGCCTTCGACCACGAGGAGCTCGGCTCCGAGTCTCGCTCGGGCGCGAGCGGCCCGTTCCTCGCCGACGTGCTCGCCCGCATCACCGCCGGCCTCGCCACCGGCGACGCCGCGGACCATGCCGCTGACCGCGCAGCCGCCGCCGAGCTGCACGCCCGCGCCCTCGCCGCCTCGTGGTGCGTCTCCTCCGACGCCGGCCACGCCGTGCACCCCAACTACCCCGAGCGCCACGACCCCGCGAACCGGCCCGTGGCCGGCGGCGGCCCGCTGCTCAAGATCAACGCCAACCAGCGCTACGCCACGGATGCGCACGGCGCCGCGCTCTGGCACCGGGTGTCGGCGGCGGCCGGTGTGCCGGTGCAGGAGTTCGTCTCGAACAACACCGTGCCCTGCGGATCGACGATCGGTCCACTCACCGCCACCCGCCTCGGCATCCGCGTGGTCGACGTGGGCCCGCCGCTGCTCTCGATGCACTCCGCCCGCGAGCTCGCCCACGTCGACGACCTCGCCGCGCTCGCCGCCGCCCTCACCGCCTTCCACGGAGGTGCGTAGCGTGCGACGCCGCACCCTCGTCGCATCCGTCGTCGCGACCGGCGCCGCGGCGGCCGGCATCGCCGCCTGGGTGCGCTACCTCGCACGTCGCCAGCACCACTGGAGGGGTGTGCTCTCCGATGCGATCCCCGTGCACTCCCTCTACTGGCGGGAGCAGGCCGCGAAGAAGGGCGAGCTTCTCTACGTGGCCGTCGGCGACTCGGCGGCCCAGGGCATCGGAGCGAGCCGGCCGGCCCAGGGCTACGTCGGCTTCCTGGCGAAGCACCTGCGGGAGCGCTCCGGGCGCACCGTGCGCGTGGTCAACCTCGGCATCTCGGGGGCGCGGCTCCGCGAAGCCATCGAGAAGGAGCTCCCGCGGCTCGCGAAGCTCGAGCCCGACGTGCTCACCGTGTGCATCGGCGCCAACGACATGGCCGACTTCGACCCCGAGCACTTCCGCACCGAGATCGCCACGATCCTCGACGCGCTGCCCGAGCACGCCATCGTGGCCGACCTGCCGAGCTTCTACTTCCTGCCCGCCGAGCGGAAAGTGCTCGTGGCGAACCGGATGCTCCGCGAGGCGGCCTCCGCACGAGGACTCCGCGTGGTGCCGCTCCACCGCCTCACAGAGCGGCAGGGGCTCTGGGGCGTGAGCACGCAGTTCGCGGGCGACCTCTTCCACCCCAACGACCGCGGCTACCGCATCTGGGCCGCCGCCTTCACGCACGCGATCGACGACCGCCTCCGGCAACTGGGCGGCCGCGCCTCGGCCTGAGCCGCGCTCGGCGTGGCGCTGTGTCCGTCGCTCAGCGCTCGGCGCCCGTGCACCGCGACTCGCTCGAGAGCCCGATCCGGAGCCCGCCGTCGAGAGGGCGGGCCGAGACCTTCAGCGGCACGAGGTTCGTGCCCACGAGCGACAGCCGCACACCCCCGCCGCCGATGCCCTGGGCGGTGACGCTCCAGCCGCGCTCCTCGTAGGCGGTGCGCACCTCCCGCGCCCAGTCCTCGGCCGACGCGATCCCGGTGGCGCTCGCCGTGCGTGCGAGCGCGAACTGCTCCTCGGGCGAGCCGTCGGGGCACTCCTGCACCACCGAGTCGTCCGAGACCGTCGTGACCTCGCCCGGCAGGAGCGCGAGCAGCGTGTCGACCTCGTCGGTGACCTCGGCGGTCACGCCCTCGAGCGTCGTCGGCACCCCCGTGCGCGCGGTCGAGACCCCGATCCACACCACCGCCACGAGCACCGCCGCGACGCCGAGCGCCACGAACGTCGCCGGCCGCAGCAGCCCGGCCCAGCGCTCGCCCCGGGGCGGCAGCTTCGGGAGCTTGCGGGCGGGCACGAGCCGGAGGTTCCGCAGGCTCGCTCCGCGCTCGTCGTCGCCGGTGCTCACGCTCAGCCCGCGGGAGGCCCGGCCACGAGCGCCACGGTCGTGAGGAGGGCCACGACGACCACGAGCACCACCACGAACAGCCAGGGCCGGTTGAGGAACCAGCGCAGCAGCCGGTCGATCGGATGCGCGTCGCGCGGATCATCCGTCGCCTGCAGCCGCCATCCGCCCGCCAGACGCCCTCGGCGCTCGAGCACGACGTCGGTCACGACCGTGCCGTAGGGCGGGATCGCGGTGGCCGCGGCGACCACGATCACCCACCACCGCCAGCGCTGGTTGAGGCCCACCACGACGCACGCGGCCACGAAGGCGATGAAGACCACCCCGTGCGCGAGGCCGATGGCGAAGAAGAACGGGACCTCGGCCGAGAACGCGTAGCGCGCGATCATGGCGGCGATGAGGGCGGTCCAGGTGATCGCCTCGGCGATCGAGACGGTGCGGAAGACGGTGCGGGGAGACATCGCGCCACAGCCTACCGGCTCGCCCTGGGCCGCCTCCGGCCCGCTGCCCCGGCGACGGGAGTAGACAGGAGGTGCGCCCCCGCCTTCGACGGCATCCGGGATCGGCGCCGACGAAGGAGGATCGACGATGATCGACATCGACAAGGGCTTCACCCTGACCCGCGAGTTCGACGCCACCCCCGACCAGATCTGGCGGGCGTGGACCGAGCCTGCGCAGGCGGCCGAGTGGTGGCATCCGTCGGGCCTGCACACCCCGCTCGAGTCGGTCTCGATGGACGTGCGCCCCGGCGGGCACTACGCCTACACGATGGTCGACGACACCAGCGGCGAGGAGCACCCGACGGGCGGCGTCTATCGCGAGGTCTCGGCGCCCGAGCGCCTCGTCTTCACCTGGGGCGAGCCGGACGCCGATCCGGACGACGCCCTGCTCGTGACCGTCACGATCGCGGACCTCGGCGAGCTCAGCCGCCTGACCTTCGACCTGCGCGGCTACGACGGCATGAGCGGCGACGAGTTCATCCAGGACGGCTGGGAGAGCGCGCTCGACTCGCTCGCCCAGCACCTCGGGCAGACGGCCGTCGCAGGCTGAGGCGCCGCCCCCGCCTGGCGCTAGGCTGTCGGCGGCGGAGGGAGAAGTCGTGGGTGAGCAGGTCTCGAGCGGGGTCGATCCCGCGTTCCAGGCGGCGGTCGATCGCGTGGGCCGGGCCCTCGCGGCGATGGGCGAGGGCGATCCGGAGCCGTTCCGTGCCTGCTGGGCCCCGGATGCCGACACCACGCTCTACGGCGCGTTCGGCACGCTCGAACGCGGGCACGACGCCATCGACGCCACCCTCGACTGGGTGGGCACGCGCTTCAGCGGCGGCCCCCTCGAGCCGAGCTACGACGCCGTGCACGCGGGCGGCGACCTCGGCTACACGGTCGGGCTCGAACGCGGGGTCGTGCGGATCGACGGCGGCGAGCCGCGCGAGATCGTCATCCGGGTGACGCACATCTACCGCCGCGACGCCGCGGGCGAGTGGCTGCTCGTGCACAGGCACGGCGACCACCCGCCGGCCCGCGAGTTCAGCACCGCCGGATGACCGGGCGCCCGCCGCCCCTGCTGCTGCTCGACCTCGACAACACGCTCGTCGATCGCGCGGGCGCCTTCGCGCGCTGGGCCGAGCTGTTCGCCGCCGAGCACGGGCGGGAGGACGAGGCCGCCTTCATCGTGGCGGAGGACCGCAACGGGCACACGCCGCGCCCGCAGCTCGCCGCCCGCGTGCTCGAGCGGTTCGGCCTCGACGCCGGGCCCTCGGCCGTGAAGCGGATGATCGACCGGCTGCTCTACGAGCACGTCGACTTCGTGGAGGTCTACGACGGCCTCGCCGAGCACCTCGACGTGCTGGCCGATGACGGGGTGCGGCTCGCGATCCTCTCGAACGGGCCGGTCGAGCAGCAGGGCCGGAAGCTGCGCCGCACGGGGATCGACCGGCGCATGGTGGACACCGTGATCTCGGAGGGCGTGGGGGTGAAGAAGCCCGACGAGCGCATCTTCCGGATCGCCCTCGAGCGCGCCGGCGGGGATCCGGCCGACACCTGGATGGTGGGCGACGATCCCGTGAACGACGTGGCCGGAGGGCGTGCGGCGGGGCTCCGCACCGCGTGGGTGGGGCACGGGACGGTGTGGAGCGAGCGCGGTGATGCCGCGGCGCCACCCACCGTGGAGGCCGCGACGACGCGCGAGGTGCTCGACCTCATCCTGGCTCGCTGAATCCCGACCACCCGCTGGCCTGCCGTCTCTCCGCGTGCTGCGACGCGCATCCGGCGGTCAGAGTCTTTCGGCACGCCGATCGCCGCGGAGCGCATCCGCCATCGCCGCCGTGCGGTCGCGGAGGGCCGCCACCACCGCCGCCACCGCCGGGCGGTCGAGCGAGTCGGGCCGGAGCACCATCCAGTAGGGCAGCACCTCGGCGATCTCCTCGGGCAGCACGCGCACGAGATCCGGATGCCGGTCGGCCACGAAGCAGGGCAGGAAGCCGATGCCGGCACCGGCGCGCGTGGCCTCCACGTGCACGAAGACGTTGGTGGACGTGAGCGAGTCGCGCATGCCGGGCACGAGGCGGCGCGGGGCGTCGAGGTCGTCGACCTGCAGCATCGAGTCGATGAAGTAGACGAGCGGATGCGCCACCAGCTCGTCGCGCGTCTGCGGAGCGCCGTGCTCGGCCAGGTACCGCTCGGAGGCGTACATGCCGAGCACGTACTCGCCGAGCAGCACCGCCTCGGCGCGGTGGACCTGCGGGCGCCCCACCACCACCTCGATGTCGAGGCCCGAACGCTGCTGCAGCGCCCGGCGGGTGACCGTGACGATCTCGACCTGCAGCTCCGGATGCTCGCGCTGCAGGTCGGCCACCGCCGGCGCGGCGACGAGGGCGCTGTAGCCGTCGGTCGCCGAGAGCCGCACGACTCCGGCGAGCTTCGGTCGCAGGTCGGCCCCGGAGACCTCGGCCGCGAGGCCGTCGAGCGCCTCGGAGACCCCGTCGGCGGCGCGCAGGGCGCGACGGCCGAGCTCGGTCGGCTCCCACCCGCCGGCGGCGCGCGAGAGCACGCGGCCACCGAGGGCGCGCTCGAGCGACTGGATGCGGCGGGAGACCGTGGTGTGGTTGAGGGCCAGCTCGTCGGCGGCGCCGGTGAAGCGTCCGGTGCGGGCGACGGCGCGCAGCACGAGCAGATCATGCGGATCGACGGACATGTCTGCAATTATGCACAGCGGGTGTTCCGAACTGGTCATTGTCGAGGCTCCGATCTGCACGAATACTCGTCAGCAGTCAACGACGACCACTGAGGAGACCACATGACCGTCACCGATCCCGTCCGCACCGAACGAGCGCCCTCCGGCCTGAAGAAGGTGGTGGCCGCCTCGATGGTGGGCACCGTCGTGGAGTGGTACGAGTTCTTCCTCTACGCCACCGCCGCGAGCCTCGTCTTCGGCGCCGTGTTCTTCCCGAACGCGGGCAGCCAGCTCGACGGCATCATCGCGGCGTTCCTCACCTACGCGGTCGGCTTCATCGCGCGGCCCCTCGGCGGCATCGTGTTCGGCCAGATCGGCGACCGGCTCGGGCGGAAGCACACGCTGCAGGTCACGATCATCCTGATCGGCGTCGCGACCTTCCTCATCGGCTGCCTGCCGGGCTTCGACACCATCGGCTACTGGGCGCCCGCGCTCCTCGTGGCGCTGCGCTTCATCCAGGGCTTCGCGCTCGGCGGCGAGTGGGGCGGCGCTGTGCTGCTGGTGGCCGAGCAGAGCCCGAACAGCTCGCGCGCCTTCTGGTCGAGCTGGCCGCAGGCCGCCGTGCCCGTGGGCAACCTGCTCGCCACGCTCGTGCTGCTCGTGCTCTCGACCGTGCTGCCCGACGACCAGTTCCTCGGCTGGGGCTGGCGCATCGCGTTCTGGCTGTCGGCGCTCATCGTGCTCGTGGGCTACTACATCCGCACCCACGTCAACGAGGCCCCGATCTTCCTCGAGGCCAAAGCCCTCGTGGAGTCGGAGAAGGCCGCGAGCTACGGCGTGTTCGAGGTCGTGAAGCGCTACCCGAAGGGCGTGCTGAAGGCGATGGGGCTGCGGTTCGCCGAGAACATCCTCTACTACATCATCGTGAGCTTCTCGATCGTCTACCTCGTGACGGTGCACGAATACGACACGAGCTCGCTCCTGCTCGCGCTCCTCATCGCGCACGCCGTGCACTTCGCGGTCATCCCGCAGGTGGGGCGGCTCGCGGATCGGGTGGGCCGGAAGCCCGTGTACTTCGCCGGAGCCGCGCTCGGCGCGACCTGGGCGTTCTTCGCCTTCCCGCTTTTCGACACGCTGAACCCCGTGCTCATCGTCGTCGCGATCACCATCGGGCTGTGCTTCCACGCCCTGATGTACGCGGGGCAGCCCGCCATCATGGCCGAGATGTTCCCCACCCGCATGCGCTACTCGGGTGTCTCGCTGGGCTACCAGGTGACCTCGATCGTGGCCGGATCGCTCGCGCCGATCATCGCATCCGCTCTGCTGCAGCGGTTCGACTCGTGGGTGCCGGTGGCGCTCTACATCGTGCTGGCGTGCGCCATCACGGCCGTGACGGTGCTCACGCTCAAGGAGACCCGCGGAGCCTCGCTCCGGGCGGTCGACGAGGCGGATGCCGAGCGCTTCGGCCTGCGCGGCGCTCGGCGATGAGTGCTCCGGAGCGGACCCTGGCGCTCCGGGGCAGGCGCGCCCTCGTGACCGGTGGCGCGAGCGGCATCGGTGAGGCCGTGGTGCGGGCCTTCGCGGCGGAGGGGGCCTTCGTGGTCGTCGCCGATCGCGACGGCCCGCGCGCCGAGGCCCTCGCCGCCTCGGTCGGCGGGGAGGCGTGGACGATCGACCTCGCCGATGCCGCCGCCCTCACCGACGACTCGCTGCAGCCCATGCTGGAAGGCGTCGACGTGCTCGTCAACAACGCCGGCATCCAGCACGTGGCGCCCATCGAGGAGTTCGAGCCGGAGTGGTTCCGGCAGATCCTCACCGTGATGCTCGAGGCGCCGTTCCTGCTCGTGCGGGCGGCCCTTCCCGGGATGTACCGGCGCGGGTGGGGGCGGATCGTGAACGTCTCGTCGGTGCACGGGCTGCGGGCGTCTGCCTTCAAGAGCGCGTACGTGGCGGCGAAGCACGGGCTCGAGGGGCTCTCGAAGGTGACGGCGCTCGAGGCGGCCCCGCACGGGGTGACGAGCAACTGCGTGAGCCCCGGCTACGTGCGCACCTCGCTCGTGGAGAAGCAGATCGCGCAGCAGGCCGCGGCGCACGGGTTCGCGGAGTCGGAGGTGCTGGCGCGGGTGATGCTCACCGAGAGCGCGATCAAGCGGCTCGTGGAGCCCGAGGAGGTGGCCGCGCTCGTGCTGTGGCTGGCGTCGCCGGCCGCCGCCATGGTGACGGGCTCGAGCTACACGATGGACGGCGGCTGGTCGGCCCGCTGACGCGGCCGCGCGCCCGCCGCCGCCCGCC
>NZ_JAHFUY010000034.1 GCF_023264895.1 Herbiconiux sp. | reverse complement strand
CCGTGCACCCCGAGGGCGTGCCGGCCGAGTACTACCGCACACCGATCGGCGTGCCCCACGTGGTGCGGAAGGGTGCGGACCTCACGATCCTCTCGGTGGGGGCCGTGCTCTCCCGCGCGCTCGAGGCGGCGGAGCTGCTGTCGTCGCAGCACGGGATCGAGACCGAGGTCATCGACGCGCGCTCCCTCGTGCCGTTCGAGTACGACCTGCTGCTGGAGTCGGTCGCGAAGACCGGTCGGCTCGTCTGCGTCTCGGATGCGAGCCTCCGCGGCAGCTGGCTCAACACGGTCGCCGCGACCGTCTCGACCGAGGCCTTCGACGACCTCGACGCCCCCGTCGTCGTGCTCGGCGCCCGCAACTGGATCGCGCCGCCCGCCGAGCTCGAGTGGGACTTCTTCGTGACCCCCGCCGACATCATCGACGCCGTGCACACCCGCATCCTGCCGCTCGCGGGCCACGAGGTGCAGGAGGGCCCCGGCGCCGAGGGCACCCTCGACGAGTCGGCGCGCGGCATCTGATGAAGCTCTACGCCGACAGCGCCGACCTCTCGGCCGTTCTTCCGCTCCTCAGGGACGGCCTCGTGCGCGGAGTCACCACGAACCCGTCGATCCTCGCGCGCGACGGGCTCGGTGCCGCCGACCTGCCGCGGCTCTACGACGAGTTCAGCGCGGCGGGGGCCGACGAGATCTTCCTGCAGGCCACGGGCGGCACCCGAGCCGCCCTGCTCGCCGACGCGCAGCGGATCGCCGCCTTCGGGCACCGGATCGTGGTGAAGGTGCCGGCCACGCAGGACGGCTTCCGGGTGGCGCACGAGCTGCTGCAGCAGGATGTGCGGGTGCTGCTGACCGCCGTGTACAGCCTCGCGCAGGCCACCTTCGCGGCGTCGCTCGGTGTCGACTACATCGCGCCCTACTTCGGCCGGCTCGTCGACTCGGGCGAGGACGGGCTGTCGAAGGTCGCGAACATGACGCAGGTGCTGTCGGCCACCCGCACCCGGGTGCTCGTGGCGAGCGTGCGGTCGCCGAACGCGGCGGCCACGCTCGCGCTCAACGGGGTCAGCCACATCACGGCCGACGTGCCGGTGCTGCTCGCGATGATGGTCGACCCGGTCACGGAGCAGTCGGCGGCGGAGTTCGAGCGGGTGGCGGCGGCCTCCGCGCCTCCTGCGGCCTGAGCCCACTTTCTGAGCCCGCCTCCTGAGCCCCCCGGCTACGCTTCGACGCCGACCTCGGCCAGGGTGGGCGGGTTGGCGCCCGCGCGGGAGACCGTGATGGCGGCGCAGCGCACCGCGAAGGCGCCGAGGCGCTCGAGGGTGTCGCGGTCGAGCGCCGAGGCGTCGCGGAGCGCATCCGGAGCCGTGCCCGCGTCGAGAAGGCCCGCGATGCCGTCGAGGAGCGCGCTCATGAACGAGTCGCCCGCACCGATCGTGTCGACCACGTCGACCGCCACGCCGGGCACCGGCACGCGCTCGGCGGTCGTGGCGAGCACGGCGCCGTCGCCGCCGCGGGTGACCGCCACGAGCGCGGGGCCGAGGGCCAGGATGCGCTCGATCGCGCCGTCGACGCCGGCCTCGGGGTAGAGCCACTCGGCATCCTCGTCGCTCAGCTTGAGCACGGTGCTGAGCCCCGCGATCGCCTCGAAGCGGGCGAGGGCTGCGGCGTGGTCGGTCACGATCGAGGGCCGCATGTTGGGGTCGAACGCGATGATCGGGGCGGGTTCGTGGCGTGCGAGCGCGACCAGGTGCTCGACCACGGATGCCCCGCCCGGGTCGACGAACGCACCGAGCGAGCCCACGTGCACGAGCTCGGAAGGCGGCATCCGGAGCCCTGACGGGCCGGGGAGCGACCAGCGGATGTCGAAGACGTAGTCGGCGGATCCGTCGGCTCGGAGGTGCGCGGTGGCGGAGGAGGTGGGTTCGTCGCGGAACGAGATCGGGTCGATCGCCGCGCCGGAGGAGCGCACGTGATCGGCCACCGCACGACCGCGGTCGTCGTCGCCGAGGGCGGTGACGAGGGTGACGTCGCGGCCGAGGCGGGCGAGCCCGTAGGCGATGTTGAGCGGCGATCCGCCGGGGTGCTCGACCGGATCCCCGCGCCCGGCGGCGGGCTGCACCACGTCGACGAGGGCCTCCCCGATCGCGACGATCCTCGCGGCCATGCCTGCCTCCCTGCCCGGGCCCTCGCCCAGCTCGAACCCGCCCAGTCTATTGAGCCCCGGCGGCAACGGAGGACTCCGGCGGCGCCTCCGCGGCGTCAGGCGGAGGGCGACGTAGGGTGGTGCGGTGCGCGATGACTACGACCGGTACGGCGGCGACGTGCTCGCCGACTTCAAGCGGCGCGGCAAGCCCGTGGAGCTGCCGACGGTGGAGGCCGAGTTCGACCTCGTCGTGGAGGAGGTCGCGAGCGACTTCTGCGGCAGCGTGACCCGGGTGGAGGGCCGCACGGTCGAGCTCGAGGACAGGCACGGCAAGCGCCGCGTCTTCCCGCTCGGCCCCGGCTTCCTGCTCGAGGGCCGGCCGGTGCAGCTCGTGCACCCGAAGGCCGCGCCGGCGGGCCCGAAGCGCACCGCGTCCGGCAGCATCGCCGCGCCCCAGGAGCGCGCCAGGGTCGCCCGACCCAGCCGCATCTACGTCGAGGGCCGGCACGACGCCGAGCTCGTGGAGAAGGTCTGGGGCGACGACCTCCGCGCCGAGGGCGTCGTGGTGGAGTACCTCGAGGGCGTCGACGACCTCGACGCGATCGTGCGCGACTTCGCCCCCAGCCGCGACCGCCGCATCGGTGTGCTCGTCGACCACCTCGTCACGGGCTCCAAGGAGAGCCGCATCGCCGAGGCCGTGGCGCGCGGGCCGTTCGGGACCCACGTGCTCGTGGTGGGGCATCCGTTCGTCGACATCTGGCAGGGCGTCACGCCGAAGGCCCTCGGCATCCGCGCCTGGCCCACGGTGCCGCGGAGCATCGAGTGGAAGCACGGGATCTGCGAGGCGTTCGGCTGGCCGCACGCCGATCAGGCCGACATCGCGCGGGCCTGGAAGCGCATCCTCTCGCGCGTGAACACCTACACCGACCTCGAGCCGGTGCTGCTCGGCCGCGTCGAGCACCTCATCGACTTCGTCACCGAGCCGCAGTAGCGGCGGCCGAGCGGGTGACCCCCTCGGCGAGCTCCTCGAGCGGGCGCGGTCGGCAGGCCACGAAACCGCTCACCACGAGCACGCCGATGCTCGTGTAGAGCAGTGCGTAGGAGGTCTCCCAGCCGCCGGAGGCGCTGTAGAGCAGGCCGATGCAGAGCGGACCGATGCAGGCCACCGCATACCCGATGCCCTGCATCGCGCCCGAGAGCATCGACGAGCCGGCGGGCGTGCGGGTGCGCGCGTTGACGAGCGTGAGGCTCATCGGGAACGTGCTCACCCCGAGCCCGAGCGCCACCACCCACGCCACGGCGCCCTCGAGCGGGGCCACGAGCAGACCGGTGTAGCCGATCGCGAGGAGCGCGGCGCAGACGGCGACCACGGGGAACGGGTTGCGGAGCCGGATGGTGAGCGGCGGCACCACGAAGGCGGCCCCCAGCCCGAAGATGGAGAAGAGCGCCAGCAGCGAGCCGCCGAGAGCCGGATCGGCCCCCGCGTCGACGAAGATCGTGGGCAGCCAGGTGATGACCGCGTAGGTGTTGAGCGCCGTCATGCCGAACATGAGCACGAGGCTCCAGAGGAGCGGGGTGCGCCAGGCACCGGGGATGCGACCGCTGCCGTTGCCTGCGCTGCGGTCGGCTGCCGGCTTCGCACCGGATGCGGGGGTCGCGTCGTGCGCGCCGGCCGCGTTCGTCAGGCCGGTGCGCCGCGCTCGCAGCACCACGACGAGCCACAGCACGCACGCCACCGCCGTGAGCACCGCCCACATGCCGAGCGCGAACCGCCACCCCGCCGCCACCGCCACCGGCACCGCGATGAGCGGCGCGACGAACTGGCCGAGCTGCAGCAGCGAGAGGTAGAGCGAGCTGACCGACTTCAGCCGGTCGGGGAAGTACTTCTTCACGATGGGCACGATGAGCACGTTCGAGGCGCCGATGCCCGCGAACGCCACGATCGTCGAGACCACGAGCATCGCGGCGTCCGGGGAGAACGCGCGGAGCAGGATGCCGAGGGTGGTCAGCAGGGTCGCGACCGCGATCGTGGTCTCGAGGCCCGCGCGGCGCGCGACGATCGGGGTGAGCAGGCCGAAGACGGCGAACGACGCCGTGACGATCGTGCCGAAGACCCCGAACAGCGCCGCCCCGAAGCCGAGCTCGTCGCCGATGAGCTCGAGCAGAGGGCTGAAGCCCGTGACGGCGGTGCGGAGGTTGACCGCGGTGGCGATGATCGCGAGGAGCACGAGCGCGACGCCGGTGGCGCGAGGCGGCGTGTGGGCGACGGAGTTCATGGGCTGGTCCAATAGGTAGGATGATGGGATGAATCCCGATGAGTCTAGCGTGGTCGACCGTCTCAGCGGGTCGCGTGTCCCGCGTCGGCCGGGCGTGACGGACCACGTGACGGAGCTCTTCCACGACGAGATCCGCTCGGGTCGCTGGGCGGTGGGCGAGCGGATCCCGGTCGAGAGCGCGCTCGTCGAGTGGACGGGCGCCGGCCGCAACGCGGTGCGCGAAGCGGTGCAGTCGCTCGTGCAGTCGGGCCTCGTGCGGCGCGAGCAGGGTCGCGGCACCTTCGTGATCGCGCGCTCCCAGCTCGCCCAGACGCTCTCGCGCAGCATCTCCCACGGCTCCCGCCGCGACGGGCTCGAACTGCGCAGCGCGCTCGACGGCTCTGCAGCCGCACTCGCGGCCGTCCGCCGCGACGCCACCGATGTCGCCAGACTCGAGCACCTGCTCGCCGAGCGCGCCGCGTCGTGGGAGACGCCGGATGCCGCCGGCACCGCCTCCGTGCCCGACCTCGACCGTCGCATCCGCGCCGACCTCGCACTGCACCGCGCCATCGTGGAAGCCACTCACAATGCGCTCTACGTCGAGCTCTACGAGGGCTTCACCGCGGTGTTCGAGGAGGTGCAGCGCGCCGATGTCGAGGGCGACACCGACCCCCATGCCGAGCACCATCGCCTGCTCGTCGAGGCCATCGTCGTCGGCGATCCGGAGGCCGCCCGCCGGCAGATCGAGGTGCTGCTCGACCCGTTGATCGAGGGCGCCTGAGTCCGAACCTGCCAATCCGTCCCCAGTCCGGCACGCCCGGCCGGCACCGGCCTAGGTTGAGGCCAATCGCATTTTGCGAGTGGAGCCCCCGTCAGACGGGGACCTTGGGGGGCTTCATGCGAAGCCACACGACCGATCCTGCCCGCACCGATCATCGCACTCCGGCAGCCGTGCGCCGCCGCACCGGGCTCTTCGGGGGTGCTGCCGTCCTGGTGCTGGGTGCCGGCTCGCTTCTCTTCGTCTCGCAGTCGGCCACCGCCATCGGCACACCGGTGGGGCTCGGCGTCGCCGATTCCTACGCCGTGCTGGGAGGCGCCTCGGTCACCAACGACCACGGGACCATCCCGAATCTCAACACCGTGCTCTGGGGCGACCTCGGGGTGAGCCCCGGCACGGCGATCTCGGGCTTCCCGCCCGGCATCCGGCTGGGCGACACCCATGTCGACGACCAGCACGCCCGCGAGGCGAAGGCCGCGGTGGTCACCGCCTACGACGCCATCGAGTCCCAGGCGTCCGATGCCACGATCACCACCGACCTCGGCAACCAGGAGCTCGACCCGGGTGTCTACTTCGCCGAGAGCTCGGCCGGCCTCACGGGCGCCCTCACGCTCGATGCGCATGGCGACCCGGATGCGGTCTTCATCTTCCAGATCACATCCGCACTCACGACCGCCTCGTCGAGCAGCGTCGTCCTGGTCAACGGCGCGACGAGCTGCAACGTGTTCTGGCAGATCGGCAGCTCGGCCACGATCGGGGAGAGGACCTCCTTCGTCGGCACGATCCTCGCCATGGAGTCGATCACCCTCAACTCGGGCGCCACCGTCGACGGCCGTGCCCTCGCGCGGACCGGCTCGGTCACCCTGCTCGACAACGTCTTCACGGGCGGGCCGTGCGCCGACGAGACGATCCCGACCTCGGACCCGCCGGCCACCACAGGTCCGCCCACCACGACGGGCCCGCCGACCACCACGGCCCCGCCGACGACGAGCCCGTCGCCCACGAGCCCGGCACCCTCCAACCCTTCTCCGAGCAACCCCGGTTCGACGAACCCGGCACCCACGACGACTCCGGGAAACCCGGACGGCAGCGGTGACGGGGGCGGCGGAACCGGCGGCGGATCCGGCGGCGGATCCGGATCCGGCGGGAACGGCGACGGAACCGGTGGCTCGGGCGGCAGCGGTTCGGGCGCGGGCGGCAGCGGTTCGGGCGGCAGCGGCGGCTCGGGTGGCGGCAGCGGATCCGGAGGCAGTGGCGGCTCCGGTGGCGGCAACGGATCCGGCGGCAGCGGCGGCTCGGGTGGCGGCAGCAGCACGGGCGGTGGATCCTCCTCGAGCGGCTCCACCGGCTCCCTCGCCCGCACGGGCTTCGACCCCCTCCCCCTCGTGGGCACGGCCCTGGCCACCACGGTCTTCGGCCTCGCGGCGCTCCTCCTCTGGACCCGTCGCCGCCCCCGCACGAACTGACCCCCTCCCCATCCCCAGGCGCGTGAGTCGCGCCCAGGTGTCCCCATTCCCCGCTTTCGGGCGGCGATGACGACACTTCGACGCGACTCACGCGGGCCTGTGGAGAACGGGAGCGGGGAGGCCGCCTGACGGGGCAGGATGTCGGGATGTCACGTCGTGCGGGAGGGCTGCCCGAGCTCGGAAGGGAGTTCTCGGTCGAGCGCGCCCGAGAGGTCGGCGTGTCGCGGGGTCGCCTGCGAGGAGGCGACCTGGGCCGCCCGTTCCGCGGTGTCCGCGTGCTCGATTCCGGCCCGCCCCCGATCGCTTCTGGCGACCGGGCGCCGTCGGGCTCCGGCGTCGAGTCGCACGCCTTTCTGCGGGCGACCGACGCCGACCGCCTCCGTGACCTGGCCGCTCGATGCCGTGCGTTCGCCACCGTGATGGCACCGGATGCAGCGTTCAGCCACGTCACCGCCGCGCTCCTTCACGGCATGCCCGTTCCTCGGCGACTGGAGGTGACGCGCGAGTCGCTCCACGTCACAGGGCCCCGGCGCGCCTCCACCGCCGCGGGTGTCCTCGGGCATCAGGCCACGCTCGATCCGATCGACGTGATCGATGCCCGAGACAGCCCGGTCGGCATCCGGGTGACCACGCCCGAGCGCACCCTCTGCGACCTCGCGCCGCTTCTCAGCCTTGGCGAGCTGGTCGCCGCCGCCGACCGGGCGCTGTTCCACGGCGATCCACTCGCGACCCGCAGCTCGCTCGCCGAATGCGTCTCGCGGCATCGCGGACGCCGCGGGCGGCCGACGCTCCTCCGCGCACTGGCTCTGTCCACCGACCTCGCCGAATCGCCGCCGGAGTCACTGCTGCGGGTGCTCCTCATCGAGGCGGGGCTCCCGGCACCGACTCCCCAGGTGCGGGTGCAGGATGCGCAGGGTCGCGAGATCGCCCGCGTCGACCTCGCCTACCCCGAGCACCGCATCGCCATCGAGTACGAGGGCGACCACCACCGCACCGACCGCCACCAGTGGCGCCGCGACCTCGCCCGCACCCGCGACCTCCACTTCGCCGCCTGGGTCACCCTCCGCACGACCCCTCTCGACCTGGCCGCTCCCGCCGACATGCTCCTCCAGCTCCGCCACTGGCTCACCACCCGCGCCCCCGATCCCGCACCCGCCCCCGCCCCCGCCCCCGATCCACCCCGCTGAGTCGCGCCGAAGTGTCGTCAAATCGCCCTCGATCCCCGAAATGAGAGCACCTAGACGCGACTCAGTGCAAGCAGGGGTGGGGTGGGGTGGGGTGGGGGGCCGGGCCGGCGGCGGGCCGGGCGCCGCGCGGGGCTTACTCGTCGCCGAGGAGGATGGCGGCGGCCGCGATCATGTCGAGCATGCGCTGGCGCATGTGGCCGATGTGCTTCTTGACCGCGGGCTCGATGGCCTCGTAGTCCTTCGCGATCATGGCCTCCGAGAGCACGTAGTGCTCCCGCGAGCACTCCTGCAGCCGGTGCTGCAGCGAGGCGGCGCGCAGCCAGAAGCGCTGGATGCGCCGGCGCGTCTCCTTCACCGTCTCCGCCACGAGGGCATTGCCCGCGATCGAGTTGCAGAGCCGATGGAAGTGGATGTCGGCGTTCGACCACGCCGCCCGGTCCTCCGAGGCCGCCGCCGACGCCATGTCCTCCACGAGCTTCCGCAGCGCGGCGACATCCTCGTCCGTCAGCTTCGACGCCGCCTTCCGGCAGATGTACGAGTCGAGCACCTCGAGCAGGTCGCACGCGTCGTTGACCTCTTTGGCGGTGAGCTGCGAGACCGTGAAGCGCGCGTTGTCGGTGCGCTTGACCAGCCCCTCCTTCTCGAGCCGCTGCAGAGCCTCGCGCACCGGCGTGCGGCTGATGCCCAGCTGCGTCGCGATCCGGTTCTCCGACAGCGGCGAACCCGATCGCAGCCGGAACCCGGTGATCTCGGCCAGCAGCCACTCGTACGCGTTGTCGACGCGCGATCCTGCCTCAGTCGCAATCGCCATCAGTCACCGTCCTCCGGTACCAATATAACTCGGCTCACGGAGGCGCCTCCCCCGAATGCATGCCTGTGCACTCTCCCGTGTGCAGCCGGCCGCAGCGCGCATCCGGCGCAGCGTCTCAGCGGAGACGCAACCCCTCGAGCACGATCGCGAGCTGATCCACGGCGTGGTCGAGCTCGTGGGCCTCGACCACGATCGGCGGGGCGAGACGGATCGTGGAGCCGTGGGTGTCCTTCGCGAGCACGCCGCGCTCCATCAGCAGCTCGCAGACGCGGCGTCCATCCGCGAGCTCCGGATCGATGTCGATGCCCGCCCAGAGCCCTGCCCCCCGCACCGCGACCACGCCGCGGCCGCGGAGTTCGCGCAGTCGCGACTGCAGGTGCTCGCCGAGGCGGGCCGCCCGCTCCTGGTACTCGCCGGTGGCGAGCATCCGCACCACCGCGAGACCCACGGATGCCGCGAGCGGGTTGCCGCCGAACGTCGAGCCGTGCTCCCCGGGCCGCAGCACTCCGAGCACGTCGCGGTCGGCCACGACCGCCGAGACGGGGACGATGCCGCCACCGAGCGCCTTGCCGAGCAGGTAGACATCCGGGACCACGCCCACGAGGTCGCACGCGAAGGTGGCGCCGGTGCGGCCGAGGCCCGACTGGATCTCGTCGGCGATGAACAGCACGCCCTGCTGCGTGCAGAGCTCGCGCACACGGGGCAGGTAGTCGGCGGGCGGCACGATGATGCCGGCCTCGCCCTGGATGGGTTCGAGCAGCACGGCCACGGTCGCCGGATGCTCGGCGAGCGCGGCCTCGAGCGCCGCGGCGTCGCCGTAGGGCACGCGCACGAAGCCCGGGGTGAAGGGGCCGAAGTCGTCGCGGGCGGTCGGGTCGTCCGAGAAGCTCACGATGGTCGTGGTGCGGCCGTGGAAGTTGCCGTCGGCCACGATGATGGTCGCGGTGCCGGCAGGCACGCCCTTCACCCGGTAGCCCCAGGCGCGAGCGAGCTTGATGCCCGACTCCACGGCCTCGGCGCCGGTGTTCATGGGCAGCACCATCTCCTTGCCGGCGAGGGCGGCGAGCTCCTCCACGAACGGGCCGAGGCGGTCGGAGTGGAAGGCGCGGCTCGTGAGCGTGATGCGGTCGAGCTGCTCCTTCGCGGCGGCGACGAGCAGCGGATGGCCGTGGCCGAAGTTCACGGCCGAGTAGGCGGCGAGGCAGTCGAGGTAGCGCCGGCCGTCGACGTCGGTGACCCAGGCTCCCTCGCCCGTGGCGACCACGACCGGGAGGGGGTGGTAGTTGTGGGCGGCGTGGTCGTCGACCTGCTGGACAGCACTCGCGGTGGTCGTCATCGTCGGAGCTCCAGGGTGCAGCACTTCACGCCGCCGCCTCCGAGCAGCAGCTCGGAGAGGTCGACGCCGATGGGGTTGTAGCCGCGCTCGCGCAGCTGGCGCTCGAAGCCGGTGGCGCGCGCGGCGATGACCACGTTGAGCCCGTCGGAGATCGAGTTGAGGCCGAGCACGGCGCCGTCCTCCTCGCTGACGATGATCGCCTGCGGGTAGAGCCGCTCGAGGGTGGAGCGGCTCGCCTCGTCGAAGGCGCTGGGCAGGTAGGCGATGTTCGCGCCGGCGTCGTCGGTGAGCGGATCGAGCACCGAGATGGCCGTGTCGAGGTGGTAGAAGCTGGGGTTCACGAGCGTGAGACTCACCACCTCGCGGCCGAACAGTGCGGCCACCTCGGCGTGGCTGCCGGTGGCGCTCCGGAAACCGGTGCCGGCGAGGATCCGCTCACCCACGAGCAGGAAGTCGCCCTCGCCCTCGTTCGTGTTCGCGGGATCGACCACGCGGTAACCCCGCTCGCCGAACCACTCCATGAAGGCCGGTCCCTCCGCCGCGCGCTGCTCGTGGGTGAAGCGGGCGCCGTAGGCGATGCCGTCGATCACGAAGGCGCCGTTGGCGGTGTAGACCATGTCGGGGAGGTCGGGGACCTGGTCGATGAGCTCGACCTCGTGGCCGAGCTCGCGGTAGATGTCGTGGAGGGTCTGCCATTGCCGCACGGCGAGGCCGGTGTCGGTGGGGACCGCCGGATCCATCCACGGGTTGATGCGGTAGGCGACCGTGAAGTGGTCGGGGCGGCACATGAGGTAGTGGCGGGGGGTCGCGGTGCGCGGGCCCCCGACGGGGACGGGGCTCGGTGCGTCGTGCAGTGGGGGTCGGCGCGTCGTGCAGGGTGGGGGTCGGCATACGGTCTCCTGGGCGAGGGGCGACGGCGGACCAGCGCGCTGTCCTCGGGCCCCGCACGGGGCACGCCTCAGCCAGTCTCGCACGAGGATTCCGCCGTTTCCCGGCGCGGAAGACCCGGTTCGGTGCGGAGTTCGCGCGTCCGCGCACGATTCTGTCGTAGCATCGCGGGATGGACGCACTGGATCACCGAATCATCGACCTCCTCAAGATCAACTCCCGGAGCGGGTACGGTGACATCGGCCAGGTGGTGGGCCTCTCGGCGTCGGCGGTGAAAAGGCGGATCGATCGGCTGGTCGCCGACAACGTCATCACGGGCTTCACGATCCAGCTGAACCCGGCCCTCGACGGCACCGTCACCGAGGCCTACGTGGAGCTGTTCTGCCGCGGCACGGTCGCTCCGGCGGAGCTCAAGCGCATCCTGTCGGGGGTGCCCGAGGTGGTCGATGCCGGAACGGTGACGGGCAGCGCCGATGCCATCGTGCACATCCGCTCCCGCGACATCCCGAGCCTCGAGGATGCCCTCGAGCGCGTGCGCATCGCCCCGAACGTCGACCACACCCGCAGCGCGATCGTGCTGTCGAACCTCATCCGCCGATGAGTGACGCGTCGGGCCTCGGGGTGCAGGTCGACCCTCGGTCGAGCGTGCCGCCGTTCGAGCAGCTGCGCACGAGCATCCGGGATGCGGTCGCGGCGGGTTCGCTCGCAGCGGGCGCCCGGCTGCCGACCGTGCGGGCGCTGGCCGGCGAGCTCGGACTGTCCGCGAACACCGTCGCCCGCGCCTACCGCGAACTCGAGACCGATGGCCTGATCGAGACCCGCGGCCGGCTCGGCTCGTTCGTCTCGGCCACGGGCTCCCCCGCCGAGCGGGAGGCGCAGGTCGCGGCCCGCGCCTACGCCGACCGCACGGCTTCGCTCGGTATCCCCGCGGCCGACGCCCTGGCGCTCGTGGCCGCGGCCCTCGGCACCGACCGCCCCTGAGAGCGGCCGGCACATCACTCCACCCGCGCCGGTTCCGGATGCTCAGGGGCCGCGACGTCGACGGCCGGGGCCGGGAGGATGTCGTCGAGAAGGGCGCTCGGATTCCCGAAGCGGTGCGCGGTGGCGCTGATCGACTGCTCCAGGAGGAAGGGCAGGAGCTCGACGCGACCCGCCCGGGTGACCTCTCCCGCGAAGACCGCGATGTCCGGCGAACCGCCGAGTGCCTCGGCGAGCGCCGAGGCGTCACCACCGATAAGGCGGATGCGCGGCACGGCCCCCACGGCCGCCGCTGCGCCCGTGCTCCCGCCGGCACCCGCACCCGCACCCGCACCCGCGGTGCTCCCACCGGTGGCCTGGCCGGTCTGCGCCCGCCCGCCCGCCGACGACCCGCTCCCCAGGTACTCCGGCGCGCGTCCCAGCCACGCCTCGTCCTTCTCGATGACCACCCGGATGCGCCGCTCCTTGAGCAGGGCGCGGAGCGGCCGCGGCAGCTTGACCGCCGAGCTCACCACCACCGTGGCCCGCGCGAGGGTCGCCGCGGCGAGCACCCGCAGGAGCTCGTGCAGCGGCCGGCCCTCCGACAGCCTGATCACCACGTGGGCCGGCAGGTAGCGCAGCACGTTGCGCTCGACTCCGAGCCCCGAGACGTCCTGCGCCGCGAAGTGGGTCTCCCAGGCGAGCTGGTCGCTCTTCGCACCGCGGCGAGCCACGTCGAAGTCGCTCCACTCGAGTCCCCCGGTCGCCGAATCGAGCAGCTGGGCCACCCGGGGGTCGAGGCCGGCGAGGCTGAGGCCGTCACTCTGCTCACCCG
Organism: Herbiconiux sp.; assembly: GCF_023264895.1. GTDB lineage: Bacteria > Actinomycetota > Actinomycetes > Actinomycetales > Microbacteriaceae > Herbiconiux. The sequence continues at coordinate 32,814 of NZ_JAHFUY010000034.1, read as the reverse complement.
GCTCGTTGTGCCAGGAGCCCAGGTGCACGAGGTGGTTCGGCCCACCGGCCTTCGCACTCGCTCCCACCGATGACCTCTTCCAGCCGCCGAACGGCTGCCGACGCACGATCGCGCCCGTGATGCCGCGATTGACGTAGACGTTGCCGGCCTCCACGGTCGCGAGCCACCGCTCGATCTCCGACGGATCGAGGGAGTGGATGCCCGCCGTCAGACCGAACGGCACGGCGTTCTGCAACTCGATGGCCTGCTCGAGGGTCGTGGCGTGCAGGATGCCGAGCACCGGTCCGAAGTACTCGGTCAGGTGGAAGGCCGAGCCCGGCAGCACACCCTCCTTCAGCCCGGGTGCCCACAGTCGGCCGGTCTCGTCAAGCGGTCGGGGCTCCACGAGCCAGCGCTCTCCGGATCCGAGCGTGGTGAGCGCCTCGAGCAGCTTGCCGGAGGCAGGCCCGATCAGTGGGCCCATCTGCACCGCCGGGTCGTCCGGCAGCCCCACCCGAAGAGAGCGCACAGCGTCGACGAGCTGACGGGCGAAGCGCTTCGAGTGCGCGACCGACCCCACGAGGATGACGAGACTCGCGGCCGAGCACTTCTGCCCGGCGTGGCCGAAGGCGCTCTTCACGATGTCGGAGACGGCCAGGTCGAGGTCGGCGCTCGGCGTGACCACGATCGCGTTCTTGCCGCTCGTCTCGGCGAGCAGCGGCAGGTCGGGGCGCCAGGAGCGGAAGAGCGCCGCCGTCTCGTAGGCGCCGGTGAGGATGACCCGGTCGACCCGAGGATCGGCGATCAGGGCCTGGCCCAGTTCGCCCTCCTCGACGTCGATCAGGATGAGCAGGTCGCGCGGGATCCCCGACTCCCAGAGGGCCTCGACCATCACGGCCGCGGATCGCTTCGCCTGCGGCGCGGGCTTGATGATGACCGCACTGCCCGCCGCGAGCGCCGCGAGCACCCCGCCCGCCGGGATCGCGACCGGGAAGTTCCACGGCGGCACCACCACGGTGAGCTTCGACGGCACGAAGACCGCTCCGTCGACTTCGTCGAGCTCGACCGCGCAGTGCGCGTAGTAGCGCGCGAAGTCGATGGCCTCGCTCACCTCCGGGTCGCCCTGGTCGATGGTCTTGCCGGTCTCGCTGGCCATGACCTCGATCAGCCGGTCCCGGTTGGCCTCCAGGGCGTAACCGGCCCGCCGCACGTACCCGGCGCGATCCGGAGCGCTTCTCGCCCCCCACGCCTCGCCTGCCGCGACGGCCGTGTCGATGAGCTCGTCGAGAGTGGCCCGCTCGGTCACCTCGACGTCGGCGATGGTCTGCACCCCGAGGGTCGATCCGGGCACCCGCGCCAGGATGCGCTCGGCCCACTGCCGGTTGGCCGGGAGGGACGGATCGGTGTCCGGCGCATTGGAGAACCCGCCGCCCGCGGGTTCGAGCTCGGCGCGCGAGCGATCCTGCGTGCGGTTCGGAGAAGGGATGGGGACGGGTTCACCGGCGTCGGACGGCTCGAGCGCCCGGAGCGACGCGAGGAACCGGTCGCGCTCCCGCTCGAACGCCTGCGGGTCGGTGGCGAGGTCGAACAGTGACGACATGAAGTTCGCGTCGCTCGCGTTCTCCTCGAGCCGGCGCACCAGGTAGCCGATGGCGGCGTCGAACTCGGCCGGCTCCACCACCGGCGTGTAGAGCAGCAGCGAGCCCACCGTCTCGCGCACCGCATCCGCCTGCGCCGAGGCCATCCCGAGCAGCATCTCGACGTCGACCGCCTCAGTGACGCCTCGCTCGGTGGCGAGCAGCCACGCCCACGCCAGGTCGAACAGGTTGTGACCGGCCACCCCGATGCGCACCGCGTCGGTGTGCTCCGGTCGCAGTGCCCACTCGAGCACCCGCTTGTAGTTGGTGTCGGTCTCCTGCTTGGTGCCGTAGGTGGCGAGCGGCCAGTCGTGCAGAGCGGCATCGACGTGCTCCAGGGCGAGGTTCGCTCCCTTGACGACCCGCACTTTGATGGGAGCACCGCCCCGGGCGCGCCGATCCGCAGCCCAGGTGTGCAGGCGCTCCAGAGCACCGAGGGCATCGGGCAGATACGCCTGCAGCACGATCCCGGCCTCGAAATCGAGCAGTTCGGGCTCGTCGAGCACCCGCTGGAACACGGCGATCGTGAGATCCAGGTCGCGGTACTCCTCCATGTCGAGGTTCACGAACTTGCGGCGCGGCGAGGTGCCCGAGGCGGGAGCCGGAGCCGGAGCCGCGGCGTCTCCGGCATCGGCCGCCGGATCACCCGGATCACCCGGGTCACCGAGATCACCGAGATCGCCCAACGGCCCCTTGCGAGCCGCGAGCCGGTAGAGGGGCAGGAGCAGCTGCGCGACCCGCTCCACGCTCTGGTCGAACCCCCACATCGTGAGCCCGCTCGCGATCGACGACACCTTCACCGAGACGTAGTCGACGTCATCCCGCTGCAGCAGCCGCTTCGTGCCCTCGAGTCGCCTGGCAGCCTCCTTGTCGCCCAGCACCGCCTCGCCGAGGAGGTTGATGTTCAGCCGAGTGCCCTCGGAGCGGAGCTTCTCCATGGCGGCCGAGAACTTGGCCGGCCGCGCATCGATCACGAGGTGGCCGGCCATCTCGCGGAGCACCCTGCGGGCGATCGGCACGACCACTCCGGGAAGCGCCTCCCCCACCACGCCGCCGGCCGAGATGGCGGCTCGCAGATGCCGCGGCAGGAAGCCCGGCACGCGCTTGGCGAGCTGAGCCAGGTTCTTGGCCGCCACCCCCTGGTCTTCGGGCCGCGCTACGCCGTCGACGAAGCCGACCGTGAACGCCAGGCCGTCCGGATCCTTCAGCACACCGGCCAGGCGTGCGGCCGACGGGTCGACCGGGGCGTCGCGGCTCGCGTCGAGCCAGTGCCGGGCGAGCTCCACAGCCCGCTCGCCGAGGTCGGCGGCCGCTGGAGACAGGTGGGGGTCGGTCATGCTTCGACAATAGATCGTGGGTCGCGCCGTTAGGCTCAAGGCATGCAGTCTGTGGAGGACTTCGACGTCGTCGTCATCGGTGGAGGACACAACGGCCTCGTCGCCGCGGCCTACCTGGCGCAGGCCGGTCGGTCGGTTTGCGTGCTCGAACGGCTCGACGAGCTGGGCGGCGCAGCCGTCTCGTCGTATGCCTTCGAGGGCATGGAGGCGAAGCTGTCGCGCTACTCCTACCTCGTGAGCCTGCTGCCGCAGAAGATCATCGACGAGCTCGGCCTCGACATCGAGCTACTCCGTCGTCGCTACTCGTCCTACACCCCACTCCCCGGCACCGACCGCGGTCTCCTCATCGACAACGACGACCCGGAGGCCACTCGCGCCTCGTTCGCGGCTGTCGGCGCCGAGAGCGATGCGGCGGCGTTCGACGGCTTCTCCGCCGATCTCGCCAGGCTCGCCGCCGCGTTCTGGCCCGGGCTCACCGACCCGCTCATCACCCGATCCGAGGCGAAGCGTCTGCTCGGCGACGACGCTCTCTGGCAGGCGTACATCGAGCGACCGCTCGGCGAGGTCATCCGGGAGCGCTTCGACAGCGACATCGTGCGCGGGGTCGTCGCCACCGACGCCCTGATCGGCACCTTCGCGTCGCTCGACGATGCCGACCTCGCCCAGAACATCTGCTTCCTCTATCACGTGATCGGCGGCGGCACGGGCGACTGGGACGTGCCGGTGGGAGGCATGGGCGCGGTCACGGGCGAACTCGCCCGGGCAGCACGCACGGCGGGAGCAGTTCTCCGCACGGGCACCGAGGTCGTCTCGGTCACCCCGGAGGGCGAGGTGGAGTGCCGCGCGGTCGACGGCGAGGGCGGCATCCGCACCCTGAGGGCCCGTCGCATCCTCGCGAACGTCGCTCCCGTGGTGCTCGACCGCCTGCTCGGAGAACAGCCCGGCCGGTCGGCTGCTCCGGAGGGCGCCCAGGTGAAGGTGAACCTCCTGCTCTCCGGCCTCCCCCGGCTGCGTGATCCCGAGATCGTGCCCGAGGCCGCTTTCGGGGGCACGTTCCACATCAACGAGCTCGCCTCCCAGCTCGAGCACGCGCACGAGGCGGCGAGCGCCGGCCGGATCCCCCAGCCACTGCCCGCGGAGATCTACTGCCACTCGCTCACCGACCCGAGCATCCTCTCGCCCGGGCTCCGCGAGCAGGGCGCCCACACCCTCACGGTCTTCGGCCTGCATGCCCCGCACCGGCTGGGCGCGAGTGCCGCCGACCTCGAGCGCGCGGTGCTCGATTCGCTCGACAGCGTGCTGGCCGAGCCGATCGAGAGCCTCATCCTCACGGATGCGCAGGGCCGGCCGTGCATCGAGACCAAGACCACCGCAGACCTCGAGGCCACCCTGGGGCTGCCGGGCGGCCACATCTTCCACGGCCCGCTCAGCTGGCCCTTCGTCGACGACGACGCCCCGCTGACCACGCCAGCCGAACGCTGGGGAGTGGCCACGAGGCATCCGCGGATCCTCGTCTGCGGCTCCGGCTCACGGCGCGGGGGCGCCGTCTCGGGCCTCGGCGGTCACAGCGCTGCGATGGCCGTGCTCGAAGACGACCTCGACGCCTGACACCGACCGCGGCCGTCGACGGCGCGACCCCTGACACGGGCCGCGGCCGTCGGCGGCGCCTCGACGCGTCCCGTCAGCTCCACTCGCTCGGCGTGGCCGTCTTCCTCGGCGGCAGCTCCGACGAGGAGCCCCACGCCCGCACCCACTCCGGCATCCGCCCGTCGTCCGGCGCGTCCCCGGCGAGCGACCGCATCTCGTCCACCGTCACCACTCCCCCCGAGCGCTTGAGGAACCGCGCCCTCACGTACGCGCGGGCACAGATCTGCCCGTCCACCACGAAGCGCTGCTCCACGAAGCAGGCCTTCTCGTCGAAGCCGAGCAGTCGCGTCTCGACGGTGAACTTCTGCCACAGCTCGAGCGACCGCCGGAAGCTGATCGTCTCGGCCACCACCACCGGGTACCAGCCGAGTTTGGTGAACGTCGTGTACAGCCCGCTCCGCTGCATGAGGTCGACCCGCGCGAGGTCGAGCACCGAGAGGTAGACCCCGTTGTTCATGTGCCGCAGCAGGTCGAGATCGGTCGGCAGCACGCGGAACGGGGTCGAGGCGACGTCCCATGCCCCGAGCGGGGAGCGGAAGCGGCCGAGGAGGGTCTGGAGCAGGGTCCGGAAGAAGAAGTGCACGGCACGATCGTAGGGTCGGCACCCGAGGCGACCGGGATCACTGTGCGAGATCTACAACTACAATCGCCGGGTGGCCGTTCCGAAGATCATCCTCTACTACGTCTTCGCGCCGATCCCGGACCCGGAGGCGGTGCGGCTCTGGCAGCGCGACCTGGCCGAGTCGCTGGGCCTCCGCGGTCGCCTGCTGATCTCGCCCCAGGGCATCAACGGCACGCTCGGCGGTGAGCTCGACGCGGTGAAGCGCTACGTGCGGAAGACCCGCGAGTTCGCGCCGTTCCGCGATCTCGACGTGAAGTGGAGCGAGGGCTCGGGCCTCGAGCAGGGCCCGGCGTCCAAGCACACCGTCTACCGGGCGAGCACCGACTTCCCGCGCCTGAGCGTCAAGGTGCGCGACGAGATCGTGAGCTTCGGTGCGCCGGATGAGCTGGAGGTCGATGAGAGGGGCGTCGTGGGGGGCGGGACGAGGCTCGACCCCGCCGCCCTGCACTCGCTCGTCGACGAGCGCGCCGCCGCGGGCGAGGAGGTCGTGTTCTTCGACGGTCGCAACGCCTTCGAGGCCTCGATCGGCCGCTTCAAGGGCGCTGTCGTGCCCGATGTCGCCACCACGCGCGACTTCGTGGCCGAGCTCGACAGCGGCCGCTACGACCATCTCAAGTCGCAGCCCGTGGTCACCTACTGCACCGGCGGCATCCGGTGCGAGGTGCTCTCCTCCCTCATGGTGGCCCGCGGGTTCTCCGAGGTCTACCAGCTCGAGGGCGGCATCGTCCGCTACGGCGAGGCCTTCGGCGACAAGGGACTCTGGGAGGGCGCCCTCTACGTCTTCGACCGCCGCGGCTCGGTCGAGTTCTCGCCCGATGCCGCGGTGATCGGCGAGTGCGTCTCGTGCGGCGCCGCCAGCTCACGCCTCCAGAACTGCGCCGACCCCTCGTGCCGCTCGCAGCTCGTGCTCTGCGATTCCTGCACATCCGTCACCGACGGGATCGCCGTCAACAGTTCGGAGTTCTGCCCCGCGCACTCCTGACGCCTCGCCGTAGGCTCTGGCCATGAGCGAGACCGACAGCAGCACCCCCGACTCCCCCGACGCCCCCGACGCGTACGACCCTCAGCTCGCGCACCCGAGCCACGAGCTCATCCACGACCGGGCCGATGCCCTGCTGAGCCTGCATCACGCCCCCGAGATCCTCACGCTCGTGAACGTGTGGGATGTCGCGAGTGCGCTCGTGGTCGCCGACCTCCCCGAGACCAAGGCGCTCGCCACGGCGAGCCACGCCATCGCGGCGGCTTTCGGCTACGAGGACGGCGAGCGCATCCCGCCCGACCTCATGCTCGACGCGGTGGGCCGCATCGCCCTCGCCACCTCCCTGCCCGTGACCGCCGATCTCGAGGCCGGCTACGGCGACCCGGGCGAGATCGTCCGGCGTGCCATCGGGGTGGGCGTCGTGGGGGCGAACATCGAAGACCGGATGCGCCCTCACATCGAATCGGTCGAGAACGTCGCCGAGGTGGTGAAGGCGGCCGAGCAGGAGGGGGTTCGCTTCGTGCTCAACGCACGCACCGACGCGCTGCTCACCCGCGACGCCACCGGGCCGGGGTGGAACGAGGCGGTGGAGGATGCGATCGAGCGCGGGCGCGCCTACCTCGACGCGGGCGCGGCCTGCGTGTTCGTGCCCGGCGCCGTCGACGAGGCCACGGCGGAGCGGCTCGTCGAGGGGATCGGACACCTGAGGGTCAGCGTGCTGGGCACCCCGGGCGGTCCCACGGCGGCGCGCTACGAGCATCTGGGCATCGCTCGCATCTCCTACGGGCCGTGGCCGCAGCGGGTCGCCCTCGCCGCACTCCAGGAATCGGCGCTCGCCCTCTATGCGGGAGCCGGACTCCCTCGTGACACGCCCACCACCAGCTGAGCGGGCCTGGGGTTCAGGCCGCCGCGCTCCGGGCCGCGGGAGTGCGCGCCGCCTTCCGCTCCGCTCGCGCCGCACGCCGCTCGAGGGCCCGGCGGTGCGAGAAGCTGCGCGCATCCGTGCCCGAGAGGGCGAGCAGCACGAGCACGTCGAACGAGAGTCCGACGAGGTTGGTCTCGAGGGTGATCTGCGGCCCGCCGTTCACGAAGTCGAGGGCGGTGATGAGGATGGCGGCCGAGCTCAGCCCCATGGCCGTGAACCGCGCCCAGTTGTGCCCGTGGTAGATGAGGTAGGCGAGCACCGAGTACAGCGCGGCGATCAGCAGCGCGATGGTCACGAACAGCGCCGCCACGAGGGAGGTGAGGAAGAGCGTGTCGTCCGGGGTGAGCGCTCCTGTGACGCCGCGGAAGTCGAGTTCTCCGTCGCCGATCGAGAACGCCACGACCACCGCCGCCGCGAGGGCCGCGAGCACCCGCAGGGCCATCAGGAGCACGCCCAGGTAGAGCGACGCGGGTCGCCGCACGCTCTTGATCGGCTGCTCGGAGAACACGGCCGACGGCGTCGGCGCGATCGGCCGCTCGGCTTCCGGCAGGGATGCCTCGAGACCGCCGGGTGCATCCGGATCGGGGGCGGGCACCCCCCGCAGATCGACCACGGGCAGGTCGCCGTCGGTCACGATCGCGTCTCCGCCGCCGTTCACGTGGTGGTAGCCGGTCGAGAAGTTGCGGATGAGCTCCACCGTGGCCTCGGGGTTGCCCTCGGCGAGCGAGGCCACGATGTGGTCGCGTTCCTTGTCGGTCTCCTTGTCGATGCGGTGCGTCACCTGCAGCGTGAAGAACGAGATGCCGATGCTGCGGTCGTAGGTGCCGGCCGCCAGCCAGTCGGCCTGGTGACCGCCGGGCAGCAGCCACCCCGGCGGGCAGCGCCAGAAGCGCACGTGGTGCCGCTTCGAGGGGTTCCCCGAGACCTCCTGCTGGTAGGTGAAGTCCTGCACGGTGCCGAACAGGTAGAGCCGCGAGACGGGGGCACCCGGGTAGCTCCGGCGCAGCAGCGTTCCCCGCACGGTGCGGAGGGCCGAGGTGAGCCCCATGTCGTCGGCCTGGTGCCAGCCCGCGGCGAGCATCGCGGCGTGCACCTGCTGCTCCGTGCCCCGCAGCGCCACGTTCACGGGGTCGCCGAGCAGGCCCTCCCTGGTCTTCGCGCGGCCGATGAAGTAGTCGGGCACGTAGAAGAGGGTGAGGATGCTGTGCACGCGCGGCAGCAGGAGGTAGGCCACCACCACCCAGAACACGAGGAGGAACCAGAGCTGGCCCCAGCCCTTCGCGAACGACTCCGTGGCCACGAGAAAGGCGAGCCAGCCGATCGAGAGCGTGCCGAAGAGAAAGAACAGGCTGTCGACCACGAGGCCCACCGAGCCCCGGAGCGTGCGACGCCGGATGTGCTCGACGAGACCGGCGTCTTCGAGCTCCTCGGTCACACGCATCCTTCCCTCAGAGGGATTCTCTCAGGATTGCGGCAATGCTGTGACAACCCCGAGCCGCCACCTCTAGGGTTGAAGGGCGGCCGCGAACTGCGGGCCCGCCCCGGACACCGACAGGACCACATCGATGCCCACTGGCGTACCAATCGAATTCTCCGGTTTGACGAAGACGTTCGGCCAGGTGAGCGCGGTCTCGGACCTCACCTTCACGGTCGAGCCCGGCCAGGTCACGGGCTTCCTCGGGCCCAACGGCGCCGGCAAGACCACGTCGCTCCGCATGCTGCTCGGGCTCGTGCGCCCGACCTCGGGAACGGCCACGTTCGGGGGCACCGCCTACGCCAAGCTCGACTCACCCCTCCAGACCGTCGGAGCATCGCTCGAGGCCGCGAGCTTCCACCCCGGGCGGAGCGCCCGCAACCACCTCGCGGTCTACGCGCAGTCGGCGGGGCTGCCGAAGACGGCACCGGATGCCGCACTCGAGAAGGTGGGCCTGTCCGGCTACGGAGACCGCAGGGTCGGCGGCTACTCGCTCGGCATGCGGCAGCGTCTCGGTCTCGCCTTCGCCCTGCTCGGCGACCCGGGTGTGCTCGTGCTCGACGAGCCGATCAACGGCCTCGATCCCGAGGGCATCAAGTGGATCCGCCTGCTCCTTCGCGCCATGGCCGCCGAGGGCCGCACGGTGCTGATCAGCTCGCACCTGCTGAGCGAGGTGCAACAGACGGTCGACGACGTCATCATCATCTCCCACGGCACCCTCGTGCACCGCGGGGAGCTCTCGAGCCTCGACACCTCCGACACCAAGCAGGTGCAGGTCAACGCCGAGGATCGCGACCGACTCGCCGCCGTGCTCGTCGACGCCGGCTACCAGGTGTCGAACCTCCGCTCGGGAGTGCTGGTCGAGAACGCCGACGCCGCCACGATCGGACGGCTGGCCTTCGAGGCCGGCATCCCGCTCACGGGGTTGTCGCAGAAGCGGACGGGACTCGAGGAGAGCTTCCTCACCCTCGTCGGCGAGGAGGGATCGCTGTGAGCGCGGGATACCTGGGCGCCGTGCGCTCCGAGTTCACGAAGGTGCGCACCACCCGACTGTGGTGGGTGCTCCTGGTCATCATGGCGGCGTACGTCGCGCTCTGCGCGGGTGGCATGGCGGCCATCCTCGGCGGCCTCGGCGGCGGCGCGAACGGGCCGGCCATCCCCGAGGCCCAGCTTCCGCTGCTCGTGTACAGCTTCGCCACGTCGGTGGGCTACGTCTTCCCCGTGCTCTTCGGGGCCCTCGCCGTCACGAGCGAGTTCCGGTTCCAGTCGCTCACGCCGACCTTCCTGGCCAATCCGCGCCGCGGAATCGTGCTGGGCGGCAAGGCCACGACACTCCTGGTCGTCGGCGCCGTCTTCGGAGTCGTCGCCCTGATCGCCTCCATCGGGCTCGGCGCCTCGCTCCTGGCCGCGTTCGGGATCGACCCACTGCTCGGCGAGCCCGACACCTGGGCCTTCGTCGGTCGCTCGATCCTGGCCATGGCGCTCTGGTCGGCCATCGGCGTCGGCCTCGGCGTTCTCGTGCCGAGCCAGGTCGCCGCCATCGTGATCGTGCTGGCGTTCACGCAGTTCGTCGAACCGCTGCTGAGGCTCGCTGCGAGCTTCACCGACTGGTCGGCGCAGGTGGCGCAGTTCCTTCCGGGAGCGGCGAGCGACGCACTCGTCGGCGCCAGCATCTACACGGCGATGTCCGGCGGCTCGGCCGGCCTCGACTGGTGGCAGGGCGGCCTCGTCCTCGTGGCGTACGCGGCGATCGCCACGCTCATCGGGTTCTTCACCAGCTGGCGGCGCGACGTCTCCTGACGTTCGCCGGAGCGCCGGAGTAGCGTTGGTCGGGTGCCGGTGCGCGGCATCCCACCGGCGGAGGAGGACTCGTGACCCAGGCTTTCGTGACCACCGAGAAGGGTGCGCCGGCCCGGCTCCTCGAGATCGACGACGAGGAGTTCTTCGAGGGCACGGGTGGTGACCAGGCGGTCGACCTCGACGTGCTGTTCTCGAGCATCAACTACAAAGACGGCCTGGCTCTCCTCGGTCGCCCGGGAGTCGTGCGGGAGTGGCCCCTGATCCCCGGGATCGACGTGGTCGGCCGCGTCTCCGCCAGCCGGTCCGACCGCTTCTCCGTGGGTCAGCTCGTGCTCCTGAACGGCGACGGCATCGGTGAGTCCCGTCACGGCGGTCTCTCCACGAGGGCTCGGGTGCGACCGGATGCGCTCATCCCGCTGCCCGAGGCTCTGTCACCACAGCGCGCCGCCGCGGTCGGCACCGCCGGGTTCACGGCCATGCTCGCCGTGCTCGCACTCACCGACGCGGGTGTCGCACCGGAGTCCGGCGAGGTGCTCGTCACCGGGGCCGCCGGCGGTGTCGGCTCCCTCGCGATCTCGCTGCTCGCAGGCCGCGGGTTCTCCGTGGTGGCCTCGAGCGGCCGGGTCTCGGAGCAGGGCGACTACCTGCGCGGGCTCGGCGCCTCGCGGGTGATCGACCGCTCGGAGCTCTCCTCGCCCGGAAAGCCCCTGCAGAGCCAGGCTTGGGCGGGCGCCGTGGACTCGGTCGGCTCCCACACCCTCGCGAACATCCTGGCGCAGACCCGCTACGGAGGCACGGTCGTGGCCTGCGGCCTGGCCCAGGGGCCCGACCTGCCCACGACGGTCATGCCCTTCATCCTCCGGTCGGTGACGCTGACCGGGGCCAACTCGGTCGAGGCTCCGCTCGCGCTGCGCGAACGCGCGTGGGCGGCGCTGGCCGACGAGCTCGACACGGCCGCGCTGGACTCGCTCACCGAGGTCGTCGGCTTCGGGTCGGTCGTCGAGGTGGCCGGGCGCATCCTCGAGGGCGGCGTGCGGGGGCGCACCGTGGTCGACCCGGCGCTCTGACGTCCAGCCGCTGCTCTGCGATCCGGCCGGAGGCGTCCGCTGCTATTCGATGATCTGGGTGCCCTCGAGCGGCGGCAGCCGCAGCGCGCGCAGGAGCTGCACGGAGTGCGAGGTCGTCACGATGATGCGCGAGAACTCCTGATCCTCGAGATCGATCACCACCGAGGTGCGGGTGCCCTTGACGAGCAGGAAGTCCTTACCGTCGTGGAACTTCCACGTGCCCACGGCGAGGGTGAGCGGTACGGCCGCGCCCGGAGCACGGATGCCTCGCACCCACACCCACGGATCGTCGGTCAGCGCGGCGGAGCGGATGCTCTCGAGCGGCACCACGATGTCGGTGCGTCGGAAGGACAGCATCTTCTCGGCCCGCGTCAGACGGATCTCGAGGCGATCGGTGTGGACGAAGAGAACGGCCATGCTCCTATCCTGCCGTGGCTTGCCTGAAGAACGGCAGGATTGGCCCGGGGGATATATAACGATTCAGGAATCCAGCCCCCACAAACCGCAGGATCACGCCGGTCGGGAGGCCCCGGCCGCGGCCCGCGCCGCCGCCGGGAGCGCCGCGATGATGCGGTCGATGGCCGCCTCGTCGTGGGCTGCGGAGACGAACCACGCCTCGTAGACCGACGGTGGCAGCGAGACCCCCGCATCGAGCATGGCGTGGAAGAACGGCCCATAGCGATAGCCCTGCTGCGCCTGCACGTCGGCGTAGTCACGGGGGGCCGCCTCACTGCCGAAGGTGAAGCTGAAGAGGTTGCCCGCCCGCTGGACGCTGTGGGCGACGCCCGCCTCGGCGAGCGCCTCCGAGACGGCCGCGGAGACGGTGCGGGCCGTGGCGTCGAGCGCGTCGTACACCGCGGCATCCGCGAGCCGGAGCGTGGTGAGGCCGGCGGCCACCGCGATCGGGTTCCCCGAGAGCGTGCCGGCCTGGTAGACGGGCCCGAGGGGGGCGAGGTGGTCCATCACGTCGGCGCGACCGCCGAGCGCCGCGAGCGGCATGCCGCCGCCGATGACCTTGCCGAAGGTGATGAGGTCGGGCACGTAGGCGGGCACCTGGTGCGCGTCCGGCGCATCCTGGTGCACCTCGGCCACCGGCCGGCCCGCGTTCTCGAGGCCCCACCAGCCCGCAGCGCCCACCCGGAAGCCCGTGAGCACCTCGTCGACGATGAGGAGCGATCCGTGCGCGTGGGCGATGTCGGCCAGCGCGGCGTTGAACCCCTCGGCCGGCGGCACGATCCCCATGTTGGCCGGCGCCGCCTCGACGATGATCGCCGCGATCTCGCCGCCACGCAGCCGGAAGACCTCGCGCACGGCGTCGAGGTCGTTGTAGGGCACCACGATCGTGAGCGCCGCTGTCGCGGCGGGGACTCCGGCGGAGGCGGGGAGGGCGAGCGTGGCGAGTCCCGAGCCCGCCTCGGCCAGCAGGGAGTCGGAGTGCCCGTGGTAGTGGCCCGCGAACTTGATCAGCACGTCCCGGCCCGTGAAGCCCCGAGCGAGCCGGATGGCCGTCATGGTGGCCTCGGTGCCGGTGGACACCAGCCGGAGCTTCTCGATGGGGTGCACGCCGCCCGCCTGCACGCGCTCGCGCACGAGCTCGGCGAGGTCGGTCTCGGCCGGCGTGGTGGCGCCGAAGCTGAGGCCGTGCGCTGCCGCCTTCTGCACGGCCTCGACGACCTGTGGATGCGCGTGGCCGAGGATGGCAGGGCCCCACGAGCTCACGAGATCGACGTACTCCACGCCTTCGGAGTCGGTGACGTAGGGACCACGTGCGGAGACGAGGAAGCGCGGAACGCCGCCCACCGAGCGGAAGGCGCGCACGGGCGAGTTGACCCCACCGGGGATGGAGCGCTGGGCGCGCTCGAACTCGGCGGCGTTGGTGGTGGCGGACATCACAGACCCTTCAGCGTTCGGGCGACCTCGACCGCCCAGTAGGTGAGCACGGCCTCGGCACCGGCCCGGCGGATGCTCGTGAGGGACTCCAGGATCGCGCGGTCGCGGTCGATCCAGCCGTTCGCGGCGGCCGCCTCGATCATGGCGTACTCCCCCGACACCTGGTAGGCCCAGGTGGGCACGGAGACCGCGGCGGAGACCTCGGCCACGAGATCGAGGTAGCTCAGCGCGGGCTTGACCATCACCACGTCGGCGCCCTCCGCCACGTCGAGGAGTGCTTCGCGGACCCCCTCGCGACCGTTCGCCGGATCGAGCTGGTAGGTCTTGCGGTCGCCGCGGAGGGTCGACCCCACCGCCTCCCGGAACGGTCCGTAGAACGCCGAGGCGTACTTCGCCGCATAGGCGAGGACCGCGACGTGCTCGAAGCCGTCGGCGTCGAGGGCGGCACGCACCGCCGCCACCTGGCCGTCCATCATCCCGGAGAGCCCGAGGAGCGCCGAGCCGGCGCGCGCCTGCTCGACCGCCATGTCGCGGTAGCGCACGAGCGTCGCGTCGTTGTCGACGGAGCCGTCGGGCGCGAGCACGCCGCAGTGCCCGTGGTCGGTGAACTCGTCGAGGCAGAGGTCGGTCTGCACCACGAGGGCCTCTCCCACCTCGGCGGCGACGAGGCGGGTCGCGGCGTTGAGCACGCCGTCGGGATCGGTGGCGGCACTGCCCGAGGCGTCCTTCGCCGAATCGGCGGGCACGCCGAAGAGCATGACCCCGCCGAGGCCGACCTCCGCGGCCTCCGTGACCGCGCCCTTGAGGCTGTCGAACGTGTGCTGCACCACGCCGGGCATGGACTGCAGGGGCATGGGCTCGACGATGTCGTCGCGCACGAAGAGCGGCAGCACGAGCTGCGCCGGGTCGATGCGCGTCTCCGCGACGAGCCGGCGCATGGCCGGCGTGCTGCGGAGGCGACGGGGTCGCACAGCGGGGAAGACTCCTTGATCCATGCTTCCAGCTTATGTCGGCCCGGTGCGAGCGAGCCGACCGAGCAGAAGCTGTGGAGAACGATCCGAGTTCTCCACAACCCTCGAACATAGTTTCGAATGTCTGTAGGGTGGCCGACATGGATCTCGTGTATCAGTCCTCCCTCTTCGACGACCTCGACGCCGACCCCGGGCTCGGCCCGCTCGGCTCCACCGTGCAGCGCACCGAGCTCGGCCAGGGCGCCTGGGTCGACGTGCGGCCGGGGTGGCTCTCCAACTCCGACTCGCTCTTCGAGCGCCTCGCCCTCGACGTGCCGTGGAAGGCCGATCGCCGCGAGATGTTCGACCGGGTGGTCGACGTGCCGCGCCTGGTCGCTCACTTCGGCCGGGGAGCCCATTACCCCGATCTCGTGCTCACCCGGGCTCAGGATGCGCTCAACGACCACTACGGGCGGCCCGCCGGTCAGGTGTTCGAGACGGCAGGACTGTGCTTCTACCGCACCGGAGACGACAGCGTCGCCTGGCACGGCGATCGCGTGGGCAGGGCGATCGACCGCGACACGATGGTCGCGATCGTCTCCGTCGGTGCGGAGCGCACGCTCTCGGTCCGGCCCAAGGAGGCCGGCGACGGCCCGCGGGAGACGTTGAGGTTCCCCGTCGGCCACGGAGACCTCGTGGTGATGGGCGGCAGCTGCCAGCGCACGCACGAGCACGCGGTGCTGAAGACGAAACAGGCGGTGGGTCCGCGCATCAGCGTGCAGTTCAGGCCGGTGTGGCCCTCGTGACCGGGTCAGTGTGAAGGGGGCAGTATGACCGGATCAGTGCCCGAAGTCGTCCGTCTCGGCATCCGGGTCGGCCGCTCGCCGCGCGTTCGCGACCTCGATCACCGCGTTGATGAGCGATTCGGCCGAGCGCCCCTTGGCGATCACGTCGACCCGCAGGCCGTAGGCGCGGGCGTCCTCCGCCGTGCGGGGCCCGATCGCCGCCACGAGGGTCGACTCCGGAATGGGGCCGAGCTGCTTCTGCACCTGCTCGGCGACCGATCCGGAGGTCACGAACACGGCGTCGATCGCACCCTCGGCGATGTCGGTGCGGATCTGGGGATCGACCTCCACGCCGATCGTGCGGTAGGCCACGACCGATTCGACGGTGTGACCGCGCTTGATGAGCCCCTCGGTCAGCACGGGCTTCGCGATGTCGCTGCGCAGGGTCAGCACGCGGAGTTCCGGGCCGAACTGCTCGAAGCGCTTGAGCTCGCGCAGGAGCCCCTTCGCCGAGTTGTCCTCCGGCGGCACCAGATCCACCTTGTAGCCGGCGGCGGTCAGAGCCGCGGCGGTGGTCTCGCCCACGGCGGCGATGTGGGTCGAGCCCGGCACCACCGCCTGATGAGCCGTGAGCACGTCCACGGTCGTGGCACTGGTCATCGTGAGCCAGTCGAAGCGCCCTGCCGCGAGCGCCTCGAGCGCCCGATCGAGCGTCTCCGCGTCTTCCGTGGGCGCGAAGTTGATCATGGGTGCGACGATGGGCTTCGCCCCGACGGCGCGGAGGTCTGCGGCCACGCCGTGACCCCACGGACCGCCACGCGGAACGAGGATGCGCCAGCCGCCGAGGGGCCGCTTCGACCAGGCCGTCACGCCGACTCCTCCGGGCCGGGTCCGCTGAGGGGCGCGATCTCCGCCGCACCGTCCTCGAGGAGCTGGGTGGCCACCGCCTGGCCGAGCAGCTCGGCCACGAGGTGGTCGTCGCCGAGGAGTTCGGCGCTGCGTTCGCAGCCGAGTTCGGCTGCTCCATCGGGCTGGTACACGGTGGCCGAGAGCTCGAGGAGATCGGCGGTCACGGTGGCGGTGGCCCCGATGGGGGCGGCGCACCCCGCCTCGAGGGCGGCGAGAACCGAGCGCTCGGCC
The DNA here is from genome assembly GCF_023264895.1 of Herbiconiux sp. Classification (GTDB taxonomy): domain Bacteria; phylum Actinomycetota; class Actinomycetes; order Actinomycetales; family Microbacteriaceae; genus Herbiconiux. The sequence goes on along the minus strand of NZ_JAHFUY010000034.1, from coordinate 16,582 downwards.
AGAACAGCCGTGCGCGTGGCGGAGTGCTCGATGCTCAACAGTTCGGGAATGCTGTCGCCCTCTCGGATTTCGATCGCGAGTGCACCCTGTCCCGGTGCGGTCGGCCAGATGTCGAGCGCGAACAGTTCGGATGCTGCGTCCAGCCTACCGAGCCTGGCAAGCCCTGCCGACGCGAGCACGACGGCGTCCAGATCCCCGTCGCGCACGCGAGCGAGTCTGGTGTCGACGTTGCCCCGGATGTCGACGATCTCGAGGTCCGGTCGCAGCGCGAGCAGCTGGGCCGCCCGTCGCGGTGAACCGGTGCCCACGCGCGCGCCCTCGGGCAGTTCGTCGAGCGTCTGCCCGTCGCGGCTGCACAGGGCGTCGCGCGGATCCTCGCGCTCGGGCACCGCACCGATCGCGAGTCCCTCATACGGAGCGGTCGGCAGATCCTTGAGGGAGTGCACGATCATGTCGCACTCGCCGGCCACGAGGGCCTCGCGCAGTGCGCTCGCGAACACGCCCGTCCCGCCGAGGCTCGCGAGCGACTCCTTCGACCTGTCGCCCTCCGAGGTGATGATGACGACATCGATCTCGACACCGGTCGCCTCGTGCAGGGCGGCCACCACATGACCGGTCTGCGCCCGGGCGAGAGCACTGCCCCGGGTGGCGACGCGCAGCGGCCGCGAACTCACGGCGCTATTCCGGAGACAGCGGGCTTGAAGCCGAGCCGCACGTTCTCGCAGCAACCGGGGCGGCAGACGTCGTACCACGGTCCGAGCTGCGTCACGGCCGGCCGCGCAGCCACGGCGGTGCCGTGAACGCGCTCGAGCACGAGGTCGACGAGACCCTTGACGTAAGCGGGGTCGATACCGGGCGTGGGCGTGCGCACCCCGTAGAGGCCGTGCTCCTCGCAGCTCGTGAGCGCCTCGTTGTCGAGATCCCAGAGCACCTCCATGTGGTCGCTCACGAAGCCGAGCGGCACGATCACGACGGCACGGATGCCACGGGCGGGCAGCTCGGCGATCGCATCGTTGATGTCGGGTTCCAGCCACGGCTGGCTCGGCGGCCCGGATCGCGACTGGTACACGAGCTGCCACGAGATGGCCGGGCCGGAGGCTCCGGTGCCGGTTCCGCCCGTGCCACCGCCGGCCGCAGCCATCATGACCACCTCGGCCACGGCCTCGTGCTGTGCGGCGTAGGCACCGCCTGCGCCGAATCCGCGGGCTGCAGGGCCAGAGCGATCGGCATCGGCCGTCGGGATGGAGTGGGTCGTGAAGAGCACCTCGACCTCGCGCGCGAGATCGATCCCCTCGAAGCGCGCCTCGATGTCGGCCAGAGCGTCGCGCACGCCGTCGATGAAGGGGCGCACGAATCCGGGGTGGTCGAAGAACTGCCGCACCTTGTCGATCGTGATGCGTCCGCCGAGGCCGGTCTCGTCGAGTGCGATCGCGAAGTCCTCGCGGTACTGCCGACAGCTGGAGTACGAGCTGTAGGCGCTCGTCGCGACGGCGATGAGCGAGCGGTAGCCGCGTTCGTCGGCCTCGACGAGGGCGTCGCGGAGGTAGGGGTCCCAGTTGCGGTTGCCCCAGAGCACAGGCAGGTCGAGGCCGCGCTCGGCGATCTCGGCCTCGAGTGCGGCCTTGAGGGCGCGATTCTGGGCGTTGATCGGGCTGATTCCGTCGAAGGCGCGGTAGTGGTGCGCCACCTCCTCGAGCCGCTCGTCGGGGATGCCACGGCCACGGGTCACGTTGCGGAGGAACGGGATCACGTCGTCCTGCCCCTCCGGCCCGCCGAACGAGGCGAGCAGGATGGCGTCGTAGGCCACGGGCACGGTGACGTGCTCCGGACCGTGCAGAGCAGCCGGGCTCGCCGCGAGCACGACGGGGGCGGGGGTGCCGGATGAATCCACGGCCGAGTCCGCTCCGGCGTCTCCGGATCCCAGGTTCACGGCGCTCACTGCAGCACCTCCACGATCTCGGCGACCTCGATCCGGCGCCCCGTGTAGAAGGGGACCTCCTCGCGCACGTGGAGCCGCGCATCCGTCGCCCGCAGGTGGCGCATGAGGTCGACCAGGTTCAGCAGGTCGTCGTCTTCGAGGGCCAGGATCCACTCGTAATCGCCGAGCGCGAACGACGCCACGGTGTTGGTGAGAACCGAGCGGTACTGAGCACCCTGCCGGCCGTGCTCGGCGAGCATTCGGCGGCGCTCCTCCTCGGGGAGGATGTACCACTCGTACGAGCGCACGAACGGGTAGACCGTGAGCCACGCCGCCGGCTCCTTGCCGCGCATGAACGCGGGGAGGTGGTTGGCGGAGAACTCGGCGTCGCGGTGCACGCCCATCGCGTTCCAGGTGGGGAGGAGGGTCACGAACAGGCTCGTGCGGCGCAGCTGGCGGAGCGCCCACTGCAGGGTCTCGGGCACGCTGCCGTGGAGCCACACCATGATGTCGGCATCCGAGCGGAGGCCCGAGACGTCGTAGATGCCGCGCACCATGACGTCTTCGTCCTCGATCATGGCGATGGCGGCGTCGACCTCCTCGAGCGCGCCGGCCACGTCGTGCCCGTCGATCGCGAGCGGCTGGTCGGGGTTGCGGCGGAAGACGGCCCAGAGCGTGTACCCCACCACCGGAACGGGGTCGGATCCCTCGATGTCGCGGGCGGTGTGGGTCTCGGTGGGTGCGACTGTCGGGTCGTCAGTCATGATCCTCTTCATTTCGGTGCGGTGTGGTGCGGCGGTGCTGGGGGTGTTGCTGATGGTGAATCTGTTGCTGCTGCTGTTGCTCTCGCTGACCAGCGGATGCGCCGCGAGGCGCCCGCGGGATGGCTAGCGGCGAGAGGCCGAGCGGTAGCCGAGCACGCCGACGGTCACGACGAGGGCGGCGGCTCCGGCCACGACCGCGGCGAAGGCCGCCGGGTTGGCAGCCTGGAAGCGCTTGACTCTGCTCTTCACGCGGTGCGCGGCGTGCCTGGCCTGCTTGGGCACGTTGAGCCGGAACTCGATCGCGTCGAGCGTGGCCCGGAGGTCGGCGCGGGTCTTCTCGATGTCGGCCTGCAGCTCGGTGCTGCTGCGGTCGGCCGGCGAGACGGCGGCCTTCGACTTGTCCGCTGCTTCGCTCATGGCTGGCCCAATCCCTTGACCGTGTTGATGTCCTTCTTGATGCTCGAGATCGCATCCTCGGGCACGGGTGGCAGGCCCTTCTTCAGCGACGAGACGCCGACCAGGACGAGGATGGCGGTGAGGATGAGGAGCCCGCCCGCCACGATCAGAGCTGCGAGCCAGGCCGGAAGCGCCGTGGCGATGCCGAGCACCGCCGCGGCGATCAGGGTCGCGAGAGCGAAGAAGGCGAAGAGGGCGGCGGCCACGAACAGGCCGATGCCGATGCCGAGCTTCGCCAGCCGCGCGGTGAGTTCGCGCTTGAGGTTCTCGATCTCGTCTTTCAGGAGCTGGATGACGAGCGTGGGGAGCTCGGCGAACAGGGAGACGAGCGAGCGGCGAGCGCGCTTGTCGCGTTCTTCGGTCACGGGGTGTACTCCAGTTCTCGGGCTACTCGCCCGAATCGGACGAGTCGGACGTCGCGGCGCCGGACGTCGCGGCGGTGGGCTTCGCAGAGGTCGTCTTGGCGGAGGTCGACTTCTCCGCGGACGGCTTCGCGGTGGTCGACCTCGCGGGGGCGCTCTTCGCAGCGGCCGGCTTGGCCGCCGTGCCGGCAGCGGAACTCGGCCTCGTGGCGGGCTTCCGAGCCGTCGGGGCCTTCGACCCGGGGCGGCTCGACTGCTTCGGGTCGCTCAGCGGCTCACGACCGATGAGCGAGGCGAGAGCGTTGCGGGCCTGGCGCGACAGCTTGGCCTTCGCCACGTCGACACGGGCTCCGGCGATCTCCTGCACCTTCTCCACGCCGGCCTGAACGGTGGGAGTGCTCCACACCTTCTCGGCACCGGCCTTGATCTGCTCGTACCTCTCACGACCGGCGCGGGTGCCCAGGACATACCCTGTGGCCAGGCCGACGACGAACACGATCTTTCCGCGCATGTGATCTCCGATCGATGACTTCAAGGTCTCCACCAGCGTAGTCCTCTCGCTCTGGAGCCGCATGACGACGGCGGAGAGGTTAACGGGCGACGGTCAGTCAGGTCGGTGAGCCAGGCCGGTCGGCCAGGCCGGTCGGCCAGGTCAGTCAGGTCGGTCAGTCCTCGCGGTCGAGTCTGCGATCCCCTCGGAGCTCCGCCGCGAGGCCGGAGGCCGTCACTCGAGCGTGCTCGACGGTGGCTGCGAGTCCCGTGCCGGACACCCACGCGCCCACGACGTCGAGCCCGGGCACCTCGGCGACCGCGGCGAGCGCCTGGCGCACCCGTGCCTTGTGGCCGACGGTCGCGAAGGCGAGCGAGTCGTTCCAGGCGGTGAGGGCGAAGTCGACCACGTCGGCATCCTGCAGCGGGACCCCGAGCAGAGCGCTCGCGTCGCTCAGCGCCGTCGCGCGGTCCACCTGGGGTGCGGCAGCCTCAGGTCGAACCGCCTTCGCCGTCCCCTTCGTTCCGGCGGGCACCGGACGCCGCCCGTACGACAGCCGCAGCACGTGCCGGCCGGAGGGGAGGCTCGCGCCCAGCCACTCCCACTTCGCGCTCGAGTGCGTGAGCGCCTTGGCGGCCACGCCGGGCGTGCCCTCCGCCACGAGCACGCCGCTGCCCCGCGGATGCGCGTCGAGCCGAGCATCGTCGATCACGAGCGTGGCCAGGGTCACGGATGCCGGCTCCGGCCACTCCGTCTTCCCCGGCAGGGCCGCGGTGGCGCCTGCCGCCGCCGATCCCACGCCGAGGCCCGCCAGAAGCGCGAGCCCCGGCCGGAAGTCGGTCGCCACCACCACGGCCCGCGCCCGGATCGTCTCGAGGTCGCCCGCCGTGCCCGCCGCAGCCGCATTCGCACTCGCGGCCGCCGCACCGGCACCCGCACCGGCATCCGCACCCGCATCTGCCCTTGCGGAGGCCGCCCCGTCGCGGACTTCGCCAACCCTGCGCACGACCTCCACCGCATACGCCTCGGTGGCGTCGAGAGATGGCGTTGTCCGCACCGAAGCGCCCGTGGAGCCCGCATCCCCCGCCACCGACCCCGCCCCCAGCCGCGCCACCCCCACCACCCGCGCCGACGTCACAACCCGCACTCCGTAGAACCGCGCATCCGCCTCGAGAGCCTCGACGATCCGGAACACCCCGCCCACGATGCCCTGCACCTGCGACCCGGCCGGCGCCTGCTCGCGCAGCGCCATCACGGCGCCCGAGAGCGACCCCTGCGTGGTCATCGCCTGCGTGAGGCCGGGCGCCACGGTGCGCACGTCGACCACAGAGGGGTCGGCGCTGTGCACCCCGGCGACCACGGGGGTCACGAGCCGGTCGAGCACCTTCGCGCCCATGCGACGGCGCACGATGTCGCCGAGGTCGTGCTCGGGGCGCACGCGGAGGAGGGGCATGAGGCGGTCGAGGTAGGCGCGGAGCGATCCGCTCCAGCCGATGATGCGCCGCACGTCGTCGGCGAGCGGCACCCCGGGAATGCCGAGCACGCCGGCAGCGGGCAGCGGAGCAGCCCCGCCGCCCCACGCCACCCACGCTCCGGCCGGCGCTGGCGTCACGATGTCGTCGCCGAGCCCGAGCTCCTTCGCGAGGCTCGCCACGGTGCCCTTCCGGGTGGCGAAGCTCTCGGCCCCGGCGTCGAGTCGCACGCCGGCCACCACGTGGGAGGCCACGAATCCGCCGAGCGCCGGGCGCTCCTCCACCACGGTCACCGACAGTCCCAACCGGGCCAGCTGCCGCGCCATCACGAGCCCGGCGACACCTCCGCCCACCACGACCACGTCGCAGTCGGTGTCCCGGCCTTCCGCCTCCGGCGACGAGCCGGGGCGTCCGAGCTCCGGATCGCTCACGACCCGCTCGTCCCGTCCGACCCGCCATCCGACCCGATCGAGCCATCCGCCCCGCCCTGCGCGTGCACGAGCTCGACGATCCGCGTCAGCACGTCGGGATCCGTCTCCGGCGGAACCCCGTGCCCCAGATTCAGCACGTGCGCCCTGGCGCTCCGCCCGCGCCGCAGCACGTCGAGCACGTGCGCCTCGAGCACCGGCCACGGAGCCGCCAGCAGCGCCGGATCGACGTTGCCCTGCACCGTCACCGACCCACCCAGCCGCCGAGCCGCCTCGTCGAGCGGGATCCGCCAGTCGACCCCCACGGCGTCGACGCGAGGAGCGACCGAACCATCCACGCGAGGAGCACCCGAACCATCCACGCGAGAAGCACCCGAACCATCCACGCGAGAAGCGCCCGATCCGCCGCGCTGCCCCACGTCCCGCATCTCGGCCAGCACCTCGCCGCTGCCCACACCGAAGTGCACCACGGGCACGTCGAGGTCCCGGATGGCGGCGAGCGCGCGGGCGGAGTACGGGGCCACCCGCGCCACATAGTCGGCCTTCGACAGCGACCCCACCCACGAGTCGAACAGCTGCGCCGCACTCGTGCCTGCGAGCACCTGCGAGCGCAGGAAGGCGCCCGTGACGTCGGCGGCCCAGGTGAGCAGGCCGTCCCAGGCCTCGGGGTCGGAGTGCATGAGGGTGCGGGCGCGGATGTGATCTTTCGACGGGCCGCCCTCCACGAGGTAGGCCGCGAGCGTGAACGGCGCCCCGGCGAACCCGATCAGCGGCGTGCTGCCGAGAGCCGCCACGGTCAGGGCGACGCCCTCGGCGATGGCCGAGAAGTCGGCGCCGGCCGGATCGGGGAGGGCCGAGACGTCGGCGAGCGTGCGCACGGGCTTCGCGAGCACGGGGCCGCGCCCCGGCTCGATCTCGACGTCGACCCCGGCGAGCTTCAGCGGGATGACGATGTCGCTGAAGAAGATCCCCGCGTCGACCCCGTGCCGCCGCACCGGCTGCAGCGTGATCTCACTGGCCATGGCCGGGTCGAGGCAGGCGTCCAGCATCCGGGTGCCCACGCGCAGCTCGCGGTACTCCGGCAGCGACCGGCCGGCCTGCCGCATGAACCACACCGGCGTGCGGTCACCGCGCGTTCCGCGGTAGGTGGTGACCAGAGCGGATGCGCTCGTACGGCCGTCTTCGAGGGGATGGTTCGCGGGCAGAGTCACCGCCACATCCTACGGAACACGGATGCGCGGAGGCTGGGCCGCCGTCGGTCCCAGGTGGTAGACAGGACGCAGACGGGGAGGCTCCATGAGCAACGACGACCAGGCCGACGACCAGCGACGCGACGCCCAGGGGGCGCCTGAGCAGCCTCCGGCGCAGGGCGCTCAGGATGCGGCGGGCCCCGCGCAGGGTGCTCCGGATGCACCGGCCCCGGCGCAGGGTGCGCCCGGCACGCCGCCCACGGCCCAGGGTGCACCGGATGCGGCACCGCCGTATCCGACCTACCCAGGCCAGCAGCCTCCCCAGTACCAGCCGCCTCAGTACCAGCAGCCCGCGTACCAGCAGCCCCCAGCACCTCAGCAGCCCTACGGCCAGCAGCAGCCGCATCCCGGCTACCCGCAGGCGAACCAGCCTCAGCAGCCGTACGGCCAGCAGCGCCACCCCGGCTACCCCCAGACGAACCAGCCCCAGCAGCCCTACGGCCAGCAGCAGCCCCACCCCGGCTACCCCCAGGCCTCAGGCCAGGGCAACGGCCCCCAGGGCCCCCAGGGACCGCAGGGCCCCCAGCCCCCGCGCAAGCGCCTCGGCACCGGTGCCATCGTCGGCATCATCCTCGGCGGCGTCGCCCTGCTTCTCGTGATAGTCATCGTGATCGCCGTCGTGCTGGTCAACCAGTTCGCGGGCTCCGCCGGGAGCGACCCCGGCGCGGGTGGATCGGGCGGCGACGCCGGCGACTCCCCCTCGGTCGTCGTCACCGACTACCTCACCGCTGTCTCCGAGGGCGACGCCGAGACCGCGCTCAGCCTGATCAGCGACGAGCCGGAGGACGACACCCTCCTCACCGGGCACGTCCTGGCCGCCTCCGCCGAGCTCGGCGCCATCACGGACATCACGATCCTCAACGAGGTGACCGACAACGGCTCCTCCATCGTGACCACTTCGTATTCGATCGGCGGCTCGTCCGTCGACACCGAGTTCTCGGTGCTCGACTACGACGACGACGGCGTGTGGGAGATCAACGGCGGCCTCGCCTACCTGCCGCTCGGCCAGTTCGACGGGCTCGACGTCACGGTCAACGGCCAGCCGGCCGAGGGCGACGACCTGCAGGTCTTCCCGGGCACCTACGAGCTCGCCACTCCCCTGCCGAACTTCACGATCGCCGGAACCCCGACCGTCGTGGTCACCGATCCGTACTCCACGGCCGACTTCTCCGACACCACCGCCGAGCTCTCCGAGGCCGGGCTCGCCCAGTTCCGGAGCCTCGTGCGCGCCGCGGTCGACGCCTGCGTCGCCTCCACATCGCTCGTCGCCGGCTGCGGGCTCGACCTGCAGCCCACGCTCGACGACGGCACGCAGCTCACCGACGGCACCATCAAGCGCACGCTGCCCGCCGACACCATCACGACACTCGACTCGCTCGAGGCGACGCTCAGCTACGACAACCCCACCCTCGCGCAGGGCGACTACGTCGGCTCGATCGACGTCGAGGCGCCGTGCACCCAGAACGGGCAGACCGGCGTCTGCAGCCTGCTGTTCGGCCCGTCGCTCGGCACTCCCTCGGTCGACATGGCCGCCGAGAACCCGACGGTGCTGTGGGACTGACCGCAGCGCTCCCGACACCATGACACCGCGCCCCATCCGACGGATGCCCTGCTTTCAGCACGGGCACATCCGCAACGGGCGTACAATTGCTCAGTGCTCATCTGCCTGACCGCGAACCACCGGAACGCGAGCTTCGACCTCCTCGAGAAGCTCTCGGTGGGCACCGGAGACGTGGCCAAGCGGCTGGTCGCCGAGAGCGACTTCGTGCAGGGGGCCGTCGTGCTCGCCACCTGCAACCGCTTCGAGGCCTACCTCGACATCGACGAGCCGCTCACCGCCGGGGTCTCCCTGGCGGTCGAGCAGGCGGCCGAGGAGTTCGGCGGGGCCGCGGGCACCGACGTGGGCGAGCTGCGCGACAGCCTCACCGTGCTCTGCGGAGACACCGTGGCCGACCACCTCTTCTCGGTGTCGTCGGGACTCGAATCCGTCGTCGTGGGTGAAGACGAGATCGCCGGCCAGGTGAAGCGCGCCCTCAGCACCGCGCGCATCGAGGGCACCACCTCCTCCGACCTCGAGCGCCTCTTCCAGCGGGCTGCGCACACCTCGCGGGGTGTCAAGACCAAGACGGGGCTCGGCGGCGCCGGCCGCTCACTCGCCCGCCTCGCGCTCGACCTCGCCGAGAGCCGCGTCACCGAGTGGGCCCGCACGCGCGTGCTGCTCGTCGGCACGGGCCAGTACGCGCGGGTCACGCTGTCGAACCTGCGCGACCGGGGTGTCACCGACATCCGCGTCTACTCCCCCTCGGGCCGTGCTGCGGTGTTCGCCGCCAAGCAGGAGCTCGAGCCCGTCGCGGCCGAGGGCTATCTCCAGGCCGTGGCCACCGCCGACGTGGTCATCACCTGCTCGACTGCCGAGACCGTGGTTCTCGACGCCGAGCACCTCGCCGCCGCGGCTGCGCTGCCGGGTGCCTTCGAGCGTCGGCTCGTGATCGACCTCGGGCTGCCGCGCAACGTCGACCCCGCCGTCTCCGGCGTCCACGGCACCGAGCTGCTCGACCTCGAGACCATCAGCCTGCACGCCCCCCTCGACGAGCTGAACGCCGAGTCGGATGCGCGCGCGCTCGTCGACCAGGCCGCCGCCGAGTACCGCGCGGGCAAGGCCGAGGCTGCCGTCACCCCCGCGATCGTCTCGCTGCGCGCGCACCTCTTCGACCTCCTCGACGCCGAGATCGAGCGCTCCCGCGGGCGCGCCGGCGCGTTCGGCGCCTCGCCGACGGCCACGCTGACGGGTGCGGAGGCCGCGGCGCAGACCGAGCGGGCGCTCCGTCACCTCGTGGGCGTCATCCTGCATTCGCCCTCCGTGCGGGCGCGCGAGCTCGCGCGCGACGGCCGGGCCGACGAGGTGTTCGCGGCGGTCGAGACCCTCTTCGGCCTGGGCTCCGAGGCCGCGCAGCGCTCGGCGCTCCAGTCGGCCCTCTCGGAGTCGCTCGACGACCCGTCCTCCGGCCCCGTCGACCTCGACGACTACCGCCGCGCCGGCGCCTGACCCCCGCCGCCGCTTTCACCCACTTGACACAAGACGTGCCAAGTCGACGAGAATGAGCGCATCTTCTGTCAAGTGGGCGAGCTGGTGACGCGTGAACGGTGAGAACCCGCTGCACCCGATCCGGGTCGCGGCGGTCGCGCTCATCCGGGACCGCCGGCTGCTCATGGTCACCGCCCGCGCTCGCGACGTGCACTACATGCCCGGCGGCAAGATCGATCCGGGCGAGACAGCGGCCGAGGCGGCCGTGCGGGAGGCCCGCGAGGAGATCGGCGTCGAGCTCGACCCCGCCGAGGTGACGCCGCTGTTCACGGTCACGACCCAGGCCCACGGCGAGCCCGAGGGCCGCCAGGTCGAGATGCAGGTCTTCGGGGCATCGACACCGGATGCGCCGCGCGCCTCGAGCGAGATCGACGCGCTGCACTGGGTCACCTCGGCCGACGCCCACCGCTGCCCGCCGGCCGGGGCGGAGACGCTCAGCCGGCTTGTGGCGGCGGGCCTCGTCGACTGAGGGCGCCCGCCTCCGCTGGCCGACCAACCCAGCCACCGACGCCGCGACCGCGACCGCGACCGCGACCGCGACTTGACACTACCTGCGCGAATAGCCGCCGACTTGGCACATCTTGTGTCAAGTCAGGAGCCAGAGGCGCAACTTCTGTCAAGTGAGGCGAGCGGGCGAGCCAGAGCGCGCCGAGCGAGAGCGCGAGCCGCGGGCGACCGGCCACACCCCCCAGCGACACCCCGGGCTCAGCGCCCCAGCGCCTCGCACACGAGCTCGACATCGGCGGCGTCGTTCCACACGTGGAACGCCACGCGCGCCCGCCCCGCCCGCGCCGACGCCGCGATGCCCCCCGCCGTGAGGGCCGCGATCGCGCTGCCGTCCGCATCCGGCCACGTCACGATCGCCGATCCGCTCGACGGGACACCGAGCCGGGCGCAGAGATCGTCGGCCAACCCCACGCAGTGCTCCCGCACGGCACCGAGGTCGGCCCGGGCGAACAGCTCGAGCGACGACGCCGTGCCGAGCCACGCCTGCCACGCCGGCGAGACGTCGAACCGGCGCGCCCCCGCCGCCAGTCGCATCCCGGGGCCGTAGCACGAGCCCCACACGTCGTCGCCCGCGTACCAGCCGGCCTGCGCCGGCACGATCCGCTCGGCGAACGCGGGCTTCAGCGTGAGGAACGAGGTGCCCCGCGGAGCGCACAGCCACTTGTAGGCGTGGCACACCGTCGCATCGAAGCGCGAGGCGTCGACCGGCATCCAGCCGCAGGCCTGCGTGGTGTCGCAGAACGTCGCCGCTCCGTGCAGCGCGGCGGCCGCCAGCACCGCCTCGACATCGGCGAGCGCCCCGGTGGCCGACTGCACGAGCGAGAACGACACGAGCGTCGTGGCCGGACCGATCGCATCCGCCAGCCCCGCGAGCGGCACGCACCGCACGCTGAGCCGCCCGAGCTGCTCCTGCACGAGAAAGGGGAACACCATCGAGCTGAAGTCACCGTCGACCACGAGCACCTCGGAGCCCGGGGGCAGCGACGCCGCCACGAGAGAGGCCTGCACCGACACCTGCGACCCCACCGCGACGTCGTCGACCGGCACCCCCACGAGCCCCGCGTACGCCGACCGCGCCCGCTCGACCGCGGCGCCGTAGCGAGCCGGTTCCGGATGCCCGTGCGACCAGTCGGCCAGGTCGTCGGCGAGCGCCGCCACCGTCTCGCGCGGAGGCACCCCGATCATGCACGCGGCGAGGTAGCCCGGCCGCACGTCGAAGTGCCCGCGCAGCTCGTCCATCGTGTCCATGCCCCCATGGTCCCGCCGCTGCACTCATTGGACAACACCCAGTCAGCCATGCTCTCCATAACCTGACGTGATGCATCCGGCTACACTCGCCTCATGACCCTCACCCCGCTCCCGAGTGCGTTCGATCTCGACTCGCAGACCCTGCGGCTCCTGTCGGCTGTGGCCGAGTACGGCTCGATCACGCGCGCAGCCGGAGTGCTCGGCTTCAGTCAGCCCGCGCTCAGCCAGCAGATCAAACGGGTCGAGGCCCGCATCGGGATGCCGCTGGTCACCCGGGCGGGGCGTGGCATCCGGTTGACGGATGCCGGGCTCGTCATCGCGAGGCACGCCGCCACCGTGCTCGCCGCTCTCGAATCGGCGTCGGGCGAGCTCGCCGACCTCGCGGGCCTGCGCTCGGGGCAGGTGCGGCTCTCGGCCTTCCCGTCGGCATCGTCGACGATCGTGCCGCGACTCATCCGCTCGATGGGCGAGGAGCACGAAGGCGTGCGCTTCACCTACCTCGAGGCCGAACCGCCCGAGGCGATCGCCGCCGTGCGCGACGGAGCGATCGACATCGCGATCGCGTTCCGGCACCCCGCCGACCGCGACGATCCCTTCGCCGCGGGGGCCGAGGGCCTCGTCGTGCACGAGCTCGCCCGCGACGAGCTGCTCGTGCTCGTGCCGCACGGGCACGGAGCCCTGCGGCAGCCTCCCGGATCGGAGCACCCCGCGTCATCCGGCGCCCCCGACCCGGCCCCGGCCCCGGCGGTCGACCTCGCAGACCTCCGCGACGAGACGTGGATCGCCGGCTGCCCGCGCTGTCGAGCCCACCTCCTCGACTCGTGCGCCCGCAGCGGCTTCGCTCCCACGATCGCCTTCGAGACCGACAACTTCGTGGCCGTGATGAGCATGGTCGCGGAGGGTCTCGGCGTCGCGCTCCTGCCGGCCCTCACCATCACGGCCTCACCCCTGCCGCCGGGGGTGGCCTCGGCCCCCACGACGTCGGGCGACCACCGGATGATCGTGGCGGTCACGCGCCCGGGCGCCGACCGCGTCCCGGCCGTGGGCGAGACCCTGCGCATCCTCCGCCGCCTCACCGCCAGACCGGCCGACGCACCCGCGACTTCCGCCTCCCACCCTCGCCTCCCCGCCCGCGCTGTCGGCCCTCGCTCTCCCTGCCCGCGACTTGACAGAAGTGGCGCCTAAAACCGCCGACTTGGCACATCTTGTGTCAAGTCGGCGACTTCAGGCCCATCTAGTGCCAAGTCGGCAGGACCACGGCGGCGGGACCGCGGCGACAGGCAAGGCAGCCGCACGCGCTCAGTGCACGTACTCCAGGAAGTCGGTGCCGAGCGTGCGCATCGACTCGATCACGGCGAGGCGGTTGCGCAGGTGCTCGTCGTTGAAGCGCATCGTGACCGCGTAGGAGATCCCACCGCTCGGCCCCGTGAGCACGCCGGCCTCGGAGCGGATGCCCGCATCCGACCCCGTCTTGTTGAACAGCGTCAGACCGTGGTCGATCCCCGTGTGGGCGAGCGGATCGAACCCGAACGCACTCGCCACGAGCGACTGGTCGACCCCGAGCCGCAGCCAGCCGGTCACGAGCCGCGAGGCCGTCTCGTCGACGATCTCACCGAGCTCGAGCCGCCGGAACAGCGTCGCCAGCTCGCGCGCCGACCCGACCGAGAGCTGCGGCGCGTCATCCGGACCCCGCTCGTCGCGCACGATGTCGAGCAGCAGCGTGCGCCGGAGCCCGAGCGACTCGGCGCGCGCACGCACCGCATCGAGCCCGATCCGGCGCAGCAGCACGTTCGTGGCGAGGTTGTCGCTCGTGGAGCCGATGAGCGCCGCGAGGTCGACCACGGGCAGCGCCGGAACCTGCAGGTGCTGCCACAGCCCCGAATCCGCGACCGTGTCGTGGGCCGTGCGGTTCAGGATGCTCAGACCCTCCGCTCCCGGCCCCGGCCGGGCACCGCCCCTCGAGTCGCGGGACTCGGCGCCCGCACCGTCCCGAGCCGCGATCCGCGCCGCCACCTCGATCAGCAGCAGCACCTTCCCGATCGACGCGGTCGGCACCGAGAGGTGGTCGTCGACGGAGAACAGCACGCGCCCGGTCGCGAGGTCGAGGGCACAGGCGGTCACCTGCACACCCGAGAGCGCGAGCTCGGTCAGCGCGGCGAAGCCCTGCCGGAAGATGATGCCGCCGCTGCCCGCCGGATCACCCCGTCGGCCGCGCTGCAGCGAGTCGGCGGCGGCCGCCTCGTCGCGCTGGCCTTCGCGGCCTCGGCGGCGCATCGGATCCGGCATGCCAGCTGGCCTCCTCGAGTTGTCGGCGCGACCGAGAGGGTCGCAGCGGGGCGCGAACCGCAGCCCGCACCTACCAGATGGTCACACGCTCAGCTGGATTCAACCAGAGTCCGTCCGAAGAACCCACCTCGAACGCCTCGTAGAACTCGTCGATGTTGCGCACGATCTGGTTGCAGCGGAACTCGTTGGGCGAGTGCGGGTCGATCGAGAGCAGACGGATGACCTCGGCGTCGCGCGACTTCTGCTGCCACGCCTGGGCCCAGCTGAGGAAGAACCGCTGGGCTCCCGTGAGCCCGTCGATCACGGGCGGTTCGACAGGTGCTCCGGATGCGTCGCGCAGCGACAGCAGGTACGCCTTCCAGGCTATGCCGAGACCACCGAGGTCGCCGATGTTCTCGCCGATCGTGAGGGCGCCGTTGACGTGGTGGTCGGGCACCTGGGCGGGGGCGAGCGCGTCGTACTGCGCGATGAGCGACGACGTGAGCTTCTCGAACGCCTCGCGGTCGTCCGCCGTCCACCAGTCGGTGAGCCGGCCGTCGCCGTCGAAGCGCGAGCCCTGGTCGTCGAAGCCGTGCCCGATCTCATGGCCGATCACCGCGCCGATCGCACCGTAGTTCGCCGCGGCATCCCGCGCCTCGTCGAAGAACGGATGCTGCAGGATGGCCGCCGGGAACACGATCTCGTTGAAGCCGGGGTTGTAGTAGGCGTTGATCGTCTGCGGGGTCATGAACCACTCGTCGCGATCGAGCGGCTTGCCGATCTTGCCGAGCTCGCGCTGGAACTCGAACTCGCTCGTCGCCCGCACGTTCCCGATGAGGTCGGTGGGGTCGATCGAGAGCGCCGAGTAGTCGCGCCACGTGGCGGGGAAGCCGATCTTGGGCGTGAACTTGCCGAGCTTCTCGAGGGCGCGCTCGCGCGTGGCCGGGCTCATCCACGAGAGCGTCGAGATGCTTTCGCGGTAGGCCTCGATGAGGTTGGCCACGAGCACGTCCATGGCCGCCTTGGCGGTGGGCGGGAAGAACTTCTCCACGTAGATGCGGCCGACCGCCTCCCCCATCGAGCCCTCCACGAGCGAGACGCCGCGCTTCCAGCGGTCGCGCATGCTCGGGGTGCCGGTGAGGGTGCGGGCGTAGAAGTCGAAGTTCTCCTCCACGAACGCGCCGGGGAGGTAGGGGGCCCAGCCGTGCACGACCTGCCAGCTCAGCCAGTCCTTCCAGCTCTCGAGCGGTGCCTCCGTGAGGGCGGCGGCGAGGCCCGTGATGAAGCTCGGCTCGCGCACCACGAGCTCGTCGAACACCCCGGCCGGCGCGTCGAGCGCCTCGCGCCAGAGGTCGAACAGCGACGTGCGCGCCGCGCCGTCCGCGGAGGCCTCGGAGACCGTCGCCGCGTCGCCGGCCTGGTCGAGGAACTCGCGCCAGGAGACGAGGTTGTAGGTGGCCTGGGCGTCGCGGGTGCGCACGTTGTCCCAGTGCGAGGAGGCGATCAGCGTCTCGAGGTCGAACACGCGCTGGGCGCGCACGGGCGCGTCGTCGAGGCCGGCGAGCTCGAGCATCCGCTGGATGTGGCCGAGGTAGGCCTCGCGCACCGAGGCGAACTTCTCGTCGCGGAAGTAGCTCTCGTCCGGCAGCGAGATGCCGCCCTGCTCCACAAACACGAGGTAGCGCTCCGGATTCCCGGGGTCGTTGTCGACGAAGAGACGGAGGAGACCGGGCACGCCCTGGCGCTCGAGCCGGCCGAGCGTGCGGGCGAGGGACGGAACGTCGTCGATCGCGTCGATGAGGGCGAGCTGCGGCTCGAGCGGGGCGGCGCCGAGGGCGTCGATGCGCTCGACGTCCATGAAGCTCGTGAAGAGGTCGCCGAACTTCCGCTGCTCCGTGCCCTCGGCGGCCGACTGCGCCTCCACGACGATGTCGCGCACCGCCTTCTCGGCCTCTTCGGCGAGCTGGTAGAACGAGCCGTAGCGCGCCTTGTCATCCGGGATCTCGGTGCGCGCGATCCACTTCCCGTTGACGTGTCGGAAGAGGTCGTCCTGGGGGCGGATGGTCGGGTCGAGTTCGGCGAGGTCGATTCCGGAGTCAGTCACGCCCCAACTCTACGCACCCCGCCCCCACCCCCGCCGAGACGTCACTTTCCACACATCCTGTGCCCCTGTGGTGTGGAAAGTGACGGTTCGGCAGAGGGTCAGGCGAGGAGCTTGCCCTTGGCGGCGGTGAACTCGGCGTCGGTGAGCACGCCGGCGTCTTTGAGGGCGGCGAGCTTCTGGAGCTCGGCGATGATGTCGACGCCACCGGCCGCCGGGGCGGACGGGGCGGCGGG
>NZ_JAHFUY010000033.1 GCF_023264895.1 Herbiconiux sp. | reverse complement strand
TCGGCGGCAACCTCACCGTCTTCCAGCTCTTCGACCAGCAGTCCAACGTGCCCTTCGGCGTCATCCCCCTCTTCATGCTCGACGTCTGGGAGCACGCCTACTACCTCGACTACCTCAACGTCCGCGCCGACTACATCAAGGCCGTCTGGAACATCGCTAACTGGCAGAACGTCGCCGAGCGCCTCACGGCCGCCCGCACCAAGACCGAAGGCCTGCTGGTACTGTCATAGCGACGCTGGATGACGGGGCCCGCGTCAGACGTCGAGCCCCGCATCCTCCTCCGCAGCTACCCCACCACACCGCCCCACCGGGCCCCAGCAACAGGAGCAATCTGTGTCCGTAAAGATCGGAATCAACGGCTTCGGCCGCATCGGTCGGAACTTCTTCCGCGCCGCCCTCGCCAAGGGCAGCGACCTCGAGATCGTCGCCGTCAACGACCTCACCGACAACAAGGCGCTCGCGCACCTGCTGAAGTACGACTCGATCACCGGCCGCCTCGACGCCAAGGTCGAGCTCGACGGCGACAAGATCGTCGTCAACGGCAAGCCGATCATCGTGCTCGCCGAGCGCAACCCCGCCGACCTCCCCTGGGGCGAGCTGGGCGTCGACATCGTCATCGAGTCGACCGGCCGCTTCACCAAGTCCGACGACGCCCGTGCGCACATCACCGCCGGCGCCAAGAAGGTCATCGTCTCGGCCCCGGCCACCGGATCCGACGTCGCCACCCTGGTGCTCGGCGTGAACGAGGGCACCTACGACCCCGCCCAGCACGACATCATCTCCAACGCCTCGTGCACCACGAACTGCCTCGCGCCGCTCGCCAAGGTGCTGCTCGACAACTTCGGCATCGAGCGCGGCCTGATGACCACGGTCCACGCGTACACCGCCGACCAGAACCTGCAGGACGGCCCGCACAGCGACCTCCGTCGTGCCCGCGCGGCCGCCGCGAACATCATCCCCACCTCGACCGGTGCGGCGAAGGCCCTCGGCCTCGTCATCCCGGAGCTCGTCGGCAAGCTCGACGGCTACGCGCTGCGCGTTCCGGTCCCGACCGGTTCGATCACCGACCTCACCGTCGAGCTGACGAACCCGGCCACGGTCGAGCAGATCAACGAGGCGTACAAGAACGCCGCCGAGGGCGACCTCAAGGGCATCCTCAGCTACACCGAGGACCCGATCGTCTCGAGCGACATCGTCTCCGACCCGCACTCCTCGATCTTCGACGCCGGCCTCACCAAGGTCATCGGCAACCAGGTCAAGGTCGCGTCGTGGTACGACAACGAGTGGGGCTACTCCAACCGCCTTGTCGACGTCACCGAGTACGTCGCCGACCGGCTGTAGCCCGAACCTCTCGAAAGCGAATCCGTGACGCTCCGCACTCTCGACACCCTCGGATCGCTCGCAGGCAAGCGCGTCATCGTCCGGTGTGACCTCAACGTTCCTGTCAAGGACGGGGTCATCACCGACGATGGGCGCGTGCGCGCGAGCCTTCCCACCCTCTCCGCCCTGCTCGAGCAGGGCGCCAAGGTCGTCGTGGTCAGCCACCTCGGCCGGCCCGACGGCGCGCCCGAGGCCAAGTACTCCTTGGCCCCGGTCGCCGAGCGCCTCTCCGAGCTCCTCGGCGCACCTGTCGCGTTCGCGCACGACACGGTGGGCCAGGAGGCGAAGGACGTGGTCGCCGGCCTCGGCGACGGGGAGATCGCCCTGCTCGAGAACCTCCGCTTCAACCCGGGGGAGACCAGCAAGGACGAGTCGGAGCGTCGCGGATTCGCCGAGCAGCTCGCCGCGTTCGGAGACGCCTTCGTCTCCGACGGATTCGGCGTGGTGCACCGCAAGCAGGCGAGCGTCTACGACCTCGCCGAACTGCTGCCGAGCGCGGCCGGCCTCCTCATCCAGACGGAGCTCGACGTGCTCGACCGGCTCACCGAGAACCCCGAGCGCCCCTACACGGTGGTGCTCGGCGGATCGAAGGTCTCCGACAAGCTCGGAGTCATCGGCCACCTGCTGCCGCGCGTCAACACGCTGCTGATCGGCGGCGGCATGCTCTTCACGTTCCTCAAGGCCCAGGGCCACGAGGTCGGATCGAGCCTCCTCGAGGAGGACCAGCTCGACACCGTGCGCGGCTATCTCGCGAAGGCCGACGAGCTCGGCGTCACGATCGTGCTGCCCACCGATGTCGTCGTGGCCTCGAAGTTCGGCGCCGACGCCGAGATCGAGGTGACCGCGGCCGACTCGATCGAGAAGACCGCGTTCGGCGCCTCCGGTCTCGGCCTCGACATCGGACCGGAGACCGCGAAGGCCTTCGCCGAGATCATCGCCTCCTCGAAGACCGTGTTCTGGAACGGCCCCATGGGCGTCTTCGAGCTCGAGCCCTTCGCCGCGGGCACCAAGGCGGTCGCACAAGCACTCACCGAGGCCTCTTCTCCCGAGCACGGGGGTCTCGGCGTGGTGGGCGGGGGAGACTCGGCCGCAGCGGTCCGTGCCCTCGGCTTCACCGACGACCAGTTCGGTCACATCTCAACCGGAGGCGGTGCCAGTCTCGAGTTCCTCGAGGGCAAGCGCCTCCCTGGCCTGGAGGTCCTCGGATGGTCCTGAAGCGCACACCCCTCATCGCCGGCAACTGGAAGATGAACCTCGACCACCTGCAGTCGATCGCCTTCGTGCAGAAGCTCGCCTGGTCGCTCGAAGACGCGAAGCACGATTTCGACTCGGTCGAGGTCGCCATCTTCCCGCCGTTCACCGACCTCCGCTCTGTGCAGACCCTCGTGGCCGCCGACAAGCTCTCGCTCGCCTACGGCGGGCAGGATGTCTCGGCACACGACTCCGGCGCCTACACGGGTGAGATCTCGGGCCAGTTCCTGGCCCAGCTCGACGCGAAGTACGTCATCATCGGACACTCCGAGCGGCGCACGATGCACGGCGAGACCGACGAGATCGTCGCCGCGAAGGTCAAGGCCGCCATCACGCACGGCCTCGTCCCCGTCATCTGCGTGGGCGAGACCGCCGAAGACCTCGAGAAGCACGGCCAGAGCGCCGTGCCCGTCGCCCAGCTCAAGGTCGCCCTCGAGGGCCTCAAGGCGGATGCCGACGTCGTCGTGGCGTACGAGCCCGTCTGGGCCATCGGCTCCGGCCAGGCCGCCACCCCCGAGCAGGCCGAGACGGTCGGTGCGGCCCTCCGCGCCGTCGTCGCCGAGAGCCTCAGCGCCGACGCGGCGGCCGCCACCCGCATCCTCTACGGCGGCTCGGTGAAGTCGGGCAACATCGCCGGCTTCATGCGCGAGCCCAACGTCGACGGAGCGCTCGTGGGCGGTGCGAGCCTCGACATCGCGGAGTTCGCCGCGATCGTGCGCTACCAGAAGCACGTCGGAGTGTAGACTTACCTCTGGTCTTCGGGGGAGCGACCCGCTCTCTCCGGCATGTGAAAGGCAAGCAGTGCAAATCCTTCAGGTCGTCCTCCAGGTGATTCTCGGCATCACGAGCCTGCTCCTGACCCTTCTCATCCTTCTGCACAAGGGTCGCGGCGGTGGGCTCTCCGACATGTTCGGTGGCGGTGTCACGTCGAACCTCGGCGCCTCGGGCGTCGCGGAGCGCAACCTGAACCGCATCACCGTCATCCTGGGACTGATCTGGGTGTCGAGCATCGTCATCCTCGGTCTCATCACGAAATTCGACTCCGGCCTCTAGGCCCGGAAGGGACAGCAGTCATGGCATCAGGAGGAAGTGCGATCCGCGGATCGCGCGTAGGCGCCGGCCCCATGGGCGAGCAGGATCGCGGCTTCCACGCCGATCGCATCCAGGTCTCGTACTGGGATGCCCTCGGCAACGAGACCGTGCGGTACTTCGCGGCGAACCTGCCCGACGACGAGATCCCCGAGACCATCGACTGCCCCGCCTCGGGGCTGCCGGCCGGTCGTGACAAGGCGAACCCGCCGTCGGTCACCAAGCTCGAGCCCTACAAGACGCACCTCGCCTACGTGAAGGAGCGCCGCACGGAGAAGGAGGCGGAGCAGCTTCTCGAAGACGCTCTGCAGCAGCTCCGCGAGCGTCGCGGCACCACCGCCTCCTAGGCCGAGCCTCCCGCACAACCCGAAGGGGCCGTTCTCACTGTGATGTGAGAACGGCCCCTTCGGCGTTGGTGGTCGTCGCGATCAGTACGAGGGCGCGATGAGCGACTCGGGAACCTCGGCCGCAGCCTCCTGGTCGACGAAGAAGACCGTGCGCTTGCGGCCCTGAGCTCCGGCGACCGGCACCTCGTCGGTGCTCGCACCCGCGAGGGCGAGACCGATGGCGGAGGCCTTGTCGGCACCGGCCAGCACCATCCAGATGCGGTCGGCCGACTGGATGACGGGAAGCGTCAGGCTGAGGCGGAGCGGCGGCGGCTTGGGGGAGTCGCGCATCGGCACCACCGTGGCATCCGTGATCCGGATCTCACCGTGGCCGGGGAACAGCGACGCGATGTGGCCGTCCGGTCCGACACCGAGGAACATGATGTCGAAGCGTGGGTAGTCCGCCCCTTCCGGGGCGGCGTCCGCGAGCTCACGTGCGTAGACCCGGGCCGCCTCGTCGAGATCGGCGATCTCGTCGGAGGCCGGGAACGCGTGCACCTTGGCGGGGTCGACCGGCACGTGGTCGAGCAGGGCCTCGCGGGCCTGCAGGTCGTTGCGGTCGGCGTCGCCCTTCGGCACGAACCGCTCGTCGCCCCACCAGAAGCTGATGCGCGACCAGTCGATGGTCTGCGCGGCCGGCGACGAGCGGATCGCCGCGAGCACCGCGCTCCCCATCGTGCCCCCCGTCAGCACGATGTTCGCCTCGTCGAACTCGTCGAGGATGTCGATCACCTTCGTGATGAAACGGGCCGCCACGGAGCCGGCCAGGGACTCCTTGTCGGGATGGACGAGCACACGGCGATCAGTTGTCATGCGGGATCCGATTCCAGGAGTTCGGCGAGACCTTGGACGATGACTTCACCATACAGGTCGTCCGGATCGAGCCGTCGCAGCTCCTCTGCCAGGCAGTCCCGGAGGTTGCGGCGGGGGAGCGAGAGGTCGTGCGTGGGCTGGTTGGGCTGGCTGAGCTTGGCCACGTTGAGCACCTCGCGCACGAGCTCGATCGGGCCGTGCTCTCGGGTGAGCGTGACGCCGTGGATGCCGCTCGAGCCGTTGGCGCGCGCGAGCAGCCCGTACTTCACGGGCACCTGCAGCTGGTGCCGCAGCCACGCCGCGAGCAGCAACGTCGAGGGCGAGTCGGATGCGCCGGAGACCTCGATCGCCGTGACCGGCTCGTAGGGCGGCTGGTCGAGCACCGCGGCGAGCTGGGCGCGCCACAGGGTCAGCCTCGTCCAGGCGAAGTCGGTGTCGCCCGGCGCGTACGTGCGTGCTCGACTCAGGAGCGCCTCGTAGGGGTTGCGCTGGTTCGACGAGTCGGTGATGCGGCGGGTGGCGATGCGCCCGAGGTCGGAGGTCGACACGTCCTCCGGAGCGGCACCGGGCCACCAGACCACGACGGGGGCGTCGGAGAGCAGGAGCCCGGTGACGAGCCCCTCCTGGTCGCTCGCGGCCGCACCGTAGGCGCGGAGCACGATGACCTCGCTCGCGCCGGCGTCTCCGCCGACCCGGATCTGGGCGTCGAGCCGCGCGCCGCGGCCGGTGCTCAGGCCGTCGTTCTCCTGGTCGGTGGAGACCACGATCACGCGCATGGGGTGCTCACGGGAGGCGTCGTTGGCCGCCTCGATGGCGTCCTCCTCCTCGCCGAGCGAGGTCACGATCACGAGGGTCAGCACGCGGCCGAGAGCCACGGCGCCGCCCTCCTCGCGGATCTTGACGAGCGATTTCGAGATCTTGCTCGTCGTGGTGTCAGGCAGATCGACGATCACGGGCGTCTCCAGGTTCTTCCGTCGCGGGCGAGCAGTTCATCGGCCGAGCTGGGCCCCCAGGTTCCGGGGCGGTACTGCTCGGGCTGACCCTGCGTCACCCAGTACTCTTCGATCGGGTCGAGGATCTTCCAGGAGAGCTCGACCTCCTTCTGGCGGGGGAACAGCGGCGGGTCGCCGAGCAGCACGTCGAGGATGAGTCGCTCGTAGGCCTCCGGGCTCGCCTCGGTGAAGGCGTGACCGTAGCCGAAGTCCATCGTGACATCGCGCACCTGGACTCCCGCACCCGGCACCTTGGAGCCGAAGCGGATCGTCACACCCTCGTCCGGCTGCACGCGGATGACCAGGGCGTTCTGCCCGAGCTCCGACGTCTGGCTCTCGGCGAAGAGGTACTGGGGGGCGCGCTTGAAGACGACCGCGATCTCGGTGACGCGGCGCCCGAGGCGCTTGCCCGCCCGCAGGTAGAACGGCACGCCCGACCAGCGGCGGGTCGCGATGTCGAGTCGCACGGCCGCGTAGGTCTCGGTGGTCGACTCGGGGTTCATGCCGTCCTCCTCGAGGAAGCCGAGCACCTTCTCGCCGCCCTGCCATCCCCCGGAGTACTGCCCGCGGGCCGTCACCGTGCCGAGATCCTCGGGCAGCGTGACGGCGGCGAGCACCTTCTCCTTCTCGGCACGCAGATCGGCGGCGTCGAACGAGATCGGCTCCTCCATGGCGGTGAGCGCCAGGAGCTGCAGGAGGTGGTTCTGGATGACGTCTCGCGCCGCACCGATGCCGTCGTAGTAGCCGGCCCGGCCGCCCACCCCGATGTCCTCGGCCATCGTGATCTGCACGTGGTCGACGTAGTTGGCGTTCCAGATGGGTTCGTAGAGCTGGTTGGCGAAGCGCAGCGCCAGGATGTTCTGGACCGTCTCCTTGCCGAGGTAGTGGTCGATCCGGAACACCGAGTCCGGCGGGAAGACCGACTCGACCACGTCGTTCAGCTCGATCGCCGTCTTCAGGTCGCTGCCGAACGGCTTCTCGATCACGACCCGGCGCCAGCGGTCCTCCTGCTGGTCGGCGAGACCCGAGCGACGGAGCTGCTCGGTGACGAGCGGGAACGCCTTCGGCGGGATCGAGAGGTAGAAGGCGTAGTTGCCCATCGTCCCTCGATCGCGGTCGAGCTCAGCGATCGTCGTCTTCAGCTGCTCGAAGGCGTTGTCGTCGTCGAACTCGCCCGAGACGAAGCGGATGCCCTCGGAGAGCTGGCGCCACACGTCCTCGTCGAACGGGGTGCGGGAGTGCTCCTTGACCGAGTCGTGCACGACACGCTCGAAATCCTGGTCCTCCCAGTCGCGCCGGGCGAACCCGATCAGCGAGAATCCGGGCGGCAGGAGACCCCGGCTGGCGAGGTCGTAGACGGCGGGCATGAGCTTCTTGCGCGACAGGTCGCCGGTGACACCGAAGATGACGAGGCCGGAGGGCCCCGCGATCCGGTTCAGTCGGCGGTCCGTCGGGAGCCTCAGCGGGTTGTACTCCGGCGTTATCTCAACGGGAGGCATGGAACTCCTAGTTGTCGTTCGTGTCGTAGTCGTGCACGGCGCGTCTCGATCAGCGCAGCGCGTCGAGGAGCGTGGGGACCTGGGCGGTGGCCTCGGTCAGGTTCAGTCGCAGCACGGGCCGGCCGTGCTCGGCGAGGACACCGGCGTCGCCGGCGGCCTGGGCCTGGATGAGCTGGCCGAAGGTGAACGGACGGTCGGGGATCTCGAGGTCGTCGGCCGCATCGGCCGTGATCTGCAGGAACACCCCGTCGGCCGGTCCGCCCTTGTGGTACTGACCGGTCGAGTGCAGGAAGCGAGGGCCCCAGCCGAACGTGACGGGCCGGCCGGACCGCTTCGCGAGCAGGTCGCGGAGCTCGGCGAGCTGCGGCAGCTCGAGGCGGTCGACGTACGCCATGACGGCGACGTAGCCCGTGGCCGGCAGCGAGGCGAGGAGCGCCTCGACGGCTCCGGCCAGCGTGCCTGCCGCGGTGAGCCCACTCGGGGTGCCGCGCACCTCGATGCCGCCCTCGACGAACGCGGGGGAGACGGGCTCGGGCCGGTCGTCGAGGAGTCCGCGGGCGGCCTCCTTCGCCGACTCGACGTCGGGCTGGTCGAACGGGTCGATGCCGAGCAGACGCCCGGCCACCGCGATCGCGTACTCCCAGGTGAGGAGGAGCGCACCGAGCGTGCCGCTCACGAGCACCTCACCGGGGTGGCGCTCGCGCAGGTGGTGCTCACCCGCGTTCGCCACGAGACGGACGATCTGCACGTCGGCGAGACCCTCGGTGAGCTCGGGGGAGTCGGTGTCGAGCACGACGGGGAGGAGACCCTTCCCGTCTTTGCCGGTCGACTCGGCGATCAGCTGCTCGGCCCAGTCGGCGAAGCCCACGATGTGGGTTCCGTCAGCCACGATGGCGACCTTGTCGCGAAGGGGCGACGTGCCCGCCAGGGCGGCACCGAGGATCAGACCGACGTTGTCGGAGCCGTCCTCGGCGAGATTGAGGGAACTGGCCTCCGCCTCGTCGAGCAGCTCGCCGATGTCGGCACCGGCGAGGCCGGACGGCACGAGGCCGAACGCGGTGAGCGCCGAGTAGCGGCCGCCCACGTCGGGGTCGGCCAGGAACGTGCGGTAGCCCGCCGCGGTGGCGAGCTCCTCGAGCGGCGAACCGGGATCGGTCACGATCACGATCCGCGACGCGGGGTCGATGTCCGCCGCGCGGAAGGCGCTCTCGTAGGCCCGGCGCTGGCTGTCGGTCTCGAGGGTGCCGCCGGACTTCGACGACGCGACGAGCACGGTGGTCTCGAGGCGGTCGGCGAGGGCGGCGCGGAGCTGCCCCGGGGCGGTCGAGTCGAGGATGGTGAGCTCGACACCGGCGGTCCTGGTGATGACCTCGGGGGCCAGCGACGATCCGCCCATGCCCGCGAGCACGACGTGGTCGATGCCGGCCGCCAGGAACTCCTCGCGGAGCGCGGCGACCTCGGCGACGAGCGGCCGTGAGACGGCCACCGCCTCGACCCAGCCGAGGCGCTTGGACGCCTCGGCCTCGGCGGCCGGACCCCAGAGGGAGGGGTTCTCGGCCGTGATCCCGGAGGCGACCAGGTCGGCCACCAGACGCGGTACGTGCGTCTGGACGGCCGTCCTGGCGTCTCCGGAGACGTGGATCGATACGGTCACTCGGCAGCCTTCAGGGCGGCCGTCACGGTGTCGAGCAGCTCGTTCCAGGAGACGATGAACTTCTCCACGCCCTCCTTCTCGAGCAGCTCGGTGACCTCGGCGTACGAGATTCCGAGGGCACCGATGGCGTCGAGCACCTTGTTGGCCTCGGCGTAGCTGTGGGCGATGGTGTCGCCGGTGACCACGCCGTGGTCGGCGAGGGCGTCGAGGGTCTTCTCCGGCATCGTGTTGACGACGCTGGGGGCGGCGAGCTCGACGACGTAGGTGGTGTCGGGAACGCTCGGGTCCTTCACACCGGTCGAGGCCCAGAGCGGACGCTGGGTGTTGGCGCCGGCCTCGAGCAGCACGAGGGCGCGCTCGGTGGCGAACGCCTGGGTCCACACCTCGTAGGCGAGCTGGGCGTTGGCCACGCCCGCCTTGCTCTTGAGCGCGAGCGCCTCGTCGGTGCCGATCTCGTTGAGGCGCTTGTCGATCTCGGTGTCGACGCGCGACACGAAGAAGGAGGCGACGGAGTGGATCTTCGACAGGTCGTGGCCCGCCTCCTTGGCCTTCTCGAGGCCGGCGAGGTAGGCGTTGATGACGTCGCGGTAGCGCTCGAGCGAGAAGATGAGCGTCACGTTCACCGAGATGCCCTCGCCGATGGTGTTCGTGATGGCCTCGAGGCCCTCCACCGTGGCGGGGATCTTGATGAGCACGTTCTCGCGGTCGACCTTGGCGTGGAGCGCCTTGGCCTGCTCGAACGTTCCCGCGGCGTCGTGCGCGAGACCGGGCTCGACCTCGATCGAGACACGGCCGTCGAAGCCCTTGGTCTCGTCGTAGATCGGCTTGAAGATGTCGCTCGCGGCGGCCACGTCGTCGGTCGTGATCTCGAAGACGGCGCTCGTGACATCCGTGCCGGCCTTGGCCAGCGTGGAGACCTGCTCGCTGTACGACTCGCCCTTGGCGAGAGCCGCGGCGAAGATCGTGGGGTTCGTGGTGACGCCCACGACGTTCTTCTCGGCGATGAGCTTCTGCAGCCCGCCCGAGGAGATGCGCTCGCGCGACAGGTCGTCGAGCCAGATGCTGACGCCGACGTCGGAGAGCTTCTGAGTGGATTCGGTCATTGTTCTTCTCCTAGAAAGTGTGTCTGTCGGCCGGCGCTAGAGCGCGGCCAGCGAGGTCTTTGCGGCTTCGACGGCCGCCTCTGTCGTGATGCCGAACTCGCGGAACAGGGTCTTGTAGTCGGCCGAGGCACCGAAGTGCTCGATCGAGACGATGCGTCCGGCGTCGCCGACGTAGTGGCGCCAGCCGAGGCCGATGCCGGCCTCGATCGAGACGCGCGCCTTGACGGCCGCGGGGAGCACGTGCTCCTTGTACTCGTCGGACTGCTCCTCGAACCACTCGAGCGAGGGAGCCGAGACGACGCGGGCGTTGATGCCCTCGCCCTTCAGGATCTCCCGCGCCTCGACGGCCAGGTGCACCTCGGAGCCGGTCGCGATGAAGATCACGTCGGGCGTGCCGTTCGGCGCCTCGGCGAGCACGTAGGCGCCCTTCGAGACGTTGCTCGCCGACGCGAAGACCTCACCGGAGGCCTCGCCGTCGCCGCGCTCGTACACCGGGATGTTCTGGCGGGTCAGCGCGATGCCGGCCGGGTTGTGACGGCGGCCGAGGATGGTGAGCCACGCGTGGCCCACCTCGCTCGCGTCGGCGGGACGCACGACGTCGAGCCCCGGGATCGCGCGGAGCGACCACAGCTGCTCGATCGGCTGGTGCGTGGGGCCGTCTTCGCCGAGGGCGACGGAGTCGTGGGTCCAGACGAACACCGAGGGCACCTTCATGAGGGCGGCCAGACGCACCGCGGGGCGCATGTAGTCGCTGAAGATGAGGAAGGTGCCGCCGAACGGGCGGGTCTTGCCGTGCAGCACGATGCCGTTCAGGATCGAGCCCATGGCGTGCTCGCGGATGCCGAAGTGCAGCACGCGGCCGTAGGGGTTGCCGGTCCACTCGTGGGTGGAGTGCTCGGAGGGCACGAACGACGCGGCCGACTCGATCGTGGTGTTGTTCGACTCCGCCAGGTCGGCCGAGCCGCCCCAGAACTCGGGGAGCAGCGGCGCGAGGGAGTTGATGACCTTGCCGGAAGAGGCACGGGTCGAGACGTCCTTGCCGGGCTCGAACACGGGGAGCGCGTCGGCGAGGCCGGCGGGGAGCTCGCCGGCCTCGAGGCGGTCGAGCAGCTCCTTCTTCTCGGGGTTGGCGGCGGCCCAGGCGTCGAAGCCCTTCTGCCACTCGGCACGCTCCTCGGCGCCCTTGGCGATCGCGCCGCGGGTGTGCTCGATGATCTCCTCGGCCACCACGAAGGACTGCTCGGGATCTGCGCCGAGCACCTCCTTGAGGCCCTTGAGCTCGTCGGCGCCGAGCGCTGAGCCGTGGATCTTGCCGGTGTTCTGCTTCTTCGGGCTCGGCCAGCCGATGATCGTCTTGAGGATGATCAGCGACGGCTTCGACGTCTCGGCCTTGGCGGCCTCGATCGCCTCGTAGAGCGCGTGCACGTCTTCGACGTACTGGCCCGTCTTCTTCCAGTCGACGATCTGCACGTGCCAGTGGTAGGCCTCGTAGCGGGCCTTCACGTCTTCGGTGAAGGCGATGTTGGTGTCGTCCTCGATCGAGATCTGGTTGGAGTCGTAGATCGCGATCAGGTTGCCG
This sequence comes from Herbiconiux sp., assembly GCF_023264895.1. GTDB lineage: Bacteria > Actinomycetota > Actinomycetes > Actinomycetales > Microbacteriaceae > Herbiconiux. Next base: position 33,992 of record NZ_JAHFUY010000033.1, on the reverse strand, counting down.
AGCTGCTGGTGGCCGGCGAGCGAGGAGGCCTCGCTGGTGACGCCCTCCTGCATGTCGCCGTCCCCGGCGATCACGTAGGTGTGGTGGTCGAACGGGCTCGTGCCGGGTGCGGCATCCGGATCGAACAGACCGCGCTCGAAGCGCTGCGCGTAGGCGAAGCCCACGGAGGACGCGAGGCCCTGGCCGAGCGGGCCGGTCGTGATCTCGACACCGTCGGTGTGGCCGTACTCGGGGTGGCCGGGCGTCAGCGATCCCCAGGTACGGAGCGCCTTGAGGTCGTCGAGCTCGAGGCCGTAGCCGCCGAGGTAGAGCTGGATGTACTGCGTGAGCGAGGAGTGACCGACCGAGAGGATGAAGCGGTCGCGCCCGAGCCAGTGCTGGTCACGGGGGTCTTTGCGCATGACCTTCTGGAACAGGAGGTAGGCCGCCGGCGCGAGGCTGATCGCGGTGCCGGGGTGGCCGTTGCCCACCTTCTCGACGGCGTCGGCCGCGAGGATCTTGGCGGTGGTGACCGCCTGGTCGTCAATGGGTTCCCATTGGAGTGAAGCCACGAGGTGTTGGACCCTTCTCGATTGCGGCTCCTCAGAAGCGGAACCGATCCGCGACAATCATATCGACGCCGACAGGGGCCGCCGCTTCGATCGAATAGACTTGTGCACGGGATCTTTCTGTGCAGGTAATGAGGAGTAATGGACGTAGCGGTTGACGGCCGGGTCGAGCATCGGCGGATCAGCCCGATGGAGAAGGTCAAGGCGTATGTCGCGCTGACCAAACCGCGGGTGATCGAGCTCCTCCTGGTGACCACCGTCCCGGTGATGATCCTGGCCCAGCAGGGCATCCCGAACCTCTGGCTGGTCTTCGCTACGCTCATCGGCGGCGCGCTCTCCGCGGGCAGCGCCGGCGCGTTCAACTGCTACTTCGACCGCGACATCGACCGCGTGATGGACCGCACCTCGAAGCGTCCACTCGTCACCGGTGTGCTCACGGATCGCGAGGCGCTCGTCTTCGCCTGGGCCCTCGGCGTCATCTCGATCGCCTGGCTCGCCGTCTTCACCAACCTGCTGGCCGCCTCGCTCTCGCTCGTCGCGATCCTCATCTACGTGCTCCTCTACACGCTCGTGCTAAAGCGCCGCACCCCGCAGAACATCGTCTGGGGCGGCACGGCTGGCTGCATGCCCGTGCTGATCGGCTGGGCGGCCGTCACGAACTCGCTGTCGTGGGAGGCGCTGATCCTCTTCGGCATCATCTTCCTCTGGACCCCGCCGCACTACTGGCCGCTGTCGATGAAGTACCGCGCCGACTACAAGACCGCCGGGGTGCCGATGCTCGCCGTGGTGCGCGGCCGGGTCGTCGTGGGCCTCCAGATCGTGCTCTACGCCTGGGCCATGGTGGCGTGCTCGCTGCTGCTGATCCCGGTCGGCCACATGGGCCTCATCTACTCGGCCACCGCCGTGATCGCGGGAGCGTGGTTCCTCTACGAGTCGCACCGCCTGTACAGCCGGTCGATCCGCGACCTCTCGATCAAGCCGATGCGCGTCTTCCACGGCTCGATCACCTACCTCACGCTCATCTTCCTCGCGGTCGCGATCGACCCGCTGGTCACGATCCTCCCGCTGTAAGGGGTCCCGAATGCAGACCCCCTTCAGCTGGCTCGCCGACCGCGTCACCCTCTCGCCCCGTGCCCTCCGCTGGGGCACGACGGCTGCGCTCGTCGTGAGCATCCTCATCATCATCACCGGCGGCGTCGTGCGCGTCACCGGTTCCGGCCTCGGCTGCCCCACCTGGCCGGCCTGCGACGACGGATCGCTCACCACGACCCCCGAGCTCGGCATCCACGGCTTCATCGAGTTCGCCAACCGCGCCCTCACCGGCGTGCTGATCGCCGCCGTCGGCTGGGCGATCGTGGCGGCCCGCCTGCAGAAGCCCCGCGTGCGGAGCATGACGCGGCTCGCCTGGTCGCAGTTCTGGCTCGTGGTCGCGAACGCTGTCGCCGGGGGAGTGACCGTGCTGACCGAGCTCAACCCCTGGGTCGTCGCCATGCACTTCCTGATGGCGATCGCCCTGCTCACGACCACCACGCTCACCTGGCACCGGGCGCACCGCGCGCAGGGCGCCGAGGCGGTCTTCCCGCGCCCCGTCGGCATCCTGGCCTGGGTGCTCGTGGCCGCCACCGCCGTGCTCATCGTCGTCGGCACCCTCGTGACCGGCACCGGCCCTCACGCGGGCGACTCCGCCGACGTGCCCCGGATGGCGTTCGTCTGGGAGCATGTGGCCATCGCGCACGGCGTGCTCGGCACGCTCGTGCTCGTGCTCGGGGTCGTGCTCCTCGTAGCGGTCGCCCGCATCCCCGGCGCAGCCCTCGCCCGCCGCCGCGCCCTCACCTTCGTGGTGGTCGTCGTGCTGCAGGCCGTGCTGGGCGTGGTGCAGGCGCTGACAGAGCTCCCGGAGTGGATGGTCGTGCTGCACCTGCTCGGCTCGGCGCTGGTCTGGGTGGGCGTCCTCCGGGTGCTGCTGGATGTGCATCCGCATCTCTGGGCCCCCAGCGCTCCCGGGCCGTATACAATGAAGACTCAGGAACCCGCCCATCACGCCTAGTTCCGCCCGACACCCGATCCGCACCTAGTCCGGACATCTGCACAGAGTCCCGGCATCGGCAGATAGTTCGATGCGACTATGGAATGTCGGAGACCTCCTCCAGGTTGCACAGTAAGGAAGGGAGACAGTCATGTCTGACGTACTCATCGACCGTCCGGAACTCGAGAACCTCGGAGTCTACGAATTCGGCTGGTCCGATTCCGACACCGCCGGTGCCACGGCCAAACGCGGCATCAACGAGGCCGTGGTGTCGAACATCTCGGAGCTCAAGAACGAGCCGGAGTGGATGCTGAAGACGCGCCTCAAGGCCCTTCAGATCTTCGGCCGCAAGCCCATGCCCACCTGGGGCGCCGACCTCTCGGGCATCGACTTCGACAACATCAAGTACTTCGTGCGCTCCACGGAGAAGCAGGCCCAGACCTGGGACGACCTGCCCGACGACATCAAGAACACGTACGAGAAGCTCGGCATCCCCGAGGCGGAGCGCCAGCGCCTCGTCTCCGGCGTGGCCGCGCAGTACGAGTCCGAGGTGGTCTACCACCAGATCCGCGAAGACCTCGAGGCCCAGGGCGTCATCTTCATGGACACGGACACCGCGCTCCGCGAGCACCCCGAGTTCTTCACCGAGTACTTCGGCACTGTCATCCCCTCGGGCGACAACAAGTTCGCCGCGCTCAACACGGCCGTCTGGTCGGGCGGATCGTTCGTCTACGTGCCGCCCGGCGTGCACGTCGAGATCCCGCTGCAGGCCTACTTCCGCATCAACACGGAGAACATGGGTCAGTTCGAGCGCACGCTGATCATCGCCGACGAGGGCTCGTACGTGCACTACATCGAGGGCTGCACGGCACCGATCTACAAGAGCGACTCGCTGCACTCCGCCGTGGTCGAGATCATCGTCAAGAAGAACGCCCGTGTGCGCTACACGACCATCCAGAACTGGTCGAACAACGTCTACAACCTCGTCACCAAGCGGGCCATCGCCCACGAGGGCGCGACGATGGAGTGGATCGACGGCAACATCGGCTCCAAGGTCACCATGAAGTACCCCTCGATCTACCTCGTGGGCGAGCGGGCCAAGGGCGAGACGCTCTCGGTGGCCTTCGCGGGCCCCGGCCAGCACCAGGATGCCGGCGCGAAGATGATCCACATGGCTCCGTACACGCAGTCCTCGATCGTCTCCAAGTCGATCGCCCGAGGCGGTGGGCGCGCGGGCTACCGCGGCGAGATCCGGGTCGCCGAGAACGCGCACCACTCGGCCAACACCGTGCGCTGCGACGCCCTGCTGGTCGACACCATCTCGCGCTCGGACACCTACCCGGCCATCGACATCCGGGTCGACGACGTGCAGCTCGGTCACGAGGCCACGGTCTCGAAGGTCTCCGAGGAGCAGCTGTTCTACCTGATGTCGCGCGGTCTTCCCGAAGACGAGGCGATGGCCATGATCGTGCGCGGCTTCATCGAGCCGATCGCCCGGGAGCTGCCGATGGAGTACGCACTCGAACTCAACAAGCTCATCGAGATGGGCATGGAAGGATCCGTAGGCTGAACATGGCCCTCGCCTCACCCGCTTTCGTTCCCGTCCAGACCCGGTCGGAGCGCCTCGCCTCCACCTCCGTCACGGACTTCCCGGCCGTCACCGGCCTCGAGTTCGAGTGGAAGTTCATTCCGCTGGCTCGCGTCAAACACCTCACCGAGGGTGCGCTCGACGGATCGCCGACGGCGTTCACCTACTCGGAGTCGGCAGGCACCGCGGTGGACTGGATCGAACCCTCCGCCCCGGTCGTCGGCACCGCCGGCGTGCCGGAGGACAGGGCGGCGGCGAACGCCTGGGCCGCCGTGGAGAAGGTGCTGCACATCTCCGTGACCGGTGAAGACGCTGCCGAGCTCGTGGTGCGACGTGACCGCTTCGGATCGACGCCCCGTGCAGCCCACGTGGTGATCGAGGCGGCGCCGAACAGCAAGGGCGTCGTCATCCTCGAGCACCACGGATCGGCGAACCTCACCGAGAACGTCGAGATCGTGGTGGGCGACAACGCCCAGCTCACGGTCGTGACCGTGCAGGAATGGGACGACGAGGCACTCCACCTCTCCTCCCACTTCGCGCGAGTGGGCCGCGATGCGAACCTCCGCCACGTGATCGTGTCGCTCGGCGGCTCGGTCGTGCGGGTGAACCCCTCGGTGCACCTCGTGTCGCAGGGCGCCTCGATCGACTCGTTCGGCCTGTACTTCGCCGACGCGGGTCAGTACTTCGAGCAGCGCCCGTACATCGACCACCAGGCCGCCAACACGCGCAGCCGGGTGAACTACAAGGGCGCTCTGCAGGGCAAGGGCGCGCACACCGTCTGGGTGGGCGACGTGCTGATCGGCCCGCACGCCGACGGCACCGACAGCTACGAGCAGAACCGCAACCTCGTGCTCTCCGAGGGCACGCGCGCCGACAGCATCCCGAACCTCGAGATCGAGACCGGCAACATCCAGGGTGCCGGACACGCCTCCTCGACCGGCCGGTTCGACGACGAGCAGCTCTTCTACCTGCAGTCGCGCGGCATCTCCGAGGAGGAGGCGCGTCGTCTCGTCGTGCGCGGCTTCCTGGCCGAGATCATCAATGAGATCGGCTCGCCCGCCCTCGAGGAGCGGCTCTCCGCGGCCGTCGAGGCCGAGCTCGTGCAGGCCGAGGCCGTGCGCGCCTCGGCGCTGGTGCAGTAGCCGTGGCCGAGAAGGTGTGCGCGTTCGAGGACGTGCCGGTCAACCAGGCGCTCCGCGTCGTGGTGGGCGGCGTCGCGATCGCCCTGGTGAAGGACAGCGCGGGGGAGTGCCACGCCATCGGCGACACCTGCACACACGGCGACATCTCGCTCGCCGAGGGCTTCGTGGAGGATGACACCCTCGAGTGCTGGGCCCACGGCTCCAAGTTCTCGCTCGAGACCGGCAAGCCGCTCACGCTGCCGGCCTACGAGCCCGTCCCCGTGTTCTCGATCGAGATCATCGACGGGGACATCTACATCGACCCGACCGTGACGAAAGTGATTGACTAGCATGTCTGTTCTGAAGATCGAAGACCTCCACGTGAGCGTCGAGACCGAGCAGGGGACCAAGCAGATCCTGCGCGGCGTCGACCTCACGATCGGCGAGGGCGAGACCCACGCCATCATGGGCCCGAACGGCTCCGGCAAGTCGACGCTCGCCTACGCGATCGCCGGGCACCCCAAGTACCAGGTCACGGGCGGCTCCGTGCAGCTCGACGGCGAGGAGATGCTCGACAAGTCGGTCGACGAGCGCGCTCGCGCCGGCCTCTTCCTCGCGATGCAGTACCCGGTCGAGATCCCCGGCGTCTCGGTGTCGAACTTCCTCCGCACCGCGAAGACCGCGCTCGACGGCGAGGCCCCTCCCATCCGCAGCTGGATCAAGGACCTCGACTCCTCCATGACGGCCCTCCGCATGGACAGGACCTTCCGGGAGCGCAACGTCAACGAGGGCTTCTCGGGCGGCGAGAAGAAGCGCCACGAGATCCTGCAGCTCGAGCTGCTGAAGCCCAAGTTCGCGGTGCTCGACGAGACCGACTCCGGGCTCGACGTGGATGCGCTGAAGATCGTGTCCGAGGGCGTCAACCGTGCCAAGGAGACCACCGGGCTCGGTGTGCTGCTCATCACGCACTACAACCGCATCCTGCGCTACGTGAAGCCCGACTTCGTGCACGTGTTCGTGGCCGGCCGCGTGGCCGAGCAGGGCGGGCCCGAGCTCGCCGTGCGGCTCGAGAACGAAGGCTACGATCGCTTTCTCACCGGCGCGAACGTAGAATAACGAAATGGTCACGACACTCGAACCGACGCGCTACGACCAGATCGAGGAAGCGCTCAAAGACGTCATGGACCCGGAGCTCGGCGTGAACATCGTCGACCTGGGCCTCATCTACGACCTCGGCTGGGATGCGGAGCAGGACGCGCTCGTCATCAGCATGACGCTGACGTCGGCCGGCTGCCCGCTCACCGACGTGCTCGAGGAGCAGACGGCGGAGGCGCTCGACGGCGTCGTCGACCAGTTCCGCATCAACTGGGTGTGGATGCCGCCGTGGGGGCCCGAGAAGATCACCGACGACGGCCGCGACATGATGCGCGCCCTCGGCTTCTCCATCTGACGCTCGCTCGTTCAGAAGCGCAAACGTCGCGGTATCCGCCCTCCTTGAGGGCACGGATGCCGCGACGTTTGCGTTTCTGAACGGTGCCATCCACTCCTGCACATCGAGCGATCGGAGGCGGGCGTTCCACTGATCTGCTGCACGGTGACCGAGTCGCCGAGCCGTGGGGCAACGTGGGGGGCATGTCATCCGCAGCCGCTCTCGTCGCCGGCCTCGGCGGCGTGGCGTCGTGCCGGGAGCTCGCACTTCAGGGCGTACCCGCAGCTGAGGTGTCCCGCAGCGTGCGGGTGGGCTCGCTCATCCGTGTGCGCCACGGGTGGGTCGCGCTGCCAAGCGGAGCGCCGCCGGGTGCTCTGGAGGCGGTTCGTGCCGGTGGCACGCTCAGCTGCGTGTCTGCGCTTGAAGCCCGAGGTGTCTGGGCGAGTCCGGATGCGCGGAGGCATGTCCGGGTTCGGCGCTACGCGCACCTGCCGGGCCCGTCGCCGAGCCTCGTGCTGCATCGCTCGCATCCGCTCTCCGAGCTCGCACCCGCTGTCGGGGGCGTCGACTCCACCGAATGGGCTGTGGCGCATGCGACGGTCTGCCAGTCGTCGCGAGACGCGGTGGCGACTCTCGACTCCGTGCTCCATCTGGGGCTCTCCTCCCGGCGCCGGCTCGAAGAAGTGTTGCGAGGCCTTCCTGTGCGCTACGCCTCACTCCTCGACCGCGCGGACCCTCGAGCCGAATCCGGGCTGGAGACCCACGTGCGGTTGCTGCTGCGCTCGGTCGGGATCGGCGTACAGCTTCAGGTGAGGATCAGCGGCGTGGGGCGGGTCGACCTCGTGGTGGGTGAGCGGCTCGTCATCGAGACGGACGGGCGTGAGTGGCACTCCGACGCGCGGTCGTTCGCCGACGACAAGCGGCGGGATCTCGCGCTCGTGGAACGCGGCTACCTCGTGCTGCGGCTCAGCTACGCGCAAGTGATGTTCGAGCCGGAGCTGGTGCTCGACGTCGTACGGGGGCTCGTGGCACGTGGAGAGCATCGGTGGGCAGGGCGACACCATCGAGCCGGATTGGTCGTGCGCCCGTGATGCTGTTCGAAAACGCAAACGTCGCGGCTGCTGAGCTCCCGGAGGAGTCAGTGGCCGCGACGTGTGCGAGTCTGAACTGGCGGAGGCTAGTTCTTGGGGCGGGAGGTGAGCTTCCAGGCGAGGGGGATGATGCCGGCCGCGAGGAGGGCCTTGATGATGCCGCCGAGGATGAAGGGGTAGAGGCCGGCCTGGAGAGTCTGCTCGAGGGTGAGGCCGAGGGAGGCGGCGAGCCAGGGGAGGCCCACCGCGAACGTGATGACGGTGCCTGCGGTGAAGGAGGCGAAGGCGCCGAGCACCTTGCGGTCCCAGTTGCGCTGGGCGAGCCAGCCGGTGAGGCCCGCGGCCACGATGAAGCCGATGATGTAGCCGCCCGTGGGGCCGGCGACGACCTGCCAGCCGGCGCTCGCGTCGCTGAACCACGGGACGCCCGCGATGCCGACGACTGCGTAGACCGCCATGGCGATGACCCCGCGGAGAGCCCCGAGCGTGGAGCCCACGAGCAGCACGGCGAGGGTCTGGCCCGTGATCGGCACCGGCCACAGCGGGATGGCGACCTGGGCCAGGAGACCCACGAAGGCCGCGCCGCCGGCGACGAGCATGACGTCGGTGAGGATGCTGCGGCTGATCAGCCGGTCAGCCAGGGTGGGACGGCCAGCGGCCAGGGACAGGGTGGACATGCAGTCTCCTTCTCGGTGCCGGATCGCTGCACGAATGCACGACGATTGCACGGATGCGGGCAGCGGTCGGCCACCGGCTTCTCTGGAAATATACTAGAAGACGTCCCCCACCCCTCCGCGTTGTGGCAACGCAACGAAAGAATTGGATTTCTCTGTGCTCAGCGTTACAGACCTGGCGATCCGGGTCGGCGCACGAACCCTCATGGAGGACGTGTCCTTCCGAGTCGGTCCGGGCGACAAGGTCGGCCTCGTGGGCCGGAACGGCGCGGGGAAGACCACGCTCACCAAGGTCCTCGCGGGCGACCTCCAGCCTGCCGCGGGCTCCGTGAACCGCAGTGGCGAACTCGGCTACCTGCCCCAGGATCCCCGCTCTGGAGACCCGGAGGAGCTGGCGCGCACGCGCATCCTGAACGCCCGTGGGCTCGGCTCGCTGCTCGAGGGCATGAGCGAGTCGTCGATGGCGATGGCGAGCGACGACCCGAAGGTCAGTGCGGCCGCCATGAAGAAGTACGGCAACCTCACGGAGCGCTTCGACGCCCTCGGCGGCTATGCGGCCGAGGCGGAGGCCGCCTCGATCGCCTCGAACCTGAGCCTTCCCGACCGCATCCTCGACCAACCGCTGAAGACGCTCTCGGGCGGTCAGCGCCGGCGCATCGAGCTCGCCCGCATCCTGTTCTCGGATGCCGAGACGCTCATCCTCGACGAGCCGACGAACCACCTCGACGCCGACTCCGTGGTGTGGCTGCGCGAGTTCTTGAAGAGCTACAACGGTGGCTTCATCGTGATCAGCCACGACATCGAGCTCGTGGGCGAGACCGTGAACCGAGTGTTCTACCTGGATGCCAACCGCCAGGTCATCGACGTCTACAACATGAACTGGCGCAACTACCTCCGCCAGCGCGAGGCCGACGAGGAGCGCCGCAAGAAGGAGCGCGTCAACGTCGAGAAGAAGGCCACCCAGCTGCAGATGCAGGCCGCCCGCTTCGGCGCCAAGGCCTCGAAGGCCGCCGCCGCGCACCAGATGGTGGCCCGCGCCGAGAAGATGCTCTCCGGGCTCGAGGAGGTGCGCGAGGTCGACCGCGTGGCGAAGCTGCGGTTCCCGACGCCCGCCGCCTGCGGCCGCACGCCGCTCATGGCGTCGAACCTCTCGAAGAGCTACGGGTCCCTCGAGATCTTCACCGCCGTCGACCTCGCGATCGACCGCGGATCGAAGGTCGTCATCCTGGGCCTGAACGGTGCCGGCAAGACGACTCTTCTCCGCATCCTCGGCGGGGCCGACGAGCCCGACACCGGGCGCATCGAACCCGGTCACGGGCTGCGGATCGGCTACTACGCCCAGGAGCACGAGACCATCGACGTCAAGCGCACGGTGCTCGAGAACATGGTGTCGGCCTCCCCGAACCTCACCGAGACCGAGGCGCGGCGCGTGCTGGGCTCGTTCCTGTTCACGGGCGACGACGGGCACAAGCCCGCGGGAGTGCTCTCGGGTGGCGAGAAGACGAGACTCGCGCTGGCCATGATCGTGGTGTCGGGCGCGAACGTGCTGCTGCTCGACGAGCCGACGAACAACCTCGACCCGGCGAGCCGCGAGGAGATCCTGGATGCGCTCGCGCACTACGAGGGTGCGGTCGTGCTGGTGAGCCACGACGAGGGAGCCGTGGAGGCGCTCAACCCCGAGCGCGTGCTGATCCTTCCGGACGGCGTCGAGGACCACTGGAACAAGGACTACGCCGACCTGATCTCGCTCGCGTAGCCGCTCGCGGAGCCGGAGCCGGCTTCACGCGACCAGAGGTCGAACGCGGCCTCAGCGGTTGTCGAGGATCTCGTCCTCGACCTCCGCGTCGGTCTTCCGGGCGAGGCGCTTGCGCTCGCGCTCCGCCGCGCGCTCCTGCTCCTCGGGATCGTCGGCGTTCAGCCGGCGGAACTCCTGGCGCACGATGTAGCCGAGTCCCACGAAGCCGAGCACGCCGAAGCAGAACCACTGGAACGTGTACGACAGGTGCGCACCCTCGTCGGGCTGCGGCTTCGGCATCGCCATCGGCCGCTCCGCCGGGGCCGGATCCTCGCTCGCGAGCAGACCGTAGGCGGCCGTGTAGGTGGGACGATCGAGCAGATCGGCGATCACCGGCAGCTCTATCGTGCCGATCTGTCCGTCGCCGAGTCCGCCCATCGACGCGAGCTCGGGCTCGCCCGCCTTGAGCCGAGCGACCACGGTGACCGTACCCTCGGGAGCGGCCGGCACGGCATCCGGAGCATTCTGCTCTTGGCCTGTGGGGACCCAGCCGCGGTCGACGACGAACACGTTGCCGTTCTCGAGCTGGAAGGGCACGAGCACGTCGAAGCCGACATCGCCGCCGAGTGGACGGTTGCGCACGAGCAGCTGGTCGTCGGTGAGGTAGCTGCCCGTCATGGAGACCGTGAGCCACTCGTCGGACTCGTCGTAGAAGTCGAGCTCGGGCAGCACATCGGCGAGCGGCGTGGGCTCGGCATCGAAGTTGGCGGCGACACGATTGATCTCGGCGACCGCCTCGTCGCGGCGCGCGAGCTGCCAGAGCGCGAGCAGCACGCAGACCAGCGCGAACACGAGCGTGAGCGCGAGGTAGCCGGCCCAACGGCGGCTGAGCAGGAAACGCCAACCCATCATGCCGGCACGACCTCCAGCGGGAAGTCGCGGGCGGCGAGGAACTCACGGAGGAAGGAGACGTGCTCGTCGCAGGCGAGCCAGATCTTGCGGCGGTCCTCGGTGTGGATCTTGGGGTTCCGCCACTCGATCCGCCAGACGCCCTCCGCGCGGCAGCTCACCCGCGAGCACTCGGCGGCCGAGGGCTCGAGCCCGAGCGAGATCACGGCCGGGGCTCCTCGGAACCCGGCGCCGGCCGGTACACCTCGATGGCGGTCGGCTGCTCGTGCCGCTTGAGGCTCGAGGTGCCGACGTTGCCGAGCACCACCGCGAAGTAGGGGAGGAGGATGGCGCCGGCGGCCACGACCGCGAGCCACCAGCCCTGCACGAAGAGCATGAGCACGAGACAGACCACGCGGATCGACATCATGAGCAGGTACTTGTTCATGCGCTTCCGGCGCTCGTCATCGGGTGACGGCGGGAGGCTGGTGACCGATTGGCTGCTCTTCATGATGTACCCCTTAGCCTACGCTCGCTTTCCTGCTCCTAAGCTGGTATTCGATCATCCGTCGCCCAGCAGTGAGGACCACCCCAGCGTGAGCACCACCACCCCCCGTACCGTTCTGATCACCGGCGGCAACCGCGGCATCGGCTATGCCATCGCCGAGGAGTTCGCGGCCCAGGGCCACCGTGTCGCCGTGACCGCCCGTTCGGGCACGGGCCCGGAGGGGACCCTCACCGTGATCGCCGACGTCACCGACGGCGCGTCCATCGACGCCGCCTTCACCGAGGTGGAGAAGGAGCTCGGCCCGGTCGAGGTCGTCGTGGCCAACGCCGGCATCACGCGTGACACCCTGATGATGCGGATGTCGGAGGACGACTTCACGAGCGTGATCGACACGAACCTCACGGGTGCGTTCCGCGTGGTGAAGCGCGCCTCGAAGGGCATGCTCAAGGCCCGCTTCGGCCGCATCGTGCTCATCTCGAGCGTCGTGGGGCTCTACGGATCGGCCGGCCAGGTCAACTACAGCGCCTCGAAGAGCGCCCTCGTGGGTCTCGCCCGCTCCGTCTCGCGCGAGCTCGGCGCCCGCGGGATCACGGCCAACGTCGTGGCGCCCGGGTTCATCGAGACCGACATGACCGCCGAGCTGCCCGAGGCGCAGCAGGCCGAGTACAAGAAGAGCATCCCGGCCGGACGCTACGGCTCGGCGGGCGAGGTCGCGAAGGCGGTCGCGTGGCTCGCCGGCGACGACGCCGCCTACATCACGGGCGCCGTCATCCCCGTCGACGGCGGCCTCGGCATGGGGCACTGACCCCGAGCCGCTGAAGCGGCCCTCAGCCGCGGAGGCCCACCAGGGGCAGGAGCTGGCTGAGGTCGCGCACGTCCATCACCAGATCGGCGTTCTCCCGCACGAGCGGCCGGGCGTGGAAGGCGACGGACAGGCCGGCGATCTCCATCATCCGGAGGTCGTTGGCCCCGTCGCCCACCGCGACGGTGCGGGAGAGCGGGATGCTGCGGGCGTCCGCCCACTCGGTGAGCGCATCCGCTTTGCTCTGCGGGTCGATGATGGGGCCCGACACCGTGCCTGTGAGGCGACCGTCGGCCACACCGAGTCGGTTGGCGCGCCAGTGGTCAAGACCGAGCGACTCGGCGAGCGGGTCGAGCACCTCGTGGAACCCGCCGGACACCACCGCCACAGCACCACCGGCAGCGTGCACGGCGGCGATCATGTCGGGCACGCCGTCGGTGACCCGGATCGCGCCGCGCACCTCGTCGAAGCACGACGACGGCAGGCCCTCGAGCAGCCGCACGCGGGCGGCGAGGCTCTGGGCGAAGTCGAGCTCGCCGCGCATGGCCCTCTCGGTGATCTCCGCGACCTCGGCGTGGCAGCCGGCCAGGTCGCCGAGCATCTCGATCACCTCGTTCTCGATGAGGGTGGAGTCGACATCGAGGACGATGAGGATGCTCATGGATCTACGCGAACTCCCTTGCCTACGACGGTGATGCCCGAGTCTGTGACCGTGAACCCTCGTTCACGGTCGCGCTCCGCATCGACACCCACCTGGGCGCCGGCCGTCACGATCACGTTCTTGTCCAGGATAGCCCGACGCACCACGGCGTCCGGTTCGATGTGCACCCGGTCGAAGAGCACCGACTGCTGCACGAGGGCACCCGAATCGACCGTCGTCCACGGCCCCACGACGCTGCCCTCGACGCGGGCGCCGGAGATCAGGCAGCCGAGCGAGACGATCGACTCCACCGTGACCCCGGGGTTGCCCTTGCTGTCGCGCACGAACTTGGCGGGCGGCGAATTGAGCTGCTGGGTGTAGATCGGCCACTTCTCGTTGTAGAGGTTGAAGACCGGGAGGGCCGAGATGAGGTCCTGGTGCGCGTCGTAGAACGAGTCGATCGTTCCCACGTCGCGCCAGTAGTAGCGGTCGCGGTCGGTCGAGCCGGGCACGTCGTTGCGGTTGAGGTCGTAGACGGCCGCGTTGCCGGCCGCCACGAATGCGGGGATGATGTCGCCGCCCATGTCGTGGCTGGAGCCCGGCAGCTCGCCGTCGCGGATGACCGCGTCGATGAGCTGGTCGGCGTCGAAGATGTAGTTGCCCATGGAGGCGAGGACCTCGCCGGGGGAGTCGACGAGCCCCGTCGCATCCTTCGGCTTCTCGAGGAACTCGGTGATGACCGTCGGGTCGTCGTCGCTGGTCTGGATGACCCCGAACTGGTCGCTCAGCTCGATCGGCTGGCGGATGGCCGCGACCGTCGCGCCCTTGCCGGAGTCGATGTGCGCCTGGATCATCTGCCCGAAGTCCATGCGGTAGACGTGGTCGGCGCCGACCACGACGACGATGTCGGGCTTCTCGTCGCGGATGAGGTTGAGCGACTGCAGGATGGCGTCGGCCGAGCCGCTGAACCAGCGCTTGCCGAGCCGCTGCTGGGCGGGCACGGAGGCGATGTAGGAGTTCAGCAGGCCGTCGAGGTGCCAGGTCTGCGAGACGTGCCGGTCGAGCGAGTGCGACTTGTACTGCGTGAGCACGACGATCTGGCGGAGACCCGAGTTGACGAGGTTCGACAGCGCGAAGTCGATCAGACGATAGCCACCGCCGAACGGCACTCCGGGCTTCGCTCGATCTGCCGTGAGGGGCATGAGACGCTTGCCCTCGCCACCGGCCAGGACGATGCCGAAGATCTTCTGTGATGCTGCCATACCCCCCACCATAATGAGGTTTCCGCCGGCTCGTACTACGGTTCGATTATGCGAGTCGACGTGATCACCCGAGAGTATCCGCCCGAGGTCTATGGAGGCGCCGGCGTGCACGTCGCCGAGCTGGTGAAGGAGCTGAGGTCGCACCTCGACGTGGCCGTGCGCTGCTTCGGGGCGCCGCGCGACGAGGAGGGCGTGTTCGCCTACGGTGTGCCCGCCGAGCTCGCGGGCGCGAATCCGAGCCTCACCACCCTGGGCGTCGACCTGCAGATCGCCGAGGCCGTGGCCGGCACCTCGCTCGTGCACTCGCACACCTGGTACGCCAACGCCGCCGGGCGGCTGGCCGCTCTGCTGCACGACGTGCCGCACGTCGTCACCGCCCACTCGCTCGAGCCTCTCCGGCCCTGGAAGGCCGAGCAGCTGGGGGGCGGCTACCGGATCTCGTCGCTCATCGAGAAGACCGCGTTCGAGTCGGCCGACAAGGTCATCGCGGTGAGCGACGGCATGGCCCGTGACATCCTGCGCTCCTACCCCGCCCTCGACGAGTCGAAGGTCGTGACCGTCTACAACGGCATCGACCTCGAGCGCTGGAAGCCGAACCACGACGCCGACGTGCTCGCGCGGCTCGGCATCGACGGCGACCGGCCGACCGTGGTGTTCGTGGGGCGGATCACGCGCCAGAAGGGGCTGCCGTACCTCCTCCGCGCCCTCGCGCTGCTGCCGGAGGACGTGCAGGTGGTGCTCTGTGCCGGGGCCCCCGACACGCCCGCCATCCTCGAGGAGGTGTCGAGCGCCGTGCGCACGCTGCAGGAGACGCGCGGCGGCATCATCTGGATCGAGGAGATCCTGCCGCAGAGCGACCTCACGGCCGTGCTCACCGCCGCGACCGTGTTCGTCTGCCCCTCGGTGTACGAGCCCCTCGGCATCGTGAACCTCGAGGCCATGGCGTGCGGCCTTCCCGTGGTCGGGACCGCCACCGGCGGCATCCCCGAGGTCGTCGACGACGGCGTGACGGGCCTCCTCGTGCCCATCGACCAGCTGCAGGACGGCACGGGCACCCCCACCGACCCGGATCGCTTCGTGGCCGACCTCGCCCGAACCCTCACGGAGGTCGTCTCGGACCCCGAGCGCGCGGCCCGGATGGGCGCCGCCGGGCGGGCCCGTGCGGAGGCCGAGTTCTCCTGGGGCGCGATCGCCTCCCAAACCGCCGACATCTACCGCGCGTTGATCTGAGCAGAGGTTTCTGCGCGACTAAACTCTCATCCATGCCCACTGTGCTCGATCTCGAAGACGTTTCGGTTGTCCGCGATGGGAACACCATCCTCAGCGGCGTGAACTGGAAGGTGGACGGCGATCAGCGCTGGGTCGTGCTCGGCCCGAACGGCGCGGGCAAGACCACCCTGCTGCAGATCGCGGCCGCGATGAGCCACCCCTCCGGCGGCGTCGTGCACGTGCTCGAGGGGCAGCTCGGCCAGGTCGACCTGTTCGAGCTGCGGCCCCGCGTGGGCTTCGCCTCGAGCGCGATGGCCCGTCGGTTCCCCGCCAACGAGACCGTGCTGAACGTCGTGCTCACGGCGGCCTACTCGGTCACCGGCCGCTGGAACGAGGCCTACGAGGACATCGACCTCCGCCGGGCGCAGCGCGTGCTCGTGGAGTGGAAGCTCGACCACCTCGCGGAGCGCCTCTTCGGCTCCCTGAGCGACGGCGAGCAGAAGCGCGTGCAGATCGCCCGATCGGTGATGACCGACCCCGAGCTGCTGCTGCTCGACGAGCCCGCCGCGAGCCTCGACCTCGGCGCCCGCGAGGAGCTGCTGCAGCTGCTCGGCGGCTACGCCTCGGCCCCCGAGGCTCCCGCGATCGTGATGGTGACCCACCACGTCGAGGAGATCCCGAAGGGCTTCACCCACGCCCTGCTGCTCGGCCCCGACGGCATCGTGGCGGCCGGCGAGCTCGGAGACGTGCTCACCGCCCAGAACCTCGAGGCCACGTTCGGCCTGCCGATCGCCGTCTCCGAAGACGACGGGCGCTACAGCGCTCGCGCCGCCTGACATCTATCTGCTAAACTGTCTAGCTGGCCCGTCTGGCCCTAGATTTCATCCCTCGCTGTGACACAAGGACACCACTATGAAGACTGACACCCACCCCAAGTACGAAGCTGTTGTCTTCCGCGACCTCGCATCGGGCGCCACTTTCCTCACCCGTTCGACCGTCGGCTCCGCCAAGACGATCGAGTGGGAGGACGGCAACACCTACCCCGTCATCGACGTCGAGATCTCGTCGGAGTCGCACCCCTTCTACACGGGCAAGCAGCGCATCCTCGACTCGGCCGGCCGCGTCGAGAAGTTCAACACCCGTTACAAGGGCTTCGGCGGCGCCAAGTAGCCCTCACCGGCTGACGGCGCACCTGCACCGCCCCGCAATCACACGCACGAGAACCCCGTCGACTCCGGTCGGCGGGGTTCTTCGTCGTTCGTGCTGATGTTTCTGCGGAGAACGACAAACGTCGCGGCAACCGGGCCCCATATCGGGGAGGTTGTCGCGACGCTTGGCGATGTCCGCGCGAAAGTGGTTCAGAGGCGGCTCAGGGGCGGGGCGGGACCTCGGGCCAGCCGCGGCGCGCGGTGAACTGCGGGTCGCGGACGCGGCGCATGTAGTCCTCGAACGAGTCGCACTGGGCGTCGTGCCAGGCGTGCTGAGCGGCGTGCAGCTGCACGGGATCGAGGTCGAGCTCGGCCGGGAACGCCGAGGCGATGGCCTGGGCCACGCGGCCGGCCGCGATGGCGTCGGCTCCCGCGTCGTGCGCGTCGGTGAGCGATACGCCGTAGTGGGCCGAGGAGGCCTCGAGCGTGCGCTTGCCCTTGCGGTAGCGGTCGAGCTGCTTGTCGATGACGAGCGGATCGATCACGGGGGAGGGGGCCACGAGTGGGAGCACCCCGTGCCGAAGCGACTCGTGGTGCAGCAGGCTGAGGTCGTAGGGCGCGTTGTAGACGACGAGGGCGTAGCCGTCGTCGAGCGCACGACGGAGCTCGGCCACGATCTCGGCGACGACCTCGGCGGCCGGACGGCCCTCGGCCTGGGCGTGCGCCGTGGTGATGCCGTGCACGGCGGTGGCCTGCTCGGGGATGGCGACTCCCGGATCAGCGAGCCAGTCGCGGCGCCGCACGGGCTCGCCCGCCGCGTCGAGCAGCGAGATGTTGGCGGTGACCACCCGGCTCGTCTCGACGTCGATCCCGGTGGTCTCGAGGTCGAACACCGCCAGCCGGTCGGCCCACGCGGGGCGAGGACGGGTCTCGACGGCCACCGGGGCGCCCTCGAAAGCCATCGGCACCGCATCCGCTTCGACCACCGACGGCTGAGCGACACGCGCAGGCGGAGCCGCCACCACAGGCGGAGCCACCAACGTCGGCGCGGCGGGAGCAGCAGCAGCCGGAGCCGCCGCCACGACCGGGGCCGCCGCCGCCTCCTCCACCACGAGCTCCGCGTCGGCCAGGTCGAAGAGGGGCACCTCGACGAAGACGACGTCGGTGCGGGAGGATTCGGTCATCGGCACGGGCTACCGCCCCTGTTCTTGCTCGGTTCTCTGGCCGACGTGCAGCCAGTAGAAGGCTTGGGTTCCGAAGGTGAGCGTAACCCGGCCCTCCTCGTCGAACGACGGGAACTCGCCGTGACCGAACAGATCGAACAGGCGGCGGCCCGCGAACTCGGGCGCCTCGATGGTGGCCGTGACGGGGTTGTGCGAGAACGAGAACACGCACAGCACGTCTTCCGGCGCATCTCCGAGGTAGTCGCCCGAGCCCTCGTAGGAGCGCACGAACGACAGCACGGAGTCGTGGTCGCTCGAGAGCACCTTCATGGTGCCGAGACCGAACGTGGGGTGGGCCTTCCGCACGTGGATGACGTTGCGCACCCAGTGCAGGAGCGAGCGCGACTGCGCGAGCTGCGACTCCACGTTGACGAGGTTGTAGTTGTAGACGAGCGACTGCACGACCGGCAGGTAGAGCTTGCCGGGGTCGGCGGTGGAGAAGCCCGCGTTCCGGTCCGGGGTCCACTGCATCGGCGTGCGGGAGGAGTCGCGGTCCGGCAGCCAGATGTTGTCGCCCATGCCGATCTCGTCGCCGTAGTAGAGGAACGGCGAGCCGGGGAGCGAGAACAGCAGCGCGTGGGCGAGCTCGAGCTCGGCGCGCGAGTTGTCGAGCAGCGGCGCGAGCCGGCGCCGGATGCCGATGTTCGAGCGCATGCGCGGATCGTAGGCGTACCAGCCGTACATGGCCTGCCGGTACTCCTCCGACACCATCTCGAGCGTCAGCTCGTCGTGGTTGCGGAGGAACACGCCCCAGGCGGCTCCCGGCGGGATGTCGGTGGTCTCGGAGAGCACGCGGATGAGCTCGTCGGCCCGCTGCGAGCGGAGCGAGTAGAAGATGCGCGGCATGACCGGGAAGTCGAAGGCCATGTGGCACTCCGGCTCCTCCTCGGTGCCGAAGAACGCCGCGACCTCGCGGGGCCACTGGTTGGCCTCGGCCACGAGCATGCGGCCCGGGTACTCGTTGTCGATCATGGCGCGGAGCCGCACGATGTACTCGTGCGTCTTGGGCTCGCCCTCGCCGTTGCCCTCCTCCGACTCGAAGAGGTAGGGGATGGCGTCGAGCCGCAGGCCGTCGACCCCCATGTCGAGCCAGAACCGGCAGACGTCGAAGACGGCCTCCTGCACGGCCGGGTTCTCGAAGTTGAGGTCGGGCTGGTGGGAGAAGAAGCGGTGCCAGAAGAACTGCCGGCGCACGGGGTCGAACGTCCAGTTCGACTCCTCCGTGTCGACGAAGATGATGCGGATGTTCTCGTACTTCTCGTCGTCGTCGGCCCAGACGTAGTAGTCGCCGTAGGGACCCTCGGGGTCGGCGCGCGACTGCTGGAACCACTCGTGCTGGTCTGACGTGTGGTTGAGCGGGAAGTCCATGATGATGCGCATGTTGCGCTCATGGGCCTTCGTGACGAGCTCGCGGAACTCCTCGACGGTGCCGTAGTCGGGCAGCACGGCCTTGAAGTCGGAGACGTCGTAGCCTCCGTCGCGCAGCGGCGACTGGAAGAACGGCGGCAGCCAGAGGGCGTCGATGCCGAGCCACTGCAGGTAGTCGAGCTTCGAGATCAGCCCCGCGATGTCGCCGAAGCCGTCTCCGTTGGAGTCGACGAACGAGCGGATCATCACCTCGTAGAAGACCGATCGTCGATACCACTCGGGATCGAGGGAGAGACCGGGAGACTGGATGGGTGCGGTGAAGCTCACAGGTGTCCTTTCGGAGTGCGGAAGACCGGCCAGTGCATTCCACGCCCCACGCTAGTCCAAACCTCCGACAGTGCCAGCGCCGCCTATGCTGGTCGGGATGACCGTCGCCTCGCCCTACGCCCGTGAACTCGCCCGGATGCCCGTCACGACCAGGGTCGAGACGCTCACCGGGAGCCGCACCCAGCTGTGGGAGTACGGCGCATCCGGGCTCGACGAGGCGGCCAGGGCGGCCGCCACCACGGCCGTCGTCGTGGTGCACGGCTTCCGCGGCGACCACCACGGCCTCGAGCCCGTCATCGCCCAGCTCGACGAGCCGGGCATGCGCATCGTGGCCCCCGACCTCCCGGGCTTCGGCGAGTCGACGCCGCTCGCCGTGACGCACGACATCGACGGCTACGCCACCTGGGCGAAGGCCCTCGTGGCCTCCGTGCGCGCGCAGTCGCCCGCCGCCCGCATCGTGGTGATCGGCCACTCCTTCGGCTCCATCGTGGTCTCGGCGGCTCTGGCCGGCGAGGGCGACGGCGGCGCGCTCGAGGCCGACGACATCGTGCTCATCAACCCCATCGCCGCCCCTGCCCTCGCGGGCCCGCGCGGCTTCATGACGCGTCTGGCGATCGGCCACTACCGGTTCTCGGCCGCCGTGCCGGAGAAGCTCGGCTTCGCCATCCTGCGGAGCGGCCTCGTGGTGCAGATCATGAGCTCGACCATGGCCAAGACGAAGGACAAGGGCCTCCGCCGCTGGATCCACGACCAGCACCACCGCTACTTCTCGGCCTTCGCCAACCGCAGCGTCGTGCTCGACGCGTTCCGGGCCTCGGTGAGCCACGACGTGAGCGAGTACGCCGAGCGCATCCACGCCCCCGTGCTCATGATCGCCGCCGACCGCGACGACATCACGCCCGTCGCGGCCCAGTACTCGGTGCAGAAGATGATCCCCGGGGCCGAGCTCGTGGTCATCGAGGGCGTCGGCCACCTCATCCACTACGAGCGCCCGGTCGAGGCGGCCGACGCCATCCGCTCGTTCCTGGCCCGCTCGTGAAGCTCGTCTTCGACTGCCGCTACACCCGGATCGGCCGCCACGACGGCATCAGCCGGTACACCGCAGGAGTGGTCGGCGCCCTCAAGGCCCTGATCGACGCGGGCGACCCCGCCGTCGCAGGCGTCGAGCTCACGATGCTCATCAGCGACGAGCGCCAGCTGGCCATGCTGCCCGACCTGCCGTGGTCGAAGGCGTCGGGCCCCACGAGCGTGCTCGAGCCCGTGGTGTCGCTCCAGGTCAACAGGCTGGCGCCGGATCTCGTGATCAGCCCGATGCAGACGATGGGCACCTTCCGCCGCCGCTACCGCCTCGCGCTCACGGTGCACGACCTCATCTACTACTCCAACCCCACGCCACCGCGCGACCTGCCGGGCTTCGTGCGCGTGCTCTGGCGGCTCTACCACAAGGCCTGGTGGCCGCAGCGGATGCTGCTGAACCGGGCGGATGCGATCGTCACGGTCTCCGAGACCACCCGCGCCCTCATCGCCCGGCACCGGCTCACCACGAAGCCCGTGCTCGTGGCGAGGAACGCGGCCGACCTCCCGCCCTCATCCGTGGCGGAGGCGGCGGCCGAAGCCTCCGGCGAGCGGGCGGCCTCGAAGGCCCTGGTCTACATGGGCTCGTTCATGCCCTACAAGAACGTGGAGACCCTCGTGCGGGCCGTCGGCGACCTGCCGGGCTACACGCTGCACCTCGTGAGCCGGGTGTCGGAGGCCGATCGCGGGCGGCTCCGGGCGATCGACCCCGACGCGCTGCTCGTCTTCCACGACGGCGCGAGCGACGAGGAGTACTCGGAGCTGCTGCAGAACGCCACCGCCCTCGTGACCGCGTCGCTCGACGAGGGCTTCGGCATCCCGCTCGTGGAGTCAATGGGGCACGGCACGCCCGTGGTCGTGAGCGAGATCGGCGTGTTCCACGAGATCGGGGGAGAGGCGGCGCTCTACGCGCCCGCCCGCGACGCCGCGGCCTTCGCCGCACGCATCCGCTCGCTCGAGGAGCCGGCCGAGTGGGCCCGCCGCTCGAGGGCCTCGCGCGCGCAGGCCGAGACGTTCAGCTGGGAAGCGTCAGCTCGAGCGCTAGCGGCGCTCGCATCCGGATCGCCGGGTCGATCGCGGCGCCGTTGAACTCGGCGATCGAGACCTCGCCGGCCTCGATCACGAAGTCGTGCGCCGAGCCGTTCGGGATGGCGTGGCCCTGCTCGGGCAGCTTCTTCTCGGTGACGTAGCGGAGGAGCGACGCGATCACGCCGCCGTGCGAGACCACGATGAGCGACTCGCCCGGGTGCTCCTCGGCCAGCAGCTCGAGGGCGGGCAGCACGCGGCGCACCACCTCGGAGCGGCGCTCCCGGCCGGGCACCTCGGCGAGCGGATCGGGGAACCGCTCGGCGATCCCCGCGGCATCGAGCCCCTCGACCTCTCCGTAGCTGCGCTCCACGAGGGCGGGAACGAGCTCGGGCGCCGGGAGTCCGACGATCTCCGCGATGATCTCGGCGGTCTCACGGGCCCGGCTGAGCGGGCTCGCCACGATGCCGTCCCACTGCTGACCCGCCTGTGCCCGTTCGGCGAGCGCGCGGCCCGCCTCGCGGGCCTGCTCGCGGCCGGTCTCGTTGAGCGGCACGTCGGTGGTGCCCTGGATGCGCTTCTGGAAGTTCCAGTCGGTCTGGCCGTGGCGCACGAAGGTGAAGGTAGTCATCGCCACCAGTCTAGGTCGGAGGGGCCGGATCGCCCCCTGCTTCAGACGGGCTGGGACAGCAGTCGCAGAGCGAGCTCGGTGAGCGTCTCGGTCGTGCCCGCGTCGATCTTCACGGTCGCCCTGGCGTCTCCCTTGGTGACGCCGCGGTTGATGATCACGATCGGCAGCTTCCGCCGCCTGGCCTGCTCGAGCAGACGGATGCCGGAGTTGACCACGAGCGAGGATCCCGCGATGAGCATGGCGTCGGAGGCCGCCACGATCGCCGAGGCCTCGGCGAACTTCTCGGTGGGGATGAACTCGCCGAAGAACACGACGTCGGGCTTCAGCACTCCGCCGCAGACGGTGCAGGCCGGCACCTCGAAGGCCTCCCACTCGCTCACGTCGGCGTCGCCGTCGGGCGCCATGCGCACGAGATCCGGTTCGGTGAGCCCGGGATTGGCGGCCGAGATGCGCTCGGCGACGCTCGAGCGCGCGAAGCTCTGACCGCACTGCAGGCAGTTCACGCGGTCCATCGAGCCGTGCAGGTCGACGAGGTGGCGGGAGCCCGCCCGCGCGTGCAGGCCGTCGACGTTCTGCGTGACGACGCCCGTGACGACTCCGGCGTCCTCGAGCTCCGCGAGGATGCGATGGGTGCGGTTGGGCTCGGCGGCGTCGAACATGCGCCAGCCGAGGTGGCTGCCCGCCCAGTAGCGCTTGCGGAACGAGGCGCTCGCGAGGAACTGGTCGAAGGTCATCGGATTGCGGGTCGGAGCCCCCTCCCCGCGGTAGTCGGGGATGCCGGAGTCGGTCGACACACCGGCCCCCGTGAGCACCACGACGCGCTTGCCCGCGAGCACCTCGGCCGCCCGATCGAGCTCCGGCGCGGAAGCGGGAACGGCGGATGCAGCCGCCTCCGGCACGGACGAGACCGACGGAACCATGGAACCTCCTCGCCGGTGCAGCGCACCGGCCTGTCACCGAGTCTAAACAACGGAGTTTTCCGGATTGTTTCCGGGCTGGCAGAGTTGGGGGTGAATCCACCGTCAGGCCACCCACCAGTAAGGCTCCCGTGCCCCTCGTCCCCCTCGACTCCCTCGACCGGCCGGAGCTCGCCGACTACGCGAACCTGACCGACGTCGCGCTCCGCCGCCTGCTCGAGCCGCAGGGCGGCCTCTACCTCGCGGAGTCGAGCAAGGTGATCGAGCGCGCCGTGGCCGCCGGCCACCGGCCTCGCTCGGTGCTGCTGCAGCAGAAGTGGCTGCCCGACCTCGAGTGGCTCGTGGAGCGCTTCCCCGAGGTGCCCGTCTTCGTGGCCGACGACGCGCTGCTCGAGCAGCTCACGGGCTTCGCGATGCATCGCGGCGCGCTCGCCTCGATGCATCGGCCGGAGCTGCCCGATCCGCGGGAGCTCCTCCGCGACGCCAGGACCGTGGTGGTGCTCGAGGACATCGTCGACCACACCAACGTGGGCGCGGCCTTCCGCTCGGCGGCCGGTCTCGGCGCCGATGCTTTGCTCATCACCCCGCGTTGCGCCGATCCGCTCTACCGCCGGAGCGTGCGGGTGAGCATGGGCACCGTGCTCCAGGTGCCGTGGACCCGCATCGGGGAGTGGCCGGAGGCCGGCCCGCTGCTGCACGAGGCGGGGTTCACCATCGCGGCCCTCGCCCTCGGCGACGACTCCGTGCCGCTGCCGGAGTTCACGGCCGCCCTCCCCGAGCGCGTGGCGATCGTGCTCGGCACCGAGGGCGACGGTCTCAGCCGCCGAGCTCTCGCCGCCGCCGACGTGCGGATCGAGATCCCCATGCTGCACGGCGTCGACTCGCTCAACGTGGCCGCGGCGAGCGCCGTGGCCCTCTACGCACTGCGGGTCGCGAACAGGTAGCGATTGCCTACTGCCCGTCGGGTCGCTCAGACAATATGCTTCGTCTACCTGACCCGAGGGAGATCCGCATGACCGAGAAGAGCGCCGCACCCGCCGTCGTCCCCCCGCCCACCGAGGGCAAGGGGCTCGCGGCCGGCAAGCTGGGCCTCTTCGGCTCGACCGTGATCGGCCTGGCCTCGACGGCTCCGGTCTACTCGCTCGCGGCCACCGTGGGCTTCGTGGTGCTCGCGGTCGGCGCGCAGGCGCCGATCGCCATGATCCTCGCGTTCATCCCGATGTTCCTCACGGCCTACGCCTACCGCGAGCTCAACCGGGCGGTGCCCGACTGCGGCACGGCCTTCACCTGGGTCACGAAGGCGTTCGGCCCGCACACCGGGTGGCTCGCGGGCTGGGGCGTGGCGGTGGCCGGCATCATCGTGCTCGCGAACCTCGCGCAGATCGGCAGCAAGTACCTCTGGCTGCTCACGAACAACCCGGACCTCTACGACAACGTGCCGCTCGTGACCGCCACGGGCGTGGTCTTCATCGGCCTCATGACCTTCGTGAGCGTGCGCGGCCTCGAGATCGGCGAGCGGCTGCAGAACATCCTGCTCGCGGTGCAGTACGTGGCGCTCATCCTGTTCGTGGTGCTCGCCCTCTGGGCCGTCTTCACGGGAACCGCTCCCGAGGGCTCCACGGCGCCCCAGGCCGACTGGTTCAACCCGTTCGCCTTCACCTCGCTCTCGGGCTTCACCGAGGCGATCCTGCTCTGCCTCTTCATCTACTGGGGCTGGGACACCTGCCTCGCGCTCAACGAGGAGACGAAGGACCCCAAGCGCACACCCGGCCGTGCCGCCGTGCTGTCGACGGTCATCCTCCTCGTCACCTACGTCTCGGTCACGGTCGCGGCCATGTCGTTCGCGGGTCTCGGCACCTCCGGCATCGGCCTCGGCAACGAGGGCAACGCCGAAGACGTCTTCTTCGCCTTGAAAGACGCGATCTTCGGCCCGTGGGCGTGGCTGCTCGTGATCGCCGTGTGCGTCTCGGCGATCTCGTCGACGCAGACGACCATCCTCCCCACGGCCCGGGGCACGCTCGCGATGTCGACCTACCGCGCGCTGCCCGAGGCGTTCGGCCGCATCAACCCGAAGTTCCGCACCCCGCGCTTCGCCACGATCTTCATGAGCGTGGTGGCCGTGGCCTTCTACGTGGGCATGACCCTCGTGAGCGAGAACATCCTGGCCGACACGATCCTCTCCATCGGTCTCGCGATCGCGTTCTACTACGCGCTCACGAGCTTCGCGTGCGTCTGGTTCTTCCGCCGCGAGATCTTCACGACCGCCCGCAACTTCCTGTTCAAGGGCCTGTTCCCGCTCATCGGCGGGCTCATGCTCACGGCGGCCTTCATCCAGTCGGCCATCGACATGTACGACCCCGACTACGGCTACACCGTGATCTTCGGCATCGGCGGCGTGTTCGTGGTGGGCGTCGGATCGCTCGCCCTCGGCGTCGTGCTCATGATCGTGTGGTCGTTCTTCCCGCGGGCCAAGCCCTTCTTCCGGGGCGAGAGCCTCAACCGCGAGACCGCCGTGCTCGTTCCTGAGGACGACCACCCCGTGCCGCGCTCGGTCGACGGCGGCCTCATGTAGCAGCGCTGGCTAGGATGGGCGGGTGAGTCCCGCGAGCCCTGCCGTCTATCGGCGCCGGCGGATCGTGGTGGGCTCGGGCCTGCTCATCCTGGCCCTCCTCCTGACCTACCTGCCGGTCGCGATCCTCGCTCCCGTGCCCGCGGCATCCGCCGCCGTGGCCGCCGCGGAGCCGGTCGTCACGCCGCCCGTCGCCCTCGCCACGCCCGGTCAGGGCTCGAGCGCGATCGGTCTCGTGACCGACGGCCGGGCCCGGATGCTCGGCCAGAGCGGCAGCACCGAGTCGGTTCCCATCGCGAGCATCACGAAGTCGATCACCGCCCTCGTGGTGCTCGACGAGATGCCGCTCGGCGAGGGCGAGGAGGGGCCGCAGCTCACCATGACGGCGGCCGACGAGGCCCTTCTGCAGGCGACGATCGCCGAGAACGGCTCCTGGGCATCCGTGTACCCCGGTCAGGTGCTCACCGAGCGCGAGGTGATCGAGATCATGATGCTCGAGTCGGCCAACAACTACGCCTTCACGCTCACCAACTGGGCCTTCGGCGACACCGCCTCCTATCTGGCGGCGGCCACGGCGTGGCTCGCGGAGAACGGCCTCACGGGCACGGCCGTCGTCGACCCGTCGGGCCTGAACCCCGGATCGCGGAGCACCACCGCCGACCTGCTGACGCTCGCCGGGCTCGTGCAGGCCGACCCCGCGCTCAGCGAGATCGTCGGCACCGCGGCCCTCGAGCTTCCCCAGCTCGGTGCGGTCGAGAACTCCAACACCCTCATCGGCACCGCGGGCATCGACGGCGTGAAGACGGGCACGACCGACGAGGCCGGCTTCTGTCTGCTCTTCTCGGCCGACTACGTGGTGGAGGGGCAGACGCTGCAGCTCGTGGGCGTGGTGCTCGGTGCCGCCGACACGGACTCGCTGCAGGCGTCGGTGCTCGCGCTGCTGCAGAGCGCCGAGAGCGGCTTCCAGACCGTGCAGGTGGTCGCCGCGGGCGACGTGCTCGGCAGCTACTCCACGGCGTGGGGCTCGTCGTCGGACGTGGTCGCCGCCGAGGGGGTGACGGCCACAGTGTGGTCGGACGTGACCGTGGCGGGCGACGTCGAGCTCGAACGCGTCGACGGCGCGGCCGCGGGCGACGAGGTGGGCACCGCCCGCTACACCGTGGAGGGCGTCACCCTGGGCAGCGGCGAACTGACCGTGCCGCTCACCCTCGCCGAGACGCTCGAGGGGCCCGACCTCGGCTGGCGGCTCGCGAACCCGGGCCGGCTGTTCGGCTGAGAGTCTCGCGCCCGAGCGGCCTGACCGGCCCGAGCGGCCCGAGCCGCCCGAGCCGCCCGTTCAGTCCTTCGGCACGAAGATCGGCTCGGCCAGCGGCCGCTTGGCGACCACGTTGTCACCGCTCGAGCGGTGCGTGATGCGCCGGAGCACCCAGGGCACGAAGTGCACCCGTGCCCAGATCAGGTCTTCGCTCCGCGCCTGACGCCAGCTCGTGCGGGGGAGCGGTTCCGGCTCGCCCGGCTGCAGGTCGTTGTCGACGTTGAGCGAGCGCAGCACGAGGCGTGCGACCTCGTGGTGCCCCTTCGCGTTCAGGTGCAGGCGGTCGGCCGACCACAGCCGGGTGTCCTGGATCTCCTTGAGCCCCCACTGATCGGCGACCACGCAGTCGTAGCGGTCGGCGATCACGCGGAGGTGCTCGTTGAAGATCGCCACCTTGCCGCGGATGCTCCGGAACACCGGCGTGAAGTTCGTGTCGACCCCCGTGAAGATCACGACGGTCGCGTCGTCCCGCCTCAGGCGACGGATGCCGACCTCGAAGCGCGCGGCGATGTCATCCGGATCGGTGCCGGGGCGGATGACGTCGTTGCCGCCGGCCGAGATGGTGATCAGGTCGGGCTTCAGCTCGAGCGCGGGCTCGACCTGCTCGTCGAGGATCTGCTGCAGCAGACGCCCTCGGATGGCGAGATTGGCGTACGAGAACTCGCCGTCGGCCGTGACGGCGAGGGTCTCGGCCACGCGGTCGGCCCAGCCGCGGTAGCCGCCCGGGCTCTCGGGCTCGGGGTCTCCGATGCCCTCCGTGAACGAGTCTCCGAGGGCGACGTAGCGACGCCAGGGATGGGGCTGGGTCATCAGCGGATGCTCCTTTCCGAACGCCTTCCAGGGTAAGCCCGTGTCACCCGTGCGGGGTATCCTCGAACATCGTGACCAATCTCCCCCTCTTCGAACCGGCTCCCGGAACGAGTGCAGCGGGCCACCTGTCACCGTCGTTCCCCGCCCGGGCCCCGTGGGGCACCGCGGGCCGGCTGCGGGCGTGGCAGGAGGAGGCACTCACCGCCTACTTCGAGCGGGAACCCCGCGACTTCCTGGCCGCCGCCACCCCGGGCGCCGGCAAGACCACCTTCGCCCTGCGGCTCGCCTCGGAGCTCCTGCACCGGCGCACCGTCGACCGGGTGATCGTGGTGGCGCCCACCGAGCACCTCAAGCGGCAGTGGGCCGATGCCGCCGACCGGGCGGGCGTGCGCCTGAACCCCGGTTTCAAGAACAGCGAGTCGCGCTTCGGCCGGCACTTCCACGGCGTGGCCCTCACCTACGCCCAGGTGGCCGCGCGCCCCTCGCTGCACCGCGAGCTCACCGAGGGCGCCCAGACCCTCGTCATCCTCGACGAGGTGCACCACGGCGGCGACGCGCTCAGCTGGGGCGACGCGGTGCGCGAGGCCTTCGAGCCGGCCACCCGCCGGCTCTCGCTCACCGGCACGCCGTTCCGCTCCGACACCTCGCCCATCCCGTTCGTGGAGTACGCGCCCGACGAGCACGGCATCCGGGTCTCCCGCAGCGACTACGCCTACGGCTACGGGCGGGCGCTCAAGGACGGCGTGGTGCGCCCCGTGCTCTTCATGGTCTACGCCGGCCACATGCGCTGGCGCACCAAGGTGGGCGACGAGATGGAGGCCCGCCTCGGCGAGGGCAACACGAAAGACATCACGTCGCAGGCCTGGCGCACGGCGCTCGACCCGGCGGGCGACTGGATCCCGCAGGTGCTCGGCGCCGCCGACAAGCGGCTCTCCGAGGTGCGGCAGGCGATTCCGGATGCGGGCGGCCTCGTCATAGCGACCGACCAGACCGTCGCGCGCGCGTACGCCGCCATCCTGGAGTCGATCACGGGCGAGAGCGTGACCGTGGTGCTCTCGGACGAGAAGGAGGCGTCAGACCGGATCGAGCAGTACTCGAAGGGCACGACGCGCTGGATGGTGGCGGTGCGCATGGTGTCAGAGGGCGTCGACGTGCCTCGGCTCGCCGTGGGCGTCTACGCCACGAGCGCCTCGACCCCCCTGTTCTTCGCCCAGGCGATCGGCCGCTTCGTGCGGGCCAGGCGCCGCGGCGAGACGGCGTCGGTCTTCCTGCCCAACGTGCCCTCGCTCATGGCATTGGCCGAGAAGCTCGAGCTCGAGCGCGACCACGCGCTCGACAAGCGCGACGACGGCTCGAACCCCGAGGGCGACTTCTACAACCCCGAAGACGCCATGGTGGCCGCCGCCAACCGCGAGGAGAAGGCGTCGGAGAGCCTGCTGGAGGAGTTCAGCTTCCAGGCGATCGGCTCCGAGGCCACCTTCGACCGCGTGGTCTACGACGGCGGCGAGTTCGGCTTCCAGGCCGTGGTGGGCAGCGAGGAGGAGCTCGACTTCCTGGGGCTGCCGGGCCTCCTCGAGCCCGAGCAGGTCAAGGATCTGCTGCAGCACCGGCAGGCCAGGCAGCAGAAGCACGCCAAGACCGCGCCGAAGCCCGACACGCCCGACGAGGGCGGCGTGCCCGCACCGCTCTACCGCACGCTCAAGGAGCAGCGGAGCCTGCTCAACTCGCTCGTGGGCATCTGGTCGAAGACCTCCAACGAGCCGCACGGGCTCATCCACGCCGAGCTCCGGCGCATCTGCGGCGGGCCCGCGGTGGCGCAGGCGAGCGTCACGCAGCTGCAGTCGCGCATCGTCACGGTGCGCAAGTGGATGAGCGCCGCCGGGCGCTGAGCCCCGAAGGTGGGGTGCCGCCCTGCGCGCCAGGACGAAGGCGACGTGTCACTATGTCGGAATGACGACGACTGAGACCCCGAAGGAACGCACCTTCTTCGGTCAGCCCTTCTCGCTGGTGCACGTGTTCGGCGTGGAGATGTGGGAGCGGTTCTCGTTCTACGGCATGCAGGGCATCCTGCTGCTCTACATGTTCTACAACACCACCGAGGGCGGCCTCGGCATCCCGAAGCCCACGGCCGTGAGCATCATCGGCGCCTACGGCGGAGCGGTCTACCTCGCGACCATCCTCGGCGCGTGGATCGCCGACCGCCTCGCCGGCGCCGAGCGCACCCTGTTCTTCAGCGCCATCGTCGTGATGGCCGGGCACATCGCGCTGTCGCTCCTGCCGGGCTTCGCGGGACTCGGGGCGGGGCTCGTGCTGATCGCCCTCGGCTCCGGGGGAGTGAAGGCCAACGCCACCAGCGTGGTCGGCACCCTCTACAGCGAGCAGGACATCCGGCGCGACGCCGGGTTCTCCCTCTTCTACCTCGGCATCAACCTCGGCGCTTTCCTCGGACCGCTCCTGACCGGGCTGCTGCAGACCTCGGCGGGCTTCCACTGGGGCTTCGGCCTCGCGGCCCTCGGCATGGCCATCGGCCTCGTGCAGTACTCGTTCGGCCGGCGGTCGCTGCCCGCCGCCTCGAAGACGGTGCCGAATCCGCTGCCCGGCCGCCGACGGCTGCAGATGGCGCTCATCGCGGTGGCCGGCGTCGTGGTCGTGCTCGTCCTGATCCTCGCGGGCATCCTCACCGCCGACAACTCGGCCGACGCGGTGGCCATCGTGACCCTGCTCGCGGCGATCGCGCTCTTCGCCGTCATCCTCTCGAGCTCGCGGCTGAGCGCGGTCGAGCGGCGCCGGGTGATCTCGTTCATCCCGATGTTCATCACGAGCGTGGCGTTCTGGTCGCTCTACCAGCAGCAGTTCACGGTCGTGACCATCTACGCCAACGACCGGCTGAACCTCGACCTGTTCGGCTGGACCATGCCGGTGGCGTGGGTGCAGTCGATCAACCCGATCTTCATCATCATCCTCTCCGGCGTCTTCGCCGCGATCTGGACGAAGTGGGGCGCCAAGCAGCCGGCGACCCCCTACAAGTTCGCCGCCGCGGCGATCGTGATGGGGCTCGCATTCCTGCTGTTCATCCCGTTCTCCGGCACCGGCGAGCACGGAACGCCCCTGATCGCCCTCGTGGGCATCCTGTTCGTCTTCACGATCGCCGAGCTGCTGCTCTCCCCGGTGGGCCTGTCGCTCTCGACCAAGCTCGCGCCGCGCGTGTTCCAGACGCAGATAGTGGCCCTGTTCTTCCTCTCCATCGCGCTCGGAACGGCCATCTCGGGCATCCTCGCCGGCTTCTACGACGAGAAGAACGAGCCGCCCTACTTCGGCATCTCGGGCTTCGTGGCCATCGCGGTGGGCGGCGTGCTCATCGCCCTCACCCCGTGGGTGCGCAAGATGATGAGCGGCGTACGGTAGCGGGGATCAGCCGCCGAAGCGCTCGGTGCGGACCGTCGTGGGATCGGCGCCCGCCGCCACGAGCGCGTTCGAGGCGAGCTCCACGAACGGCGTGGGGCCGCAGATGTAATTGGAGGCACCGACCGAGCCCTCAGTGCCCTCTGCCCACGCCGTGACGCGCGCGGCATCGATCCGGCCGAGGGCGCCCGCCCAGCCCTCCGGAGCTCGACGGGTGTACTGGATGTCGACCCGGGCAGCCGTGGCCGCCGCGAGCTCGGCGAGCTCGTCGCGGTAATACACGAACTCGGGGGAGCGCACCGAGTAGAGCAGGTGCACGGGAGCCGTGCTCGCCGCCTCGGCGTGGGTGCGCAGGATCGACATGAGCGGTGCGATGCCGGAGCCGCCGCCGATCAGGCGAAGCGGCTCGGGCTGTGCGGTGGGGCGCCAGACGAACCAGCCGCCGAGCGGACCGATCACCTCGAGCTGATCGCCGACCGAGACGCCGCGCACGAGATAGGGGGAGACCTCCCCGTCGGGCATGAGCTCGACGCTCACGGAGACGACCGGATCGCCGGCAGCCGACGAGAGCGAGTAGGAGCGCGCGGCCTGGTAGCCGTCGGGCGCCGTGAGGCGGATGTCGATGTGCTGGCCTGCGAGCGCACCCGGCCAATCCGGGATGCGGAGCATCAGCGTGCGCGCGGTCGGGGTCTCTTCACGGATGCCGACGACCTCGGCGATGCTCCACTTCACTCACCCATCGTACGAGTAGCGCTCCTCTTTCCACGGGTCGCCGTAGGCGTGGTACCCGTTGACCTCCCAGAAGCCGAGCTCGTCGGTGTCGTGCAGGGTGAGTCCGGTGACCCACTTCGCGCTCTTCCAGAAGTAGAGGTGCGGCACGAGGAGGCGTGCCGGGCCGCCGTGCTCCGGGTCGAGCGGCTCGCCGCCGAACTCGAACGCCACCCAGGCCTTGCCGTCGAGGAGGTCCTCGAGCGGCACGTTGGTGGTGTAGCCCCCGTAGGAGTGGGCCATGGTGTAGCCGGCATCCGTCTCGACGTCTTCGAAGAGGGTGTCGAGCGAGACGCCGCGCCAGGTGGTGTCGAACTTCGACCAGCGGGTGACGCAGTGGATGTCGGTGTCGACGGTCTCCACGGGAAGGGCGCGGAACTCCGCCCACGACCAGCGCTTCACGTCGCCCGACTCGTTCGTGATCGAGAACGACCACTCGCCGGGGTGGATGTTCGGGGTGGGCCCGGCGGAGAGCACCGGGAAGTCCTTCGTCTCGTACTGCCCCGGCGGCAGCTTCGGGTCGGCCTCGCGTGCTCGGCCGAAGAATCCCGGTGTGATGACTCCCATGGTGCTCTCCTCAGGTGGCTCGGTCGGTCCGGGTCAGGCCTTGGCCTGGTCGGACAGGTCGTGGATGAGTGCCTTCTCGTCCTCTTCCGAGAGCGAGGTCTTGATGACGGTGCCGTTGAAGGGCGCGAGCGCCGCGGCGAACTTGTCCTCCGTGATCTTGGTCGTGTAGATGACGACGGCCGACTTGCCGGCCTTCACCTGGTCCTTGACCTGCGACCGGAACTCGCTGTTCAGGCCGGTCTTGTCGATGCCGGCGAACAGCGCGCCCATCAGGCCGCCGAAGACGAGACCGACGAAGGGCACGAAGAAGAGGATGCCGATGAGGGTGCCGAACATGGCTCCACCCGCCGCTCCCAGACCGATGTTGCCGACCCCGCCGGGGTTCTCGACGTGGGTCTTGCCGTCTTCGTCGACCTTGACGAGGGCGAGGCCGGAGAGCTGCACGATGAGGTCGCCGTTGAGCTCCTGGACCTTCTCGTAGGCGCCCTCCGCATCCTTCTCGGAGTCGAAGGCGATGACGATGAGATCTGCCATGGGAGTGAATCCTTTCGCTGTTTTCCTTGAGCGTAGGGGAAGTCTGTTAACGACAGAAGACCCGGTCTTCCGACCGGGCCTTCGTACTGTCTCAACCAGTGTGTCCGAGGGGGGACTTGAACCCCCACGCCCTATACGGGCACTAGCACCTCAAGCTAGCGCGTCTGCCATTTCCGCCACCCGGACGAGTGTCTTGCCGTTCGATCGCTCGACCAGCCAAGAGAAGACGATAGCACGGATCCGGAGGCCGCAAATCCACTTCGGCGCCGGGCGGCCGGGTAGCGTGGTCGGCATGACGCCAACGCCTGGGAACGACGAGCTCGACCTCACCGCACGCATCGCCCGCGACCTCATCCGCTTCGACACCTCGAACTTCGGCGAGGGCCGGTCGAACGGCGAGACCGAGGCCGCCGAGTACCTCGCGGCGCACCTGGAACGGCTCGGCCTCACGGTGCAGTCGTTCGACTCGGAGCCGCGGCGCACCAGCATCGTCACCCGCATCCCGGGGCGCGATCCGTCGAAGCCCGCCCTCGTCGTGCACGGCCACACCGACGTGGTGCCGGCCATCGCGGCCGACTGGTCGGTCGATCCGTTCGAGGGCGTCGTGAAGGACGGCATGCTCTGGGGCCGCGGCGCGGTCGACATGAAGAACATGGACGCGATGATCATCTCGGCTCTCGACCGCATCCTGGGCAGCGGCCGTCAGCCGGCGCGCGACCTCGTGGTGGCGTTCTTCGCCGACGAGGAGGCCGGGGGAGTGCTCGGCTCCGGCTACCTCGTGCGGGAGCACCC
>NZ_JAHFUY010000119.1 GCF_023264895.1 Herbiconiux sp. | reverse complement strand
CCTTGAGCTCCACCTCGGTGGCGGCACCGGCCTTGATGACCGCGACACCGCCGGCGAGCTTGGCGAGACGCTCCTGGAGCTTCTCGCGGTCGTAGTCGCTGTCGGTGTTCTCGATCTCGGCACGGATCTGCGCCACGCGACCGGCGATGGCCTCGGCGTCGCCGGCACCCTCCACGATCGTGGTCTCGTCCTTGGTGATGACGACCTTGCGAGCCTGGCCGAGCAGGTCGAGGGAGACGTTCTCGAGCTTGAGGCCGACCTCCTCGGAGATGACCTGGCCGCCGGTGAGGATCGCGATGTCCTGCAGCTGCGCCTTGCGACGGTCGCCGAAGCCGGGGGCCTTGACGGCGACCGACTTGAAGATGCCGCGGATCTTGTTGACGACCAGGGTCGCCAGCGCCTCTCCGTCGACGTCCTCAGCGATGATGAGGAGCTGCTTGCCGGTCTGGATGACCTTGTCGACGATCGGCAGCAGGTCCTTGATGTTCGAGACCTTCGAGTTCACGATCAGGATGTAGGGGTCTTCGAAGACCGCTTCCTGGCGCTCGGGGTCGGTCACGAAGTACGCCGACAGGTAGCCCTTGTCGAAGCGCATGCCCTCGGTGAGCTCGAGCTCGGTGCCGAAGGTGTTCGACTCCTCGACGGTGACGACGCCTTCCTTGCCCACCTTGTCGATGGCCTCGGCGATGATCGCGCCGATCTCGGGGTCGGCCGCGGAGATGGACGCGGTGGCCGCGATCTCTTCCTTGGTCTCGATCTCCTTGGCGTTCTTGATCAGCTCGGCGGAGACGGCGGCGACGGCCTTCTCGATGCCCTTCTTGAGCGAGATCGGGTCGGCGCCGGCGGCCACGTTGCGGAGGCCTTCCTTCACGAGCGCCTGGGCCAGCACGGTGGCGGTGGTGGTGCCGTCGCCCGCGACGTCGTCGGTCTTCTTGGCGACCTCCTTGACGAGCTCGGCGCCGATCTTCTCGTAGGGGTCGTCGAGCTCGATCTCCTTGGCGATGGACACGCCGTCGTTGGTGATCGTGGGAGCGCCCCACTTCTTCTCGAGGACGACGTTGCGGCCGCGCGGGCCAAGCGTCACCTTGACGGCATCGGCGAGCGTGTTCAGTCCACGCTCGAGGCCGCGGCGGGCCTCTTCATCGAAAGCAATGATCTTTGCCATGTGTGTTTCTCGTCCTCCCTGGACGTCATCAAAGATTCAGGTGGTTAGCACTCAGTTGCTTCGAGTGCTAAACCAATATTGGCACTCGGGATGCCCGAGTGCAAGTGACGTCACGCCGCGTTACGCGGCAGGAGGAACGATCGTCACGCTGCCCTGATCGTTGGGGACGAGTTCGACCCAGGTGTTGCCGGGCGCCAGGCGGATGGTCGCCCCGAGATCGTCGACGAGCCGGATCGGGGCCGTCGGCGCATCCTTCGACCACGTGGCGTGCACGGTCTTCCCGCCGGTCGAGACCCAGCCCTCGCCCGAGGCGACCAGGACGGCCTGGGGCACCTCGGCGTCGTAATCGTAGACCTCGTCGACGCGAAGTGCCACGACGTTGACCGCCGAGAGCTGGGCGCCCTCGGCATCGAGGTCGGGCGAGCCCTCCTGCGAGCGCAGCCAGGTTCCGGATGTCTCGTCCCACACCCAGCCCGGGAACCGCTCGTCCGAGAAGCGGAGGTCGATCGACGCGGTGGGGGCGCCGTCGAGGCCCGCGGTGGAGGACGGGGCGTCGACCGAGTAGGCGAACTGCTGCGCGGGTGCCGCGATGTCGGAGTGCTCGGAGATCAGCTGCTGAGCGCGCACGACGACGTCGTGGGGGCTGGAGTAGCCGTCGATCCGGTAGAAGGTGGACTCGGTGTCGGCCTCGCCGTGGATCGCGTTGTAGACGGGGGTGTTCCGCATCATGTCGACGAACTGCTCCTGGCCGCCCGAGAACGCGATGATGCCACCGAAGGGCGACACGATGTCGGGGTCCATGGGGCGGATCGAGCGCACCGGCCCGATCAGCTCGGGCACGTCCGACTGCCAGATCGCCACATAGCGCGTGAGGCCGCCCTCCACGAGCTCCTCGAACACGATGTCGGTGCGCTCGAGCCCGAGCTGGGGCCGCGCCTCCTCGTGGTTGTCGACCTTCGCCGCGAGCGACGGGCCGGTGAGGGCTCCCTCGGGCACGAGCGTTCCGCGAAGCGGCGCCGGAACGAGAGGCTCGGTCTCCACGAAGTCCGACGAGAACGCGGCGGTGGGCGTGACCGTGCTCGGCGGGGCCGGGGAGTCGTCGCTCGTGCACGCGGCGAGGGCCACGGCCGTCACGACGGCGATGGACCCTGCTGCGATGCGCACGGCACCGTTCACTCGGCTGAACACCAGCACAGACTAGCGTCGACCGAGTGAGCGCGGACCCCGACGGATCCGGCGCGTCACGCCAGTCGGACCGACTCGGCCTGAGGACCCTTCGACCCGGTTCCGACCTCGAACACGACCTGCTGGCCCTCTTCGAGGACCTTGTAGCCCGACATGTCGATCGCGGAGTAGTGGACGAACACGTCCTGTCCACCTCCGTCGACGGTGATGAAGCCGTAGCCCTTTTCAGCGTTGAACCACTTGACGGTTCCGTTCGCCATTGTTACTCCCAAGTGCTGTGTTTCTGCAGAGGTGACACAGTTGCCACGACCATTTCCAGATACTAATCAACACGCACCGGGCTGCACGGTGAATTCTGCACATCGTGACCGCAACTCAACACGACTGAAACACGCGCGAAATATTGCGGCCGATCAGGCGACGGGAGCCTCGAGGCCGGGGCCCGCGTAGTCGGTTCCGAGCACCGCCGTGAGGGCGGCACCGGGGAAGTTCGACGACAGCTCGATGGCGGCCCCGCCGAGCAGCTGGGCGAGCCCGAGGGCGGCGGCTTCATTGGCCGGATCCTCGTAGTAGACGGTCGTCGTGGCGAAGTCGGTGGTGCTGGCGTTGGCCTGGGTCGCCACGTTCCAGCCGCCGGCGACGGCCGCCTCTCCCACGCGGCCGGCGAGACCGACGTTCTCGGTGCCGTTCAGGATGGTCACCGCGAGGGTGCCGTCGGTGATGGGCGCGACGGGCTCCGGCGCCGCCGTCTCCTCCGGGGCCGGCGTGGCCGCCTGGCTGTTGGAGTCGGTGAACTGGATGTTGTCGTTGATCACCGCGAGGTAGGTGATGCCGCCGCCGACGAGCAGCACGGTGGCGAGGGCCGCCCAGGCGAGCACCATCCAACCGCGACCGCGCGGCGCCGGTCCGCGATGGGCACCCACGCGCTCTCGGTGGGCGGGCAGGCGGTCGAAGCTGTCCTCTGGGAATGACATGGGTGAGGGGGTGTCCTAGTCGTCGCGCGAGAGGAGGCGGGCGGAGCGTGCGGCCAGGCGCGCGTCGCGCACCCGCTGGAGCCTCTTGATGAGCATCGGGTCGTGGGCGAGAGCGGCCGGGGAGTCGATCAGCGCACCGAGGAGTTGATAGTAGCGGGCCGAGGAGAGGCCGAACTCCTTGCGGATGGCCTGCTCCTTCGCGCCCGCGTGCCGCCACCAGCTCCGCTCGAAGCGGAGGATTCGGGTGTCGCGGTCGTCCAACATGAGCCACATCATATTGGCGCGGGGCTTGGCGGGAGCCGATAGCCACGCGAGGCCCCGTCAGTCCGGGCGGCCGGCCCGGTACATGGAGATGTGCGGGATGCCCGCTTCGACGTACTCCTCGCCGAACGCCTCGAAACCGGCGCGGGCATAGAGCGGTGCGATGTAGCTCTGGGAGTGCAGGAGGAGCGCCTCGTGCCCCCAGTCCGCCACGACCCGCTCGAGCAGGGCGAGCGCGAGGCCCGCGCCCCGGTGATCCGGATGCACCACGACGCGGCCGATCAGCCGGCGGGCGTCGGCGTGCTCGGGCTCGGCGTCCTCCAGCACCCTGAGGTAGGCGGCCGTCACGCCTTCGCGCTCGACCCAGTAGTGCAGCGTCGTCGGTTCGGCGTCGCGCCAGTCCAGCTCCGCCTCGTCGACCTTCTGCTCCACCAGGAAGACGTCGGTGCGGAGCTTCACGAAGGCGTAGAGCTCCTCGATCGAGAGCTCGCTCCAGGGCTTGGTGATGAGGGCGTGGTCGGGCACCTGCCAGAGTTTAGTGGGATGATCGAAGGTCCCCCAGCACACGCAGGAGCAGCAATGAGCTATCAGGTTTCCAAGTCCGACGACGAGTGGCAGAGCGAGCTCTCGCCCGAGGAGTTCGCGGTGCTCCGCCAGGCCGCCACCGAGCGGCCGTGGACGGGTGAGCTGCTCGACGAGAGCCGCGAGGGCGTCTACAAGTGCAAGGCCTGCGGCCAGGAGCTGTTCCGCAGCACCACCAAGTTCGACTCGCACTGCGGCTGGCCGAGCTTCTACGACCCGAGCGGCTCCGACGCGGTCGAGCTCATCGAGGACCGTTCGCTCGGCATGGTGCGCACCGAGGTGCGCTGCTCGAACTGCGGCTCCCACCTCGGGCACCTCTTCGACGACGCCCCGCAGACCCCCACGGGCGACCGCTACTGCATGAACTCCGTCTCGCTCACGTTCGAATCGGCCGACGAGGCGTGAGCGGCGCCCGCGAGGCGATGCTCGCCCGGCGGTCGTCGTCGAAGGTCACGGATGTCTCGCCCACCCACGCCGAGATCGTCTCGGTCGTCGAGGCGGCCGGCCAGCTCGCCGACCACAGCGGTCTGCGCCCGTGGCGGGTCATCGAGATCCGCGGTGACGCCCGCGACCGCGTCGGCGACGGCTTCGC
Source organism: Herbiconiux sp. (assembly GCF_023264895.1). Classification (GTDB taxonomy): domain Bacteria; phylum Actinomycetota; class Actinomycetes; order Actinomycetales; family Microbacteriaceae; genus Herbiconiux. The sequence continues at coordinate 6,737 of NZ_JAHFUY010000119.1, read as the reverse complement.
CAAGGCGGAGGGCAAGAAGGGGAAGGATGCCGAGAAGCACCGGCAGAAGGCCAGGCGGGCCCCGCTGATCCTCGCGATCGTCGCCTCGCTGGGTTCGAAGAAGGTGCCGCGCTGGGAGCAGGAGGCCGTGGCATCCGGAGTGGCCCACAACATCTCGCTGCTGCTCGACGAGGCGGGCTGGGGGGTCTTCTGGCGGACGGGCTCGCTCACCCGCACGAAGGCTGTGCGCAAGGCCCATCGCCTCGAGGCGAACGAGGAGCTGCTCGGCTGGCTCTACGTGGGCGGGCTCCCCGAGCGGGCGCGCAAGCCCCGCGCGCGAGGCCGGATCAAGGTCGAGCAGCACCTCTCGAGCCTCTGAGCGGGCCGGGCGTGGACTCTCCCGCGCGGCGCCGGCTCGCGCTTCTCGCGCTCGCGCTCGGCGGCTTCGGCATCGGTGTGACGGAGTTCGTCACGATGGGGCTGCTGCCGAACATCGCGGCCGACCTCCTGCCGGCCCAGTACGCCGCCGACCCGGCCGCCGCGAACGCGCAGGCCGGGTGGCTCGTGTCGGCCTATGCGCTGGGTGTCGTGGTGGGGGCTCCCACGATCGCGGCGGCCGCGGCCCGCTGGCCGCGCAAGCGCCTGCTCGTGGGGCTCGTGAGCGTGTTCGTGGCGGGCAATCTGCTCTCGGCCGTGCTGCCCTCGTTCGAGCTCGTGCTCGTGGCCCGCTTCCTCAGCGCTCTGCCGCACGGCGCCTACTTCGGAATCGCGTCGCTCGTGGCGGCATCCCTCATGGGGCCGGGAAAGCGCGCCCGCGGTGTGGCCTTCGTGCTCGGCGGTCTCGCCATCGCGAACGTCGTGGGGGTGCCGATCGGCACACATCTCGGGCAGTCGTTCGGCTGGCGGAGCACCTACCTCCTCGTGACCGTCATCTTCGTGGTCACCCTCATCGCCATCGCCATCGCGGTGCCGCTGAAGCCGGGTGATCCGACCGCCACCCTCCGCAACGAGCTCTCGGCCTTCACGCGGGCGCAGGTATGGCTCACGCTGCTGCTCGGCTCGATCGGCTTCGCCGGCATCTTCGCGGTCTACACCTTCGTGGCGCCCGTGGTGACCGACGTGACGGGGCTCGACGAGGGCTTCGTGCCGTGGGTGCTGGTGGTCTTCGGCGTCGGCATGACCATCGGCACCTTCGTGAGCGGCTGGCTCACCGACCGCTCGGTCAAGCTGTCGCTCGCCCTGGGCCTCGTCGGCGTAGGGCTCTCGGTGCTGGCGTTCGCCCTGACCGCGCAGACCGTCCCAGGCCTGCTCATCAGCATCTTCTTCATCGGCATCTTCGCCGGTGCGTGCTCGCCCGCGGTGCAGACCCGGCTCATGGATGTCTCGCACAACGCCCAGTCGATCGCGGCGGCCCTCAACCACTCGGCCCTCAACGTCGGCAACAGCCTCGGCGCGGCCCTCGGCGGGGTCGTCATCGCGGCGGGCTTCGGCTACCTCTCCCCCGCCGCCGTCGGCGTCGCCCTGGCAGCCCTCGGCCTCGTGGTCCTCACCATCTCCTTCACCCTCGACCGCCGCACCTCTCTGATGCCCGACTCCCGAGTCGTGGGCAGCTGATACGGTCGCCGCATGGCTTGGGATGGCGTAGCGACACTCATCCAGGCGATCGCCACGCTGGTCGCCCTGGCCGGTGTGTCCGCCACGGTGCTGCTCACACGCCGCGGTCAGCGGCAGGATGCCGAGAAGGCCGCGTCAGACGCCCGACATGCCGAACGGGCTCAGCGCGCAAGCGAAGCCGCCGCCGAGCGCGCCGAGCGCGCATCCGCCCTCACGATAGACGCCCTCACCCGCATTGCCGACTCCGTCGAGAGCCTGGCCGCCCGCGAGCGCGATCCCAACACTCTCCTGGCCGCGGCGCTTCAGCCCCGCGTGCGATGGTCTCTGAAGCACTTCCAGGGTGACAGATACATCCTCGAGAACATCGGAGATGCGATCGCTCACGGCGTCACCGTCTCCGCGCACGAGTCGATGATAGGGCCGGAGGCCGTCGATGGCGGGCCCGACCTCCTGCCCGACGAGGTCATGACCTTCATCGCCCTGCGGACCATGGGCACGACCGATTCGACGATCACCGTGCGCTGGACCGGCGATCCTGCTGACGGAGCGGAGAGCGAATGGCGCTATCCGCTACCCCCCAGCCCGCCCCGCAGCTAGGCAGGTGGGCGATCGGGACGAATGGGGCCGGCCACGGGACTCGAACCCGTAACCCCCGCTTTACAAGAGCGGTGCGCTACCAATTGCGCCAGGCCGGCTGGTGTGGGACACCTCATTGTAGCCACGAGCCCCGCAGGGCCCGGGGCCGGGCGGGTCAGCCCGCCGGCGTCTCGGCCGGAGCAGGCGTCTCGGCCGGAGCGGGCGTCTGGGCGGGGGCCTCGGTCGGGGTCGGCGTGGGCGTCGAGGTGGAGGTGTCGTAGGCCTCGCCGGCGACCTGCACCACGAAGGCCGCGAAGGCATCCGCGTCGGTGATCGAGCCCTCGTACTTCTGGCCGTTCACGAGCACGGTCGGCGTTCCCTTGACGGGCTCGTCGGTGCCGGGCAGCGGATCCTGCAGCGCACGCGACGTGGAGTCGGCCACGAAGCCGCGGAACTCGACGTCGTCGATGCAGGTGTCGATCCGGCCCTGGTCCGTCACACCCGCCTCACCCACGAGCTCCTTGAGCGTCGCGTCGTCGAGCCCCTCCGAGTTCTCCTCGGGCTGGTTCTCGAAGAGCAGCTTGTTGAAGTTCCAGAACTGGTCCGGCGCGTAGTTCGCCACGCAGGATGCGGCGTTGGCGGCGCGGGTGGAGTAGCGCGTGCCGAGCGAGGCCCGGTCGAGGATCGACAGCGGGTGCACCTCGACGGTGGCGGCGCCGGACTCGATCCACTCGGTCATCTGCTCGTTGTTGGTGGCCTCGAACTGGCCGCAGAAGGGGCACAGGTAGTCGACGTAGGTGCGGATGTCGACGACACCGGAGTCGGGGTCGTTGACCGTCGGCACCGGCTCCTCGCCCGCGGCGAGCGCCGGGGTCTCGACGGCCACGAGGCCCGCGCCGATCTGGATGCCGTCGCTGGCCATGTTCGCCGGGCCGGGGCCGGCGGGGCGGATGGTCGAGGTGATGACGAGCGTCACGCCCACGATGATCGCGATCACGACGACGCTCAGCGAGCTGATCAGGATGACGCGGTTCCGCACATCCTTCTTGCGCTGGCTCTCCCGGAGCTGCTTGGCCTTCTCGCGGGCCGCCTCACGTCGCTGATTCTTCGACTGCCGTGGGTCTTCGGCTCCGCTGATGCTCATGCGTGTACTACTCCGGGGGTCGTGGGGGATGACTCAAGGATAGTAGGGACCTGATCTGGGAGTTGACCGCGCACATCCTGTACTCCTACACCCGTGACATAATGTGCGGTGGGCCGCCGACGACGTCGACCCGGCATCACATCCATCACTACGGATCGTCCGGCACGTACCTGCCGGTGAAGGAGAAATGAATCATGGCATCTGTCACCTATGACAAGGCGTCCCGCATCTACCCGGGCGCCACGCGCGCCTCGGTCGACAAGCTCGACCTCGAGATCGCCGACGGCGAGTTCCTCGTGCTCGTCGGCCCCTCCGGCTGCGGAAAGTCCACCTCCCTGCGCATGCTCGCCGGCCTCGAAGAGGTCAACGAGGGTCGCATCCTGATCGGCGACCGCGACGTCACCGACATCCCGCCGAAGGACCGTGACATCGCTATGGTCTTCCAGAACTACGCCCTCTACCCGCACATGACCGTGGCCGAGAACATGGGCTTCGCGCTCAAGATCGCGGGCGTCGGCAAGGACGAGCGGGCCACCCGCGTGCTCGAGGCCGCGAAGCTGCTCGACCTGGAGCCCTACCTCAGCCGCAAGCCCAAGGCCCTCTCCGGCGGCCAGCGCCAGCGCGTCGCCATGGGCCGCGCCATCGTGCGTCAGCCGCAGGTGTTCCTCATGGACGAGCCGCTGTCGAACCTCGACGCGAAGCTCCGAGTGCAGACCCGCACCCAGATCGCGGGCCTCCAGCGTCGCCTCGGCGTCACCACCGTCTACGTCACCCACGACCAGACGGAGGCCCTCACCATGGGCGACCGGATCGCCGTGCTGAAGGACGGCCTCCTGCAGCAGGTCGGCACCCCGCGCGACCTCTACGAGAAGCCCAACAACGTGTTCGTCGCAGGCTTCATCGGCTCCCCCGCCATGAACCTCTTCCACGCCGACCTCACCGACGCGGGCGTGAAGTTCGGCACCTCCGTGGTGCCGGTCGACCGCGAGACCCTCGCGAGCTCCTCCGCCACGAGCGCCACCATCGGTGTGCGCCCCGAGGACATCGTGCTCTCCTCCACCCCCGGCGAGGGTCTCGAGGTGACGGTCGACCTGATCGAGGAGCTCGGCGCCGACGGCTACCTCTACGGCCACTCGGAGATCGAGGGCAAGCGCACCGACATCGTCACCCGCGTCGACGGCCGCTCGCACCCGTTCGTGGGCGACAAGGTCTACCTCACGGCGGCCCCGAACCACGTGCACCTGTTCGACCTCGAGTCGGGCGAGCGCCTCGGCAACAAGGCCGTCGTCAGCTGACGGTGACGACCTCCCTCTCGATCACCTCTGCCACGGCGGATCCGGCTCTGCTGGATCTGCCGTGGCAGCTGCCCCTCGACGAGTGGCCCGACGAGTACATCGCCGCGCTGCCCAAGGGCATCTCCCGCCACCTCGTGCGCTTCGCGCACCTCTCGGGCCACGTCGTCGCCATCAAGGAGACGACCGACGAGATGGCCAAGCGGGAGTACGACATGCTCCGCAACCTGCAGCGGCTCGACATCCCGTGCGTCGACCCGCTCGCCGTGATCACGAACCGCACCGGTGTCGACGGCGATGAGCTCCGCTCGGTGCTCGTCACCCGGCACCTGAAGTTCTCGCTCCCCTACCGGGCGCTGTTCTCGCAGATGCTGCGCCCCGACACCGCCACCCGGCTCGTCGACGCTCTCGCCCTGCTGCTCGTGCGCCTGCACATCGCCGGGTTCTTCTGGGGCGACGTCTCGCTCTCCAACACCCTCTTCCGGCGGGATGCGGGCGCGTTCGCCGCGTACCTCGTCGACGCCGAGACCGGCCAGCTCTACGACGGCCTCTCGAACGGCCAGCGCGAGAACGACCTCGAGATCGCACGCGTCAACATCGCGGGCGAGCTCATGGACCTCGAGGCCGGCGGTCGAGCCGACGAGGACCTCGATCCGATCACCGTCTCCAACGGCATCGTGGCGGCCTACCGTTCGCTCTGGAAGGAGCTCACGGGATCCGAGTCGTTCAGCTCCTCCGAGCGCTGGCGCATCAACGAGCGCGTCGACCGGCTCAACGACCTCGGCTTCGACATCGAGGAGCTCGCCATCAAGACCACCGAGGGCGGCACCACGGTGCGCATCCAGCCCAAGGTGGTGGATGCGGGCCACCACCAGAGACGGCTGCTGAGGCTCACCGGGCTCGACGCCCAAGAGAACCAGGCCAGGCGGCTGCTCAACGACCTCGACTCCTACACGGCCACCTACGGCCGCAAGGAGTACGACGAGGAGATGGTGGCTCACGAGTGGCTCGCGAAGGTCTTCGAGCCCGTCATCCGCGCCATCCCGCGCGACCTGCGGGGCAAGCTCGAGCCGGCCGAGATCTTCCACCAGCTGCTCGAGCACCGCTGGTTCATGAGCCAGCGGCAGAACCGCGACGTGCCGCTCGCCGAGGCGCTCACCGACTACATCGACAGCGTGCTGCGGCACCGGCGCGACGAGGCGACCGTCATCGATCCGCCGACCGGGGCGTTCACGCTGCCCATCCCGGTGGCGGACGACGACGAGACCGACTGGCGCCTGACGGTCTAGGTCTGCAGGGCTAGGCCTCGGTGGTGGGGGCCCCTTCGGCCTCCACCTTCGCCGCGTAGGCCGCTGCCTTCGACGCGGCCTTGGTGGCCTTCTTCTCCCCACGCTGACGCGCGATCTCGTAGAGGGTGACCGAGGCGGCGATGCCGGCGTTCAGCGACTCCGTGCCCGATGCGATCGGGATGGAGACGATGGCGTCGCAGGTCTCGGTGACGAGGCGCGAGAGGCCCTTGCCCTCGTTCCCGACCACGACCACGATCGGCCCGTCGGCGAAGTCGAGGCCCGGCAGATCCGTGTCTCCCCCGCCGTCGAGACCCACCACGAACACGCCGGCGGCCTTGAAGGCCTTGAGCGTCTGGGTGAGGTTGGAGGCCATCGCGACAGGCGTGGTGGCCGCGGCCCCCGCGGAGGTCTTCCAGGCCGAGGCCGTGACGCCCACCGAGCGGCGCTGGGGCACGATCACGCCGTGACCGCCGAACGCGGCCGTCGAGCGGATGATGGCACCGAGGTTCCGCGGATCCGTGATGCCGTCGAGGGCCACGAACAGCGGCTTCTGACCCCGGCGCTGCACCTGGTCGAGGAGGGTCTCGGGGTGCGCGTATTCGTACGGCGGCACCTTGAGCGCGAGCCCCTGGTGCACGGCGTCGTGGCCGGAGAGCCGGTCGAGCTCGGGCCGCATGACCTCCATGACGGGGATGCCGCGCTTGGTGGCGAGCGAGAGCGCCTCCTTGACGCGCTCGTCGACCTCCACCCGGAAGGCGACGTAGAGCGCCGTGGCGGGGATCTTCGCGCGGAGCGCCTCGCCAACCGAGTTGCGGCCGGTCACGATCTCGCTGTCGTCGGCCT
>NZ_JAHFUY010000004.1 GCF_023264895.1 Herbiconiux sp. | reverse complement strand
CGGCAGTCTCCTATGAGTTCCCACCATTACGTGCTGGCAACATAGAACGAGGGTTGCGCTCGTTGCGGGACTTAACCCAACATCTCACGACACGAGCTGACGACAACCATGCACCACCTGTTTACGAGTGTCCAAAGAGTTGACCATTTCTGGCCCGTTCTCGTATATGTCAAGCCTTGGTAAGGTTCTTCGCGTTGCATCGAATTAATCCGCATGCTCCGCCGCTTGTGCGGGCCCCCGTCAATTCCTTTGAGTTTTAGCCTTGCGGCCGTACTCCCCAGGCGGGGAACTTAATGCGTTAGCTGCGGCACGGATCTCGTGGAATGAGACCCACACCTAGTTCCCAACGTTTACGGCATGGACTACCAGGGTATCTAATCCTGTTCGCTCCCCATGCTTTCGCTTCTCAGCGTCAGTAGTGGCCCAGAGACCTGCCTTCGCCATCGGTGTTCCTCCTGATATCTGCGCATTTCACCGCTACACCAGGAATTCCAGTCTCCCCTACCACACTCTAGTCTGCCCGTACCCACCGCAAGTCCGAGGTTGAGCCTCGGATTTTCACGGCAGACGCGACAAACCGCCTACAAGCTCTTTACGCCCAATAATTCCGGACAACGCTCGCACCCTACGTATTACCGCGGCTGCTGGCACGTAGTTAGCCGGTGCTTCTTCTGCAGGTACCGTCACTTTCGCTTCTTCCCTGCTGAAAGAGGTTTACAACCCGAAGGCCGTCATCCCTCACGCGGCGTCGCTGCATCAGGCTTTCGCCCATTGTGCAATATTCCCCACTGCTGCCTCCCGTAGGAGTCTGGGCCGTGTCTCAGTCCCAGTGTGGCCGGTCACCCTCTCAGGCCGGCTACCCGTCGTCGCCTTGGTGAGCCATTACCTCACCAACAAGCTGATAGGCCGCGAGTCCATCCTTGACCAAAATTCTTTCCAACTGATGACCATGCGGTCTCAGCTCGTATCCGGTATTAGACGTCGTTTCCAACGCTTATCCCAGAGTCAAGGGCAGGTTACTCACGTGTTACTCACCCGTTCGCCACTGATCCACAAGAGCAAGCTCCTGCTTCACCGTTCGACTTGCATGTGTTAAGCACGCCGCCAGCGTTCGTCCTGAGCCAGGATCAAACTCTCCGTAAATGTTTACGCACAAACCAGCAACCGGAATAGGTTCACTGACTTGCAAGTTTGAAACTGACAGAACAAATCATTACTGACTTGCTTTGTTTTGTTTAAATGGTTCCCAAAAGGAATCCGCGACCAACCAAAAGGTCAGTCAACGGGTTTTTGGCATTTGACATTGTGCACGCTGTTGAGTTCTCAAGGATCGGACGCACCGGCCCCACCAACCACAGCTGGCGGCCCTCCGGGCAACTTCTCAACCCTACCATTCGCATTCCGTTTGTCAAACCGACTTGAGGAGTTCAACGATCTGGAAGGGGTTTAATCCTACGCTTCGATCCAGGACTCTTCAAGAGCCAGTGCTCTTTTAGAATCTGCCCGGATCAGAATTGGTTCGGATTGATGTCCCGCTTGAGGCCGGTAAGCTCTTCCGCTTTCCGCACCTGTGGGGTGACGAGTTAGAAGATTACGTGGATGTTTCGGACCCCGCAAATCACGCCTGCATCCCGGGCGTGTCGCCCCGGGATTCCGTGGATCCGGCCCTCGGATGGCGCTTGTAAGGCGAGACGGTCGGCTCGCCCGCGAGGAAGAACCTCCAGACGAACGGCTCCACTCCCCCGGCACCACTGACTCCCGTGCGGAGCGACGCTGCCACCTCGCGCGCCGCCTTGGTCGGCGGAGTCAGAGCGAAGGGCGCCGCGTCGAGACGAGCTCCGTCCTCGTCGAGCGTGATACCCAGGGCCCGGACGAGATTGGCCGGCCCCCTGGCCAGCGCGTGATCCGACTTCGCCGTCGGTCGTCGAACGCGGGCGAGGTCCTCGCCGCTCACGATCTCTCCCCCGCGCAGCAGCACAGCGGATGCCTCCCCTTCGGGTGAGCAGACCACGTTGGCGCACACGTGCATTCCGTAGGTGAAGTACGTGTAGAGCCGCCCCGGTTCACCGAACATCGAGGCGGTCCGCTTCGAACGACCGCGGAAGGCGTGCGATCCGGGGTCGACCCCCACCCCGAGGTAGGCCTCGACCTCGGTGATGCGCACCGCGACTTCGCCCCCCGGGGAGTCGTGCGAGAGCACGGCGCCGAGCAGGAGCGGCGCGACCTCGAGGGCGTCGGCACCGAAGTCGATCATGCCCCGCGACTCAGAACAGCGAGACGCCGAGCATGGGGGTGGCGATCAGCGCGCCGACGATGATCGCGCCGGCCACGCAGGCGAGGACGATGGTCGCGCGCTTGGACAGCGGGCGGTACCAGAACCCCTCCTTGGGTCGCCTCGACGGGTCGCCGGAGTCGGTCGGCCGCTTCGCCGCGCTCATGCTCCGCTCCCCGGGATGGCGCGGGTCTGGGTGACGAGCGCACGAACTCGTTCGGTCAGGGCGGCGCGCTGCTCGCGCACGCGGACGCCGGCGGTTCCGCCGGAGCCGTCGCGACTCGAGACCGATCCCTCGATCGTGAGGACCTCCCGCACCGCTGGTGTCAGGTGCGGCGAGATCGCCGCGAACTGCTCATCCGTCAGCTCGTCGAGGTCGAGGTCGTGGTCCTCCGCGAACTTCACCAGGGATCCCGTGATCTCGTGGGCGTCCCGGAAGGTCACGTGCTGCTTGACCAGCCACTCGGCCACGTCGGTCGCCAACGAGAAGCCCTGCGGTGCGAGCTCCGCCATCCGCTCGGTGTGGAAGGTGAGGGTGGCGACCATGCCGGTGAAGGCGGGAAGGAGCACCTCGAGCGTCTTGATCGAGTCGAAGACGGGCTCTTTGTCCTCCTGCAGGTCGCGGTTGTACGCCAGTGGGAGCCCCTTCAACGTGGCGAGCAGCCCTGCGAGGTTGCCGATCAGCCTGCCCGACTTGCCGCGCGCGAGCTCCGCGATGTCGGGGTTCTTCTTCTGCGGCATGATCGACGACCCCGTGGAGTACGAGTCCGAGAGCGTGACGAAGCCGAACTCCTTGGTGTTCCAGATGATGATCTCCTCCGCGAAGCGGGAGAGGTCGATGCCGATCTGGGCCATGACGTAGGCGAACTCGGCCACCACGTCTCGGGCCGCGGTGCCGTCGATGGAGTTCTCCACCCCGTGGGCGAAGCCGAGATCGTGCGCCACGAGCTCGGCGTCGAGACCGAGGGTGTTGCCGGCGAGCGCACCCGATCCGTAGGGCGAGGCGTTCGCACGCACATCCCAGTCGCGGAGGCGCTCGATGTCACGCACGAGCGGCCAGCAGTGGGCGAGCAGCTGATGGGCGAGCAGCACCGGCTGCGCGTGCTGCAGGTGGGTGCGGCCGGGCAGGATCGCCTCGAAATGGGCCTCGGCCTGGGACGCCGTGGCGTCGATCAGGTCGACGAGCAGCCGTGTGATCGTGGCCGCGTGGTCTCGGAGGAGCATGCGCACGAGCGTGGCGATCTGGTCGTTGCGGCTGCGCCCGGCCCTCAGCTTGCCGCCCAGTTCGGGCCCCGAGAACTCGATCAGGCCGCGCTCGAGGGCCGAATGCACGTCTTCGTCGGTGGGCTCGGGGCTGAAGGCCCCGCTGTCGACCGCGTCGGCCAGCTGGTCGAGTGCGCCGAGCATGCCGGCAAGCTCCTCAGCGGAGAGGTAACCGGCCCGGGCGAGCGCCCGGGCGTGGGCGCGGGAGCCCGCGATGTCGTACTGCGCGAGCTGCCAGTCGAAGTGCGTGGACCGGCTCAGCTCGGCGAGCTCCGGAGCGGGCCCGCCGGAGAAGCGGCCTCCCCAGAGCGCGCCGGCCTCCGCGGCCCGGTTGCTCAGATCGTCGGTCATCAGAAGCCCGCCTTCCGCGCCGGAGCGGTGTCGGCGTCGTTCTGCTCGAAGAGCCAGACCAGCAGCGCCTTCTGGGCGTGCAGGCGGTTCTCCGCCTCGTCCCAGATCACGCTCTGCGGGCCGTCGATCACGTCGGCCGCGACCTCGTAGCCGCGATCGGCGGGCAGGCAGTGCAGGAAGAGCGCGTCGTCCTTCGCCCGCGCCATCAGGGCGGTGTCGACCTGGTAGCCGCCGAACGTCTTCACGCGCGCCGCCTTCTCGTCCTCCTTGCCCATCGAGACCCAGGTGTCGGTGACGATCACGTCGGCGCCGTCGGCCGCTGCGGCCGGATCCGAGATCACCGAGATCGAACCGCCCGTCTCGGCGGCGCGCGCCTCGGCGGCCGCGACCACGTCGGGGGCGGGCGAGTACTCGGCCGGGCACGCTATCCGCACGTGCATGCCGGCGGTGGCGCCGGCCAGCAGGTAGGACTGCGCCATGTTGCTCGCGCCGTCGCCGAGGAAGGAGACCGTGAGGCCCGCGAGGTCGCCGCGGTGCTCGCGGATGGTCAGGAAGTCGGCGAGCAGCTGACAGGGGTGGAAGTCGTCCGACAGCGCGTTGACCACCGGCACCCGGGTGCCCGCGGCCATCTCCTCGAGGCCCGACTGGGCGTAGGTGCGCCACACGATGGCGGCCACCTGGCGCTCGAGCACGCGCGCGGTGTCGGACGCCGTCTCCTTGCCGCCCAGCTGGCTCGACGCGGTCGAGATGATGAGCGGGATGCCGCCGAGATCGGCGATGCCGACGGCGAACGACACCCTGGTGCGGGTGGAGGACTTGTCGAAGATCACCGCCACCGTCTGCGGCCCCTCGAGCGGGCGGGCCTGGAAGCGGTCTCGCTTCAGGCGCACCGCGAGGTCGAGGATGGTGCTCTGCTCGGCCGGAGTGATGTCGTCGTCGCGAAGGAAGTGCCTGGTCATGCTCGCCTCGGGGATCGGTGTCGAAAGGATCAGGATAGCGATTCGAACGCGCGGCCGAGACGCACACCGAATTCGCGCACCTCGTCGTCGCCGATGATGAGCGGTGGCGCGATGCGCAGGCTCGAGTCGTTCGGTGCGTTGATGATGAGGCCGTTCTCGAGCGCGGCCTCGGCGATCCGGCCCGCGATCGGCTCGTTGAGCCCCACCCCGATGAGGAGACCCTGTCCGCGGATCTCGGAGACGAAGGGAGAGTCGATCCGCGCGATGATGTCCCGGATCTCGGCGCCGCGGCGGGCGGCGTTCTCCACCAGCCCCGCCGACTCGATCTCGCCGAGCACGGCGTTGGCGGTCGCCGCGGCGAGCGGATTGCCGCCGAAGGTGCTGCCGTGCTGACCACGGGAGAACAGGTCCGAGGCCCAGCCGAAGGTCACGAGCGAGCCGATCGGGAAGCCGCCGGCCATGCCCTTGGCGATGGTGACGGCATCCGGGACCACGCCCGCGTTCATGTACGAGAACCAGGTGCCCGTGCGCCCCACCCCCGTCTGGATCTCGTCGAGGATGAGCAGCGCGCCGTGCTGCTCGGTGAGCTCACGGGCGCGCTGCAGGAAGCCCTCGGGCAGCTCGAGCACGCCGGCCTCGCCCTTGATGGGCTCGAGGAAGAGCGCGGCGACCGTGTCGTCGATCGCGGCCTCGAGCGCCTCGAGCGTGGTGTCGATGTGCTCCACTCCCCCGGGCACGGGCTCGAACGGCTCGCGCATGGCGGGCTTGCCGGTGAGCGCGAGCGCCCCCATGGTGCGGCCGTGGAACGCATTGGTGAGGGCGACGATGCGCGTGCGCTGCCCGTGCGAGTTCAGGCGGGCGAGCTTGAAGGCCGCCTCGTTGGCCTCGGCACCGGAGTTGCAGAAGTAGGCCCGGCCGCCCTGGCCCGCCCCGGTGAGGCGCGTGAGGCGCTCGGCGAGCTCGAGCTGCGGCGGGGTCGAGAAGTAGTTCGAGACGTGCGCGAGCGTGGAGGCCTGACGGGTGACCGCCTCGACGAACACCGGATGCGCGTGGCCGAGCGAGTTGACCGCGATGCCCGCGAGGAAGTCGAGGTACTCGTTGCCGTCGCCATCCCAGACGTAGGCTCCCTCGCCGCGCACGAGGTAGCGCAGGGGCATGCCCATGGTGCGCATGATCGACGTGTCGAAGCGGTCCTTCCAGGACGTCTCGGTCACGGTCGTGGTCTCGGGTCCGGGCACGGGGTCCTCCGGTTCAGTGTCGGGTCGGGGATGCTGCAGGGTCAGGGTGCCGGGGAGGGAGCAGGGGCGGCCGGTGAATCGATCACCTCGGTGCCGATCACCTCGGTGCCGATCACCTCGGTGCCGACGCCGCCCCGGGTGAAGACCTCGAGCAGGATGGAGTGCGGCTCGCGGCCGTCGATGATGGCGGCCTTGGGCACTCCCCCGTCGACCGCCTCGAGGCAGGCGGCCATCTTGGGGATCATGCCCGATTCGAGCGAGGGCAGCAGGGCTCGGAGCTCCTCGCTCTCGATGACCGAGACGAGCGAGTCGCGGTTCGGCCAGTCGCTGTAGAGCCCCGCGACATCGGTGAGGATGACGAGCTTGGCGGCGCCGAGGGAGACGGCGAGGGCGGCGGCCGCGGCATCGGCGTTGACGTTGAGCACCTGGCCCGGTGCGTCGACGTCCGGCGCCACCGAGGAGACCACCGGGATGCGGCCGGCGTCGAGCTGCGCGATGACACCCTCCGGGTTGACGCCGATGACATCGCCGACGAGTCCCAGGTCGACGAGCTCGCCGTCGATCTCGACCCCGCGGCGCCTGCCCTCGAAGAGTCCCGCGTCTTCGCCCGAGAGGGCGGCGGCCAGCGGGCCGTGCTCGTTGATGTGGCTCACGATGTCGCGGCTGATCTGGCCGGTGAGCACCATCCGCACCACGTCCATCGCCTCGGGGCTCGTGACGCGGTAGCCGCCTCGGAACTCGCTCTCGATGCCCAGTCGGTCGAGCATCTTCGAGATCTGGGGACCGCCGCCGTGCACGACGACCGGGCGGATGCCGGCGTAGCGGAGGTACACGATGTCCTCCGCGAAGGTGCGCTGCAGGTCGGGGTCGACCATGGCGTTGCCGCCGAACTTCACCACGATGATCTGGCCGTGGTAGCGCTTCAGCCAGCGCAGCGACTCGATCAGCGTGTCGGCCTTGACGTGCGCGAGCTCGGCCTCGGACTGCGAGTACTCGGGCTCCGACGACGGGGACCGCGGGGATTCGGTGCCCATCAGCTGGCGTACGCGCTGTTCTCGTGCACGTAGTCGTGCGTGAGGTCGTTGGTCCAGATCGTCGCGGTGGCGTCGCCCGACTTGAGGTCGATCAGGATGTGCGTGGCCCGGGGTGTGAGGTCGACGAGCTCGCGGTCGTCGCCCGGCTCTCCGCGGCGGCAGACCATGACCCCGTTCATCGAGACGTCGATCTCGTACGGGTCGAACTGTGCATCCGTCGTGCCGAGGGCCGCGAGCACGCGGCCCCAGTTGGGATCGTTGCCGAAGATGGCGGCCTTCAGGAGGTTGCTGCGCGAGACGGCACGGCCGACCACCACCGCCTCGTCCTCCGTGGCGGCGTGCACGACCTCGATCGCGATGTCGTGGCTCGAGCCCTCGGCGTCGGCCTGGAGCTGCAGCGCGAGGTCGCGGCAGAGGGCGGTCATGGCCTCGGTGAACTCCGCCTCGTCGGCGACGACTCCGGAGGCGCCCGACGCCAGCAGGGCGACGGTGTCGTTGGTCGACATGCAGCCGTCGGAGTCGACCCGGTCGAAAGTGACGCGGGTGGCGGCGCGGAGTGCCCGGTCGAGCGTCTCGGCGTCGAGGTCGGCGTCGGTCGTGACGACCACGAGCATCGTGGCGAGCCCCGGCGCGAGCATTCCGGCGCCCTTGGCCATGCCGCCGATCGACCACCCGGCCGGTGAGGAGACCACGGCCTCCTTGGGCTTCGAATCGGTCGTCATGATGGCGAGCGCGGCATCCGCCCCGCCCTCGGCCGAGAGCTCGCCGGCGGCGACGGGCACGTTGTCGAGGATCTTGTCACGGAAGACCTGGTCGCCCACGCCGATCAGGCCCGTCGAGCAGACGAGCACGTCGGAGGCCGACACGTCGAGCGCCGCCGCGACGGCCTCGGCCGTGGCGTGGGTGGTCTGGAAGCCGAAGGCACCCGTGAAGCAGTTGGCGCCGCCGGAGTTGAGCACGACGGCCTCGACGCGGCCGTCGCGAACGACCTGCTCGGACCAGATGACCGGGTTGGCCTTGGCGCGGTTGGACGTGAAGACGGCGGCTGCTGCCGACTTGGGGCCGCGATTGACGACGAGGGCGAGGTCGCGAGCGCCGGTGGACTTCAAGCCCGCGACCACGCCGGCCGCTTCGAATCCGGCGGGGAAGGTGACACTCACGGGGCGACTCCGTTCACGGCGAGGCCGGTCTGCTCGGGGATGCCGAGGGCGATGTTGGCGGACTGGATGGCGGCTCCGGCCGTGCCCTTCACGAGGTTGTCGAGGGCGGTGACGGTGACCACGCGCTCGGCGGCCTCGTCGACGGCGATGCCGATGAGCGCCGTGTTGGCGCCCAGGGTGTCGGCGACCCGCGGGAACTGCCCCTCGGGCAGCAGGTGCACGAACGGCTCGTCGGAGTAGGCGAGCTCCCAGGCGGAGCGCACGTCGGCGGCGCTCACCCCGGGTTCGAGCCTGGCCGTGGAGGTCGCGATGATGCCGCGCGCCATCGGCACGAGCACGGGGGTGAACGAGACGGTCACCGTCTCACCCGAAGCGCCGCTGAGGTTCTGCACGATCTCGGGCACGTGGCGGTGCACTCCGCCGACTCCGTAGGCGTGCGCCGAGCCGAGCATCTCGCTCGCGAGGAGGTCGGTGCGGAGGGTCTTGCCGGCACCCGAGGGGCCGACGGCGAGCACCGCGACGAGGTCGACGGGCTGGATGACGCCCGCACGGAGACCGGGAGCGAGCCCGAGGCTCACCGCGGTCACGTTGCAGCCGGGCACCGCGATGCGCGAGACGCCCTCGAGGTTCGAGCGCTGCTTTCCGCCGTCGGCGAGCACGAGCTCGGGCAGGCCGTACGGCCACGAGCCGTGGTACTCCGACTTGTAGAAGGTCTCCCAGGCCGAGGCGCTCGTGAGGCGGTGATCGGCGCCGCAGTCGATCACGAGGCTCGCGTCGCCGAGCTCCGCCGCGAGCGCACCCGAGTGCCCGTGCGGGAGCGCCAGGAAGACCACGTCGTGGCCCTTCAGGGTCTCGACGTCGGTCTCCTGCAGCACGAGCGAGGCATAGGAACGCAGGTGCGGCTGCACGTCGATCAGGCGCTGGCCGGCGTTCTTGTTCGCGGTGACCGTGCGCACCTCGAACTCCGGGTGCGCGGCGAGCAGCCGCAGCACCTCGCCACCGGCGTATCCGCTCGCTCCCGCGATCGCGACTGTGTAGACCATGGATCCAATCTAGTGCGTGTGCAGCGGGCTACTCCCGGATGGCGGCGGCGTGGAGCTCGGCCGCGCGCGCGGCGCCCGCGAGCTTGGCGTCGCTCGCCTCGGCCGCGGTGAGCGTGCGGTCCGGAGCGCGGAATCGCAGCGCGAAGGTGAGCGACTTCGAGTGCTCCGGGAGCCCGCCGCCGCGGTAGTCGTCGACCAGGCGGATGCTCTCGAGGAGCTCCCCCGCGCCCTCGGTGACCGCGCGCTGCACGTCCCCGGCCGGCACATCGGCCGCGACGACGAGTGAGAGGTCCTGGGTGGCGGCGGGGAAGCCGCTGATGGGCGCCACGTCGATCGTCGTGCCCGCCGCGGCGATCAGCACGTCGAGATCGAGCTCGGCGACTGCCACCACGCGCGGCAGGTCGAGCTCGGCGGCGAGGGCGGGCAGCAGTTCGCCCGCGAAGCCGACGGAGAGCTCGCCCTCGGCGGTCTCGATGAAGAGCTCGGCGGTGCGGCCCGGGTGCATCGACTGGTGCGAGCCCTGCGCGATCCGGAGCTCGACGGCGAGGGCCGACTCGAGCAGCGCGACGACGTCGAGCACGTCGGCGACGCCCGCGGGCACCGCCGGCTGCCCGGGCTGCTTGTCGACGGCGTTGCCGAGCACGAGCACACCCACATGGCGGGGCTGCGGCGGGATGCCGCCGTGCAGCTCGCCGAGCTCGTCGGCGCTCGGCAGGCGCGCGCCGAGAGGCAGGGCGGCCTGGCCGTAGCTGCGGCCGGCCTCGGGCGAGAACACGAGCCCGAGCTCGAACAGCGCGAGGTCGGTGAGCCCACGCGAGAGGTTGCGGCGCGCGATCTCGATGAGGCCCGGGATGAGGGAGGTGCGGAGGAGCGCCGCTTCGGAGTCGAGCGGGTTGGCCACGCGGATGGCCGGGACCTCGCTGCCGTCGGCACTGCCGAAGGCCGCGTTCATGGCGGTGCCGATGAAGGGGTACGCGAGCACCTCGGTGAGGCCGCCGGCGGCCAGCACTTCGGCCACGCGGCGACGGGTCACCTGCGAGACCGAGAGACCGCGCCCGGGAGGGGCGACCGGCAGGATGCTCGGGATGCGGTCGTAGCCCACGATGCGGGCCACCTCCTCGGCGAGCGAGGCCTTGTCGGTGAGGTCGGGACGCCACGACGGCGGCACCACGACGAGCCCGGCGGCGGTCTCCTCGACCGTCGCACCGATCTCGGCGAGCGAGCCCGTGATCTCGTCGTCGGTGAAGTCGACGCCCACGAGCCCCGAGACGTAGCCGAACGGCACCATCACGGCACCCGGCTCGGCATGCTCGTGGTGCAGCGATCCGAGACCGTCGGCCCGGCCGCCGGCGAGCGACTCGACCAGCTCCACCGCTCGGGCGGCTGCCGCCTCGGCCACCTTGGGGTCGACACCGCGCTCGAACCGGCGCGACGCCTCGCTCGGCAGCTTGTGCCGGCGGGCGGTGCGGGCGATCGACACGGGGTCGAAGTTCGCGGCCTCGATGAGCACGTTCGTGGTGCCGTCGCCGATCTCGGTGGCGGCCCCGCCCATCACGCCGGCCAGGCCGATGGCGCCGCTCTCGTCGGCGATCACGAGGTCCTCGGGGTCGAGCTTCCTGGTCTGGCCGTCGAGCATCTCGAGGGTCTCCCCCTCATTCGCCCGGCGCACCGTGATGCCGCCGGTGAGCGCATCCAGGTCGTAGCCGTGCAGCGGCTGGCCGAACTCGAGCATGACGTAGTTGGTGATATCGACCACGAGCGAGATCGAGCGGATGCCGGCGAGCTTGAGCCGGGAGACCAGCCACGCGGGCGACGGCCTGGTCGGATCCACCTCGCGCACCACGCGCGTGACGAACACCGTGGCGCCGACGCGGCCTCGGATGGGCGCCTCGTCGTGGATGGCCACGGGGAATCCGGTGCCGGTCGCGGTGGTGACGCGGTCGACGGGGTCGCGGAAGGCCGCACCGGTGGAGTGCGAGTACTCGCGGGCGATGCCGCGGATGGAGAACGCGTAGCCGCGATCCGGCGTGACGTTGACCTCGACGGCCGCGTCGTCGAGACCGAGCAGCGCGATGGCATCCGTGCCCACCTCGGGGTCGAGGCCGAGCGTCGCCAGGCGCAGGATGCCGTCGTGGTCCTCACCGAGGCCGAGCTCGCGCGCCGAGGCGATCATGCCGTCGGAGACGTGGCCGTAGGTCTTCCGCGGGGCGATGTGGAAGTCGCCGGGCAGGACCGCTCCCGGGAGCGTCACCACGACCTTGTCACCCTCGAAGAAGTTG